>DASVQJ010000145.1:0-23194 GCA_036389235.1 Pyrinomonadaceae bacterium | reverse complement strand
GTAGACCTTCTTCGGCGAGTTGACGAGGATGTCGCAGACCTCCGGGTCGGCCAGCAGCGGCTCCAGCGGCCCGAGGCCGAACAGCTCGTGGCGCACCTCGCCGATGAGGCGCTCGCGCTCGCTGACGGAGAGCGGGGCGTTCTCGGCGGCGATCATGTCTTCGACCAGCCGCGAGACCTCGGCGTGGAGCTGCTCGGCGTCGAGCTGCCCGAGCTTGGTCAGGTCCATGCGGTTGATGATGGCGCGGTGCAGGCGCGCCTTCATCTCCTGGTAGATGTTGCCGCCGCCCGGCCCCGCGGCCTCGTCGCCGCGCCCGAACACCGCCGCGTTCGGCGCCGGCTCCCTGATGAGTCTTTCGCGAAGTGACATGGGTTTTAGCCTTCAGCCTTCAGTCTTCAAAGTTTTTAGCCGACCGCCGTGAGCTGGCCGCTGACCGCCTCTTTGCCCGCGGCCTTCTCCTTGCGGAAGAAGTTGCCGAGGAGGCCGCGGCGCGCTTCCGCGGGCGCCGGCTGCGCGCCGCCGCCGAAGCGCGCGGCGATCTGGCGCAGCTCGGTGGCGATCTTCGACTGCGGGTCGGAGGTGACGAGCGGCTGGCCGAGGTTGATCGAGTTGACGGCCGTCCTGTAGTCGCTCTGCACGTAGCCCATGACGCGCTCGCCGAGGAACCGCTCGACCTGGCGGAGGTCGAGGTCGATCTGCTTGCTGAAGCGGTTGACGACGACGTGCAGCTTGTGGCGCGGGTAGCCGAGCCGGTCGAAGATTTGCAGCGCGCGCTGCGTGCTCCGGATGGCGGGGATGTCGAGCGTGAGCACCAGCAGTATCTCGTCCGACTGGTCGAGCGCGGCCAGGGTGATGGAGTCGAACGTGTGCTGCGGGTCGACCACCACGTACTCGAAGCGCTCGCGCAGAATCTCCAGCACCTGGAAGACGTGCTCGGCCTCGATGTCGTCGGCCGAGTCGGCCTCGCGCGGCGCGGCCAGCAGGGACAGGTTCGCGGTGTGCGGCGTCAGGTAGCTGCGCAGCAGCGTGTCGTCCACGCGCTCGCGGTTCTCGACGAGGTCGGCGATGGAGAACTTCGGCTCGACGCCGAGGAAGAGGCCGAGGTCGCCGGCCTGCAAGTTGAGGTCGAGGAGCACCGTCTGCTGTTGCAGCGCGGCCGCGACGTTGGTGGCGACGAAGGTCGTCC
The DNA here is from genome assembly GCA_036389235.1 of Pyrinomonadaceae bacterium. Taxonomy (GTDB): domain Bacteria; phylum Acidobacteriota; class Blastocatellia; order Pyrinomonadales; family Pyrinomonadaceae; genus QHXN01. The sequence continues at coordinate 22,008 of DASVQJ010000145.1, read as the reverse complement.
CCGTCCCGCCCTTCGAGGAGAAGACCGAGAGCACGCGCCCGCGCTTCTTCGGCGGCTCGGGCTGGACGGCGCAGAAGTCCGCGACGCGCGCGTAGACGGTGGCGAACTCGTCGGGGCGCACGGGCAGGCGCAGGAACTCGCGCGCGCCGGCGCGGATGGAGCGCAGGATGGTGTCGGGCGAGGATTCGCGCGCGGCGCAGATGACGGCCGTCCGCGGGCACTCGCGCGCGACGCGCTCGACGAAGCGGAGGGACGCGTCGGGCTCCGCGCCGAGCGCGACGATGACGGCGTTGGGCGCGAGCCGCTCGATCTCGGGGAAGACCTGCTCGGCGTCGTCGCCGCCGACGAGCACGCGCGCGCCCTCCTGCGTCGCCAGGGCCGCGCGCAGCTCCTTGAAGTTCTCAAGGCCGCTGCTCAGGATCACGAAGGTCAGCTTGTTCGTCATGGCTTTTACCTACGGGAGCGGGCCGGGCTCGGTGCCGGCGCTTTCGGCCGTCAGGGTGGTGATGTACTCGGGCATCCGAATCGTCGTCCCGACGAGCGGCACGACGAAGTTGAAGTCGTAGGCGTCGATCTTGACGGTGACGGTGCCCTGGCCGACGCCGAAGTTGTTGTGTGTGACCTTCACCATGCCCGGCGTCAGCCCCGAGACCATCGGCGTCTGCGGGCCGTCGGCGGTCGTGCCGTAGACGGCCATGCGCTGCGCGTCCGCGACGTCCGCCTGGGCGTGGGTGACGGCGTAGCGCGCGCCGCGCCGCGCCGCGTCCGTCAGCGCGTTGTGCACCCAGAGCAGGCGGCCGAACTCCAGGACGGCGAAGATGGAGGTCAGGAAGACGAGCGCCGCGATGGAGAACTCGACGAGCGCCGCGCCGCGCTCGCCCCGCTGGTCGGACTTTGAACTACTGCCGGTTGACTTCAGGCGCACGGTGTCCCTCCCCTTCCTCTAGGCCGGCGGCGTCGGCTGGCTGAGCATGAAGCGCATCGTCGTCGCGGCCTTGATCGGCACGGCCGTCCACTTGAGGCCGTTGGCGAAGTTGCCGAGGTTGAGGAGCGGCGTGTACTTGTAGTTGACGATCCTGACCGTCACCGTGTCGGGCACGGAGGCGACCTTGCCCGCGCGCGTCAGCTCGACGTTGCCGACGGTGAGGCCGGGCACGACCGGCTTCGACCCGGAGGCCGCGTTCGGGTCGCCGTAGACGACGAGCCTCTTGACCCTGTCGTCCTCGCCCTTCGTGTTGTAGCCGCCCTGCCCGCCGACGGCGTTGACGGGCGTCGTCGCCAGGTAGCGCGCGCCGGCGCGCGTGGCCTTCGCCAGCGTCGAGTAGCTGTAGAAGTAGCGGCCGAACTCGGCCGTCGCCACGAAGAAGGCCATCAGGATGGGGAGCACCAGCGCCAGCTCGACGAGCTGCGTCCCCCGCTCGCTCCGCGCGAACCGCCCGAGCCCCGACACTCTCGTCAACGAACGCATCGCAACCCTCCCCTCTACTTGTAGAGCACGGGCTTGGCCAGGAAGCCGTTCGCGGCCGCCGCGCCGGTGCCGACCTGGCCGCGCCCGACCACCGTCGGCACGTCGATGTACTCGGCCTCCAGGTCGCCGCCGCTCCCGCTGCCGACCTTGTTCTTCAGGAAGAAGAGGCCGAAGCGGTCGAACCTGACGACGCCGCGGCCCGAGTCGTACTGGTCGATCTTGACGATGGGGATGATGACGACGCGGCGGCCGGCCACGCCGTCCCCGTGCGTCGGCGGCGTCGAGGGCGCGCCCGCGAGGTACTGCGCGTAGTTGATGTGCTCCTGGACGTTCTTGTCGGGCGGCTGCATGACGGGGTCGACCTGCGGGCCGTACTCGTCGAAGCGCGTGTTGACGCCGACGCGGACGGGGCCGGCCGTGACGCCCGGCTTGGTCTCGACGGCGTACTCGTCGCCCGGCGCGGCGCAGGCGTCCACGCCGCTGGCGAGGCCGACGCGCACGTCCTGGCCGCCCGAGCCGGCCACGGCGAGAATCTGGTAGTTGCCCGGCGAGACGGCGCCGCCCGGCGCGGCGCGGAAGGTGTAGGTCTGGCCCGGCGCGATGGGCGTGCCGTAGTCGATGACCGAGACGGGGAGGAAGTCGCAGACGCTGGAGATGGGCAGGGACATGCCGGCCGTGGCCTGGGCCTTCATGCCCTTGCTCGCGCCGAGCACGGGCGCGGCGAAGAAGACCTGGACGGGCACGCTCGGCGTCTCGACCTTGACGAAGCGAATCTTCTTCACGACGGACGCGCCCGAGGCGGCGCCGGCGTCCATGTAGGTGCCGTTGAGGTTGACGGCGAACTTGACGTCGACGATGGAGAGCCCCTTCGAGTTGAACTCGTAGCCGTTCATCGCGGCCGTGGCGCGCCTGGTCGCCTCCTGGATGCCGGTCGCGCCCGAGTTGAGCGCCGAGGCGCCGGCGAGCGCCGCGGCGTCGGCCGCGTTCTGCAACTCGGACTTGACGAGGTAGAAGTGGCCGATGTCCACGGCCATCCCCGTGGCCAGCAGGAACGCGAGCATGCCGAGCGCGCTCATCGCCAGCACGGAGCCCCGCTCCCTCTTGCCCTCAGACTTCGGAAGCCTCATCTCACCCCTCCTCCCGCATAGCTAGCGGCAGTCCCGCCCTCGGTGGCGGGCGGGCCGGTGTCACCCGTCAGCGCCGCGTCACGCCGGCCCGCCCGCCACCGAGGGCGGTTCTGACCCGTCTTACTGCTGCTTCTTCGAGACCTCGACGGCCTTCGCGCCGTCGGCCTTCTTCTTCGGCTGCGCCTCGGGCTGCGCGGCCGGGGCGGCGCCGCTCTTCTCGCCGGTCGAGAAGCCGTGGTCGCCGTTGATGCCCTCGCCCTTCGGCTCGATGCCGAGCGGCGAGCCGTTCTTGAGGCCGTCCACGCCGCGCATCTGCGGCAGGTCGTCGGGGTTGACCGGCTTCACGAGCTGCGCCGTGACGATGAACATCAGCTCGGTCTCCTGCTTCTGGAACGACTTCGAGTTGAAGAGCGTGCCGAGGATGGGGATGTCGCCGATGATCGGCATCTTCGAGAGCGAGCGCACCTCGCTGTTGTCGAGCAGGCCGGCGAGCGCGAACGACTGGCCGTCGCGCAGCTCGACGCCCGTCTTGGCGCGCCGCGTCTTGAGGGCCGGGATCAGGAAGCCGTCGAACTTGACGCCGTTGGCGTAGTCGATGGAGGAGACCTCGGGCTCAAGCTCCAGGCGGATGTGGTCCTCGTCGATGATCGTCGGCTTGAAGTTGAGGCGGACGCCGTACTCCTTGAAGAGGATGGTGACGAGCGCGCGGTCGCCGTTGTTCTGCACGATGGGCACCGGGTACTCGCCGCCGGCGAGGAAGCTCGCCTGCTGGCCGTCCATCGCGATCAGGTTCGGCTCGGCCAGGGAGCGCAGCGCGCCCTGCGTCTTCAGCGCGTGGATGAAGTTGTAGGTGTTGCCGCCCATCACGAAGAGGTTCAGGGCGCTGCCGACCATCGTCCCGAAGATGTTGCCCTGGTCGACCTTCGACATCGTCCAGGGGCCGCCGCCCGAGCCGATGACGCCGCCGACGCCGGGCGAAGACTCGTAGGCGTAGGTCGCGCCCAGCTCGCGCAGGCGCGAGCGGCTGACCTCGGCGACGCGCACCATCAACTGCACCTGCGCGGCGTTCGTCGTGGGCGACTGGAGCATGTTGACGACGTTGAACCCGGCGGCCTTGACCACCGCCTCGGCCTGCGAGACCGTCGTCGCCTTCTTCACCTTGCCCGAGAGGACGACCGAGCCGTTGGCCTGGCTCAGGCGGACGTCGTCGTCGGGGAAGAGCGCCTTGATCTGCGAGTCGATGAGCGAGAGGTTCGAGCGGACGTAGACGTCGAAGACGAGGAAGGCGCCGCCCGACTTCTCCCACGCGATGAAGTTGACCTGCCCGAACGCCTTGCCGTTGACGACCGCCTGGTCGGGGGAGACCAGCACGGCCTCGGCCACCTCGGGGTTCGAGACCGAGAAGCGCCCGATGGGCCGGTCGAAGTTGATGACGCGCGACTGGCCGACGAGCACGTTGATCTGGACGGGCTCGGCCGCGGCGCGCTCGAAGGAGGCCGAGACGTAGTTCTGCTGCGGCTGGCCCTGCGCCCTCGCCGCCGCCGCGCCCACCGAGAGCACGCCGACGAGCACAAAGATTTTCGCGACCAGGGAACGGTTCTTCATGGTTGTTTGACTCCTCTGTTGGAATGATGAATTGGTTGACTTGCCCGCCGGTTCATTGCTTCGCCGAACCGGCGCATCAACGGGTCAATCCATCAAGGGAACTCGACGTTGCTCTTCTTCGTGCCCTGGATCATCTCGACGCTCGGGCGCGGCGGCGGCGGCGGCTGAGGCTTCGGGGCTTCGGCGGGCGCGGCCTGCGAGACGCGCGGGGGCGCCTGCGGGCGCGGCGCGCGGCGGACGGGCGCGGGCGGCGGCGTCTGCTCGCTCTTGAGCGAGCCGGGCGGCGGAGGCGGCGTGGCGTGCTCGCCGCCGAGGAGGCTCCGCTTGTCGGCGCCCTTCGTCTGCTCGTCGTCCTGGTCGATCATGTTGCGCAGCATCAGGCGGAGCTTGCCCTCGGTCGAGGCCAGCGCCAGCTTCTCGGCCTGGTCGGGCGTGACCTGGAGCGTGACGGCCTTGACGGCGTCGGCCTCGCGCTCGTCCTTCGGCTTGTCGAGGTTCTGCCCCGAGGCGAGCACCTTGACGTTCTGGAGGACGATCTTCGAGATGGGGTTGCTGCTGACGTTGTTGCCGGGCGGGTCGATGACCGTCAGCACGTCCACCATCGTCCCCGGCTGGAGGAAGCCCGCCACGCCGATCACGTCGTCCACCTTGACCGTCATCGCGCGGTAGCCGGCGGGGATGACCGCCGAGATGCCGCCCTGCGAGCCCTCGGGCGCGAGCTTGAAGTCGGTGATCGTCTCGCGCGCGGCGACGCCGACGACCGCCACGCGGCCGACCAGCTTCTGCGCGTCGTTGAAGGTGCCCTCGGGGACGGCGTCCGAAGGGAACTGCACGGTCGAGAGCTGCTCGGCCTCGATCTTGGTGCCTAAGGGTATGTCCACCTTCGCCACCACCACGTTGTTCAAGTTGCGCGAGCTGGCCTGCGCGTCCGACAGGTAGCGGCTCACGGAGACGGCGGCCAGCAGCCCGAAGACCACCGCGCTGCCCAGCACGAAGAGGAGACGTTTGTTGCGCATGTCCAGTTTTCTCCAGTCGAAGTTCTAACTGCCCCGGGTCGTCCGGCCGCCCGCGGCCCTCAGGCGCGGAAGACGAACAGCGAGATGAGGCTGCCGAGCGTGATGGCCACGCCGTACGGCAGCGTGTGGCGCCTGTCGGCCGGCACCTCGAAGCGCGGCATCTGCCAGCCGGGCAGCAGCCCGACGAAGATTTGCAGCACGCGCGTCAGCGTCGTCAGCAGCGTCCCGTTGCGCAGGATCGTGTAGACGGCGAGCACCCCGCCCGTCAGCAGCACGACGAGGAAGACGGGGACGACCATCTGCGTCCCGAAGACCGAGCCGACCGCCGCGAACAGCTTCACGTCGCCCGCGCCCATCGCGCCGAAGACGTGGAGGACGAACATCAGCCCGAAGGCCAGCAGGCACCCGCCCGCGCTCGCCGTCAGGCCGGCGACGCCGCCGGTGACGAAGTTGATGACGAGCCCGCTGACGAGCGTCGCGAGCACGAAGAGGTTCGGGATGCGGCGGTAGCGCACATCGAAATAGGTGATGACGGCCGTCAGCGGCAGCAGCAACGAAAGGGCGGCGATGGTCGTCTTGTCGAACATGACCTATAACTTTTATTAAGAAGGAATGAATGAATGAGTGCGGGTCGAAACCAATTCGGCTCTCGCCGTTCGAATCCTGGGGCGGCTCGGGGGCGCGCCCGTGTGCGCTCTTCAGGTGCGCAGGCGCGGGCGCGCCGCTCGAACCGGTCTGTTACGGCGCCGCCGTCGGGATCTTGCTCGACAGGTTTTCGACGGCCGTCTTGATGGTCGTGCCGAGGCCGGTGAAGGCCGTGACGCACGCCAGCGCGATGAGCGCGGCGGCGACGGCGTACTCCGAAAGCTCCAGCCCCGCCTCGTCCTTCATGAATCTCTTAATCATCTCTCTGCACCTCGAAGTGTGTTCGGCGTGGTGTGTGCGGGGCGGCGCGCGTCCGGTGCCGGTCGCGCGCCGCCCCAGGGGGAAGCGTTATTACGGGGCGGTCGGAATCTTGGTGCCGAGATTCGTGATCGCGGTCTTGATGGTGTTGCCGAGGCCCGTGAAGGCCGTGACGGTGGCGAGCGCGATCAGCGCGGCGGCGACGGCGTACTCGGACAGTTCCAGACCGGTCTCGTCGCGGAAGAACTTCTTCAACATCTGTTTTTGCTCCTTTAGAGTTTTGGGTGTACTGAGTCGAGGGTTTCAGGCCCGTGCCAGACGCGCGAGGCGGCCGCCGGACGACTGTTGCGCGGTTCAGAACCCGCGCGTGTGCAGGAAGGCTTGGCGGCGGGCCCCGCACCGACGCGGCTCGACGAACAATTCATGCCCCTCACGTTCGTCCGAGCCGTTCTGCGCGAAGCCCTTCACGCCGCCGAAGAGCGTCCAGACCAGGGCCAGCGCCGCCATGAGGAGGAGCTGCTTCGTCCCGCCCGCCCCCGCGACGGCCCGCGCCCCCACGAGCACGGCCGCGGCTGCGAACGGCACGACCAGCGCGCCCCCCACGACGACCACCAGCGATTTTGTCAGGACTGTCTTCATCAACCTTTCCTCCGAGCGTCACGACCGCCAGGCAGTGCCACCAACCTCGCAGCCGCTTCAGCTTCCGACGCACTCCCCTTTTCAACGCGCGTGCCACAACGCCGGCTGCCCGGAAGCCCAACGAAAAAGCCTCGCCCGCCCGCCCGCCGCCGGGGCTTTGTCAACCGCGGGCGACACACGAAACCGGCCGCGGACGCGCCGCCGAACGCGTCAGGCGCTCGAAGCAACTTCGCCCCAACGGGTTAGAGGTCTGTCGCCCGCGGTTAACAGCGGACGCGCCCCCGCGCCGCCTTCCGGTTACCGGAAGCGACAGGCCGAGGAATCATCAGGTTTTTGTGGCCGGAGTTATACCGAGGGCTCTCAACACGCGGACGCGGAGACGCGGAGACGCAGAAACGCGGCTTGAAGACTTATTGCTCCAAGCCGCGTCTCCGCGTCCGCGTGTTGATTGTCTTAGAAGTATCGGAGTGCGAGCGAGGCGAGCGCGGTGAAGCTGACGACGGCGCCGGCGACGGTGAACGTCCACTCGACGAGCGAGCTGCGGCGCGCGAGCAGTGCGCGGAGCATCACCATCCCGCACTTCCAGCCGTCCTGCTGGTAGAGCGGCAGCAGGTTCGTCGCGGCCAGAAGGAAGTTCATCAGGCTGAACCAACTCCCCTGCGTGGCGAGCGCCGCCGCGATGTTGACCAGCACGCCCGCGAGCAGCACGAAGACCTGCTGCACGAGCGGCCTCGCCTGCAACTCTTTCATGTCCAGACGCACGTACGCGCCGACGGGCAGGAGGTGCATCTTGAAGCGGACGCCGCGGACGTTCATCTCGAAAAGCTTCGGCCCCCACCCGAGCCCCAGCTCGGGCGCGCGCACGCCGCACAGCCGCGCCGCCGCGAGGTGACCCAGCTCGTGTATGAACATCGTCGCCGCGAAGAGCAGGACGTAGGTGATGAGCATTGGGAGGTCGTCCGTGAGCCTTGAAATGGAAGAGCCGTGAGTGAAGAGAGTCAGTAGGCGGGTCGAAGGTGCGCCGGGCCTCAAATCCTGTCGGCGCGCAGTTGCAGGCCGTGCTGCTGCTCGTCCTGTAGGAAGTCGCCGACGTTGATCGTCAGCCGCTTCAGCTTCTTATAGAGCGTCTGGCGCGAGCCGAGCCCCAACGCCACCGCCGCCCGCGCCACGTTGTAGTCGTTGCGCCGGAGCGTCTCCGTGATGACGCGCCGCTCGTAGTCTTCGAGCATGTTCTCCAGGTGCGCCGGCACCTGCCCCGCAGCCGTGCACGGCTGCGCCCGCTCCTCCGAAGGCAGCACGCGCGCGCTGATGTTCTCCGTCCCTATGTAGCAGCCCTCGTCCGTGTAGAGCACCAGCCGCTCGATCTCCGCGGCCAGCTCGCGCACGTTGCCCGGCCACGCGTAGCTCTGCAGCACGCCGATGGCGTCGGCCGTGATGCCCGCCACCGCCCGCTCGTTCCTGCGCGCGTAGTGCGAGAGGAAGTGCGAGATGAGCGCGCCGATGTCTTCGGGGCGCTCGCGCAGCGGCGGCACGTGCACCGTCAGCGCCGCCACGCGGTAGTAGAGGTCTTCGCGGAACGTCCCCTCCTGCGCGGCCCTGTACAAGTCCTTGTGCGTCGCCGCCAGCACCCGCACGTTCACCTTGCGCGGCGCGCGCTCGCCGAGCGTGTGGACTTCGCCCTCCTGTAGGAAGCGCAGAAGCTTCGGCTGCAAGGCGAGCGGCAGGTCGCCGATCTCGTCGAGGAAGAGCGTGCCGCCCTCGGCCGCGCGTATCAGCCCGTCGTGATCCATGTGCGCGCCCGTGAACGCGCCCTTGCGGTGGCCGAACAGGAGGCTCTCGATGAGGTCGGAGGGCGCGGCCGTGCAGTTGAAGGGAATGAAAGGCGCCTGCGAGCGCCGGCTCAGACGGTGGACGGCGCGCGCCACGAGCTCCTTGCCCGTCCCCGACTCGCCCGTGATGAGCACGGTCGATTCCGAATCCTTGAAGCGCTCGACCGAGTGCGCCAGCGAGTTCATCGCGCGGCTCACGAAGACCATGCCCGGCAGAGACGACGCCGCCACCTCCGCCGGCTTGAACGCCTTCACGGGCTGGTAAAGCTCCTCGCGGAGTCGCGCGTGCGTGTGCGCCAGCCGCGCCACGTCCGACAGAATCCTCAGCTCCGACGCCTGCGCCTCGGTCAAAGGCCGCACGAAACGCCCGTAGATGGCCGCGCCCTCGCGCTGCGGCGTCGTGGCCGAGAGCACGAGACAGATTTTTCGATCCCCCGCCTTCGGCTCCTGCCCCGTCTCGGCGCCGGTCAGAACCGACTCGACGGTCGCCTCCGCGTCGGCCGTCTCCTCCGGGTCGAGCCCCTCCACCCACTTCAGGCGCGCCATCTCGCCCAACTTCTGCGAAAAGGTGGCCATCCCGTACGTGTGCGCGGCGGCGTCCACCATCAACGCAACCTTCAGCATCACGTCGTACAGCGCGTCCGAGCCCGTGTCGGCCGCGCGGCAGAGCGACCGAACCATCGCCGCCAGAGGCAGTTGGAAACCTTTCGACGCTTCGTTCATCCCCGTCCCGTTCTGTGACTCCGGAGACAAGCCAGACATAAAACCCCTTGTCGAGATTAAAAATTACGGGTTCCGAGCCCCTCAGAAACTCTTTTTTTGAGGAAAATAGGCAAGAAAACCGACTCGGGGAGAGTCACATCACATTCTGTCCGGACGCCGGCACGGAAATTTCGGCCGAAGTCTCTGCCAGTCTAAGAACTGAAACGCCCCGTGTCAACTTCTTTAATTATTGTTAAAACATTGCGGCCATTTCCACACCGAATTCAACCCTGAGCCGTCGAAGTCATCTTTTCCACATCTGTGACGCGGTGCGGCGGTATCTATCTTACTGCCATGAAAGGTTATCCAATCCGTTTGCCCAAACGGCGGATTTCCGTTCGCCACGTGTTCGCCAAAACTGAGACCACAACGCCGTTACTTCAAGTAAATGTTCAACTTAGCCGTACAAACCGTTGAAAACGTATGTCTTTACAGTATCTTAAGCAAGTGCTAAATTCCGGAAACCTTGTCGCCGAAGCCAAGCGCGGCAAGCGAGACGTAACCGCAAACAACCCCTCTGCGACGTTTCGATGTTTTCAGGTTAGAGACCTTCTAGCCGGTTTAATTTTAGAACACCTCGGACCGACGGTCTCCACTCCGTTTGAAAATAACGGTGAGCGCGTCTTTGACCCGATGACAGAACCCGGAGGAGTACGTAAATTCATGTCCGCAAACCCTTTCTGGATCGACTCCCGACTCGACGCACAGCGCCCCGCGGCGCGCGCCTCTTCGCTTCCCTCCCCCGTGGCAGAGACCTTCGTCGGGGCCGTCGGCACGCGCGCCGACGCACGGCGGCGCTCATTTTCCATCCCTTCCTGGGTCGTTTTCAGCATGATTATGCTGGCGACGTTCGCCGTCTGCGTGACGGTGACGATGCGCACGCACGCGGCGCGCGGCGCGGCCGAGCAGCGTTTCGCGCAGATGGAGACGGAAGTCCGGGGCATACGCGAGAAGAACGAGGCGCTCCGCGGCGACGTGGAGCGTCTACGTAAGGACCCGCGCACGAAGGAGACGGCCGCGCGCACCCGTCTGAATATGGTTCGAGCCAACGAGGTCGTGGTTCCGCTTAACTAATATCCTGTTTTTTAGGCGGCGGGTGCTTGCCATCCTGTTTTCCTGACGCCCGCCTGAGCCGACCCGCTCGTTAACCGCCGAAGGATCCCTACCCGCACGGCGCGGCCGCACGCTTCAAGGCGACGGCCGCGCCGCCTTTTTTGGCCGCAAACGGCCGCCCGAGAGTTGGTTGACACTGTTTGAGCGGGTCAACTAATATCGTTTACTTATCGGCCCATAAAAATAATTTGTTCGCGCACGCGCCGGGTCGCGGCACTTAACGGACGGAGCGAAAGCAAAGAGATGCCCGAGACGAAAGAGTTGAACTCGCCCGCGGAAGCCTCGGTCGAGCGCTGGGAGCGCGAGACGCTGGAGCCGGTGCTCAGGAAGCGCCCCGAGAGAAGGGAGCGTTTCGAGACGGTCTCGCTCGACGAGGTCAACCGCCTCTACACGCCCGCCGACGTGGCCGACGTTGACTTCGAGCGCGACACGGCCTTCCCCGGCGAGTTCCCGTACACGCGCGGCATACACCCGACCGGCTACCGCGGCAAGCTCTGGACGATGCGCCAGTTCGCGGGCTTCGGCACTCCGGAGGAGACGAACGCGCGCTTCAAATACCTCCTCGAACACGGGCAGACGGGGCTCTCCGTCGCCTACGACCTGCCGACGCTGATGGGCTACGACGCGGACTCGCCGCTCTCCGAGGGCGAGGTCGGCAAGTGCGGCGTCGCCGTCTCAAGCCTGGCGGACATGGAGGTGCTCTTCGACGGCATCCCGCTCGAAGAGGTGACGGTCTCGCAGACGATTAACGCGCCGGCTTCGGTGCTGCTGGCGATGTACCTCGTCGTCGCGGAGAAGCAGGGCGCGGACTTCGGCAAGATTTCGGGGACGCTCCAGAACGACATCCTCAAGGAGTACATCGCGCAGAAGGAGTGGATTTACCCCATCCGCCCGGCGATGAAACTCGTCGTGGACACTTTCGAGTTCTGCGCGCGCCACGTCCCGAAGTACAACCCGATCTCCGTGAGCGGCTACCACATCCGCGAGGCGGGCGCGACGGCGTTGCAGGAACTCGCCTTCACGCTGCGCGACGGCGTCGAGTACGTGCGGTGGGGCGTGGACGCCGGCCTCGACGTTGACGAGTTCGTCCCGCGCATCTCCTTCTTCTTCAACGCGCACAACGACTTCTTCGAGGAGATCGCCAAGTACCGCGCCGCGCGCCGCATCTGGGCGCGCGTGATGCGCGAGCGCTTCGACGCCAGGAGCGAGCGCACGCTACAGCTCCGCTTCCACACGCAGACGGCGGGCGTCTCGCTCACGGTGCAACAGCCTTTGAACAACATCGTCCGCGTCGCCATCCAGGCGCTCGCGGGCGTGCTCGGCGGCACGCAGAGCCTACACACCGACGCGTACGACGAGGCGCTGGCGCTGCCGACCGACCGCGCGGCGCTCATCGCGCTGCGCACGCAGCAGATCATCGCGGAGGAGACGGGCGTCGCCAACACCGTAGACCCCCTGGGCGGCTCCTACTTCATCGAATCTCTGACGAAGAAGATGGAGGACGGCGCGCTCGACTACTTCGACAAGATCGACGCGATGGGCGGCATGGTCGAGGCCATCGAGAAGGGCTTCCCGCAGCGGGAGATTCAGGAGTCGGCCTACCAGTACCAGAAGGCCGTCGAGCGCGGCGAGCAGACCATCGTCGGCGTCAACAAGTACTCGATGGAAGGGGAGCAGACCGAAATCCCCATCCTCGTCATCAACGAGAATGTGCGCGAACGGCAGGTCGAACGGCTGCACCGCGCGAAGTCACAGCGCGACAACGGCGCCGTCTCGAACGCGCTCGAAAAGTTGAAGAGGGCCGCCGTCGCGGGCGACAACACGATGCCCGCGACCATCGAGGCCGTGCGCGCCTACGCCACGCTCGGCGAAATCTGCGACGCCCTGCGCGACGTGTACGGCCTCTACGAGGAGCCCGCATTTTAAAAGCAGGAGTCAGGAGTCAGAAGTCAGAATGCTCCGCTCGCTGACACTGACGCCGTAGCGACCAGACCGCAAAGGTTTTTCTACTGACTACCGTCTACTGACTACTGTCTACTTTTCTTATGACTGAACGAAAAATCCGCGTCCTCGTCGCCAAGCCGGGGCTCGACGGCCACGACCGCGGGGCGAAGGTCATCGCGCGCGCGCTGCGCGACGCGGGGATGGAGGTCATCTACACGGGCCTGCGGCAGACGCCCGAGATGATCGCGGCGGCGGCGTTGCAGGAGGACGTGGACGCCGTCGGCGTCTCGATTCTCTCCGGCGCGCACAACACGCTCTGCCCGCGCATCGTGGAGCTTCTGCGGGAGCGCGGGATGGACGACTGCCTCGTCGTCGTCGGCGGCATCATCCCGCAGGAGGACATCCCCCGCCTCAAGGAGCAGGGGGTCTCGGCCGTCTTCCTGCCCGGCACCTCGACCGAAGAGATCGTGAAGTTTCTCCGCGAGAACGTCGGCCAGCGCGCATGAGCGGCGAGCCCGACGCGCCGCACGTAGTCGTCGAAGAGCGCGGCGCGCTCGCCGTCCTGCGCATCGACCGCCACGAACAGAGAAACTCCCTCTCCGTCGCCACGCTCTCGAAACTGGACGCCGCCTTCTCTTCCCTCTCCGCGCGCACCGACATCGACGCCGTCATCCTCACGGGCACGCGCGACGTGTTCGCCTCCGGCGCAGACATCCGCGAGTTGCAGACTCTCGACCCCGACTCCGCGCGCGCGTTCGCGGAGCGCGGCCAGTGTCTCTTTCAAAGAATCTCCGAGGCGCGGCAACTGACCGTCGCCGCCGTCAACGGCTACTGCATGGGCGGCGGGCTCGACCTCGCGCTCGCCTGCCGCGTCCGCGTCGCCTCGCACTCCGCCGTCTTCGCGCACCCCGGCGCGCGCCTCGGCATCATCACCGGCTGGGGCGGCACGCAACGCCTCCCGCGCCTCATCGGCGCCGCCCGCGCGCTCGAAATGTTCACCACAACCCGCCGACTCTCCGCCGCCGAAGCCCTCGAATACGGCCTCGTCTCCCACGTACACCCGGACGCCCTCGCCTGCGCCCTCGAACTCGCCTCCCGCCGCCTCTAAACAACGCCGCTGTATTCTGGCGTCGGCAGGATTTGAAATGGTGTTAGAGAGGGGCTCAGCCTTTCAGCTTCAGGCCGAAGTGGTGGGCCTCGATGAACATTCTTTTGGCGAGGTAGAAACGGTGGGCGGCGAACCTCTGGACGCCGGAGTCCAGGTGGAACTGGTCGCAGCCCTCGGCGCGCGCGTATTCGACCAGCCAGTCGAAGAGTTGTCCGCCGTACCCCTTCGACCGCTCGCCGCCCTTCGAGACGAGGTCGTCCACGTAGACGAACTTCCCCCAGGCGAGGCACTCCGAGACGCGGAAGCCGGCGACGGCTTTTACCTCGCCGTCCGAAAGGTAGGCGAGCTTGTACCCGGCGATCTCCATCTGCCTTCTGACCCTCGGCAGGAACTCTTCCGGCGGGACGTGCGGGCGCAATTCCGACATCACCGCGAAGCAGTCCCGAATCTCTGCGTCCCCGACGGCCAGTGCGATTCTCACGTCCATCTTCATTTCGTCTTCGACAGGAAGCGCGCGACTCCGGCGCGGCAGTCTTCGGTCATGCGGGCGATGGCGTTGAGGTCGGCGCCGGTCTGGAGGGCTGCGTCGAAGGTGAGGCCGTCCATCTGGTAGAGCAGCCGCTTGGTGAGCGCGACGGCCGTGCGGCTGACGCGCTCGAAGTCTGCGACGTAGCGCTCGACGCGCGACTCGAACTCTCCGTCTTCATAAACATGATTGACGAGTCCGGCGCGCTCGGCCTCGGCGGCGGAGATTTCGGCGCCGCGCGTGACCAGCTCGAAGGCGCGCTTCTCCGAGACGTTGCGGCGCAGAATCGCCATCACCATCGCGGGCACGAACCCGATCTTCACCTCCGGGTAGCCGAAGCGCGCCGACGCCGCGGCCAAAACTATGTCGCACGCCGTCGCCAGCCCGCACCCGCCCGCCAGCGCGCGCCCGCGCACGGCCGCCACCACGGGGACGCGCACGCGCCTGACGAGCGCGTACAGCTCCATCAGGGAACGCGCGTCTTCGAGGTTGTCCGAGACCGACCCTGCCGAGATTTTCCTGAGCGCCGAGAGGTCCGCGCCCGAGCAGAAGTCGGCGCCCGCGCCCGTGACGAGCACGGCGCGCACGTCTGCGCGCGCGTCCGCGTCGCGCAGGGCCTCCTTGAGTCCGCCGACCAGCTCGTCGTTCAGCGCGTTGCGCTTCTCGGGACGGTTGAGCGTGACGAGTGCGACGTGGCCTTCGACGGCGTAGATGACGGGACTCTCGTTCATAAGATACAGGTAGACAGTAGACAGTATTCAGTAGTCAGTAGAAAGCATTCGTCAGTCGAGCCGTCCGGTTGTCATCGCCAACCTCCGCGGCGCGGAGCGCTACCGACTACTGTCTACTCTTCTAAGAAGCTCATCAAAGCGGCGTTGACTTCCGCGGGCGACTCCTGCTGCACCCAGTGGTGGCTGCGGCCGAGGCGCAGCTCCGTGTAGGGCGCGTCCACGTAGTCGCCCACGCCGGCCACGGTCTCCGGCAGGATGGCGGAGTCGCGCTCGCCGTAGATGAAGAGCGTGGGGACGCGCACGCGCTCGTGCCGCCTGATCTCTCCCCCGCCGAGGCCGCGGCTGAAGAGGGCGCGGAAGTTGGCGCGGTAGTAGTTGATGCCGCCCGTCAACGCGCCCGGCTCGCGCAGCGCGGCCTTGAAGACTTCGACGTCCGCGTCCGCGAACGTGCCCGGCCGCGAGGTCGCGCGCAGCGTCTTAACGAGGCCGGCGAAGTCGTCGCGCTGTATCCACCACTCCGGGATAGAGGGGAGCTGGAAGAAGAAGATGTACCAGCTCCGCATGAGTTGCCGGAGCGTGAAGTTCTTCCGCCAGACGGCGGGCGGCGGCGTCTGGAGCGCGGCCAGCTTCCAGACGTAGTCGGGGTAGTGCTGCGCGACGGCCCAGGCCACCGCCCCGCCCCAGTCGTGCCCGACGACGGCCGCCTCGCGCGCGCCGAAGTGGCGTACGAGCCCCGTCACGTCGTCCACCAGGCGGTTCATCCGGTAGTCCTCGACGCGCCCCGGCTTGTCGCTCAGGTTGTAGCCGCGCATGTCGGGCGCGACCACGCGGAAGCGGCGCCCGAGCGCCCGCAACTGGTGGCGCCAGGAGTACCAGCACTCCGGGAAGCCGTGGAGCAGCACGGCGAGCCGCTCGCCCTCGCCGCACTCCGCGTAATGCAGGCGCACGTCTCCGACCTGCGCGTAGCCGTGGCGGATTTCGGGGTCGGGGTCAGGGAAGTTTTCGGTCATCTCAACCTCGCGTTGGGAGTGGGGGCGATTAACCACAGAGGCACAGAGGACTCAGAGGTAGCACAGAGTTCAACCCTCTGTGCAGCCTCCGTGCACTCTGTGCCTCTGTGGTTAACTCGATGAGCATCATGCTCAAGTAAACGGATATAAAGCCGCCTCGCTCACTCCGAGATGCCGAGCGTGCGCGCCTCCTCGTCGGGCAGGTCGATCTCCATTCTCAGCAGCGCCGTCGAGAAGGTCTTGCCCTGCGCGTCGGTCATCAGCGAGAGCGTGCCGCCGCCGCCCAGGGATTCGTGCAGGAGGAAGTTGAGCGCGCCGAGGTTGGGCAGCTCGAAGCGCTCGACGCCGCCCTTCACCAGCCCGCGGAAGTGCTCCCTGACGCGCCCGGCCGTGACCTCGCGCGCGAGCACCGCGTAGAACTCCTCGCGCAGCGCGATGAGGCCGACGTTCGCCGTGTCGCCCTTGTCGCCCGAGCGCGCGTGCGCGAGTTTCAGCAGCTTGATTCTCATCCCTTCATTACCTTTCGTTGAGCCCCGACAGCGCCAGCCAGTGAAAGCCCGCCACGACGAGCGAGTGGTCGATGGCGCCCTCGGCGATGAGCGAAGGTATCAGTCCGAGCGGGACGAGCCGCACGCGCGTCCGCTCCGTGCCCTGGTTCAGGGGCTCCCGCCTGTGCTCGACGCCGCGCGCGAGGAACGTGTGTATCCAGTTGTCCTGTATCGCGGGGTTCGGCCGCGTCTTGCCCAGGAAGACGACCTCGTCGGCCTCGTACCCGGTCTCCTCGAACAACTCGCGCGCCGCCGTCGCGCGCGGCTCCTCGCCCGGGTCGACCATCCCGCCGGGTATCTCCAGGGAGACACTTTCGGTGCCGTGGCGGTACTGCTCGATGAGCACGACCTCGTTATCCTTCGTCAGGGGGATGACGTTGATCCAGTCCGGCGCCTCTATGACGTAGAAGTCGTGCACGCGGCCGTCGCGCGGGTCGGCCGAGTAGTCGCGCCTGACCTTGAAGACGCGGCAGTCCGCGACCTGCTCCGAGCGCCCGCGCCTCCAGCGGAGTTCTGTGTCGTCGTCTTTCAAACTTCGGTCACCTCGACGCGCGGCTCGATCTCTGTCTTGGGGATGAGGGCGGGCCAGTAGGCGACGACCTCTTCGACCTTCGGCCGGCCCCCGGCGAAGCCTGTGACGGCGGGCGGGCCTGTCAGGATGAGCGGCGCGATCTCCTTCGTGAAGCGCTCGATTGACTTCCGGTCTTCGCCGCGCACGCCGACGCGGAGTTGCACCTCGGGCGCGTCGGCGTCGGGCTCGCCCGCGAGCGGGCCGTGTGTGGCGTTGGCCCCGACGTACTCGGTGAGTATCTGTTCGAACTTCAGCCCGAGTCTTTCGAGCCGCGCGCGGAGAATCTGGTCGGCGGCGCGCGCCTTCGCGTAGGCGTCCGGCCATGCGTAGACGAGCGTGCCGACGGCCTTGAAGCCCGCCGAGTAGCTGACCGAGACCTTCAGGAACTCCGTCGCGGGCGTGCCCCTGACGCCGCTGACCCGGACGCGGTCGCGGCCCGCGCCTTCGAGGCGGATGGAGGTGAAGTCTGCGACGCAGTCGGGCGTGATGTAGGCGCGCGGGTCGCCCATCTCGTAGACCAACTGCTCCTTGACCGAGGGGACGTTGACGCGCCCGCCCGTGCCCTCGTGCTTCGTCACGACGAACGAGCCGTCGGCCGCCGCCTCGACGATGGGGAAGCCGACGTTGGCGAGGTCGGGGATGTTCTGCCAGTCGTACTGGCAGTTGCCGCCCGTCGATTGCGCGCCGCACTCGATGATGTGGCCGGCGACCGTGCCCGCGGCGAGCCTGTCCCAGTCGGCCTCGCCCCAGCCGAACTCGTGAATCAAAGGCCCGAGCGTCAGCCCGGTGTCGGTCGCGCGCCCCGTGACGACGACGCGCGCGCCTCGATTTAAAGCCTCGACGATGGGCCACGCGCCGAGGTAAGCGTTGGCGCTCTGGACGCGCTCGCGCACGTCGGAGAGCGGCGCGCCCGTGTCCATGTTGCGCAGCTCGACGCCGCGTTCGAGTAGCTCGTCGAGCCGCCCCATGATGTCGTCGCCGGTGACGGTGCCTATCTTCAGGCGGCCCGCGAGTCCCAGCTCGCGCGCCACGTCGCGCACGGCCCCGGCGCAGCCGGAGGGGTTGACGCCGCCCGCGTTGGCGGTGACGCGTATGTCGCGCCCGACGCAGTCGGGCAGAATCTCGCGCATGAGCGGGACGAAGTCGCGCGCGTAGCCGGCCGCGGGGTCGCGCGCGCGCTGCTTCTGCATGATCGACATCGTGACCTCGGCGAGGTAGTCGAGCATGAGGTAATCGACCGGCCCCTCCCGCACCTGGCGCACCGGCGCGTCGAGCATGTCGCCCCAGAAGCCCTGCCCGCAGGCGATGCGGATCGTCTCTCTACGTCTGCTCATAAGATTTCGGCTGGATGAATACGCGGGCAGTTTATCAGGCGTGAGCCGTAAACCGTAAACCGTGACAGGAGGGGGCGAGCCCTCCCTGTCACGGTTCACGGTTTACGGCTCACGCCTGATTTACTTCCGTCAGCGGCGGCCGCGGGCCGGGGCGAACGTCAGTCTGTTCCTGGTGAAGGGGGCGGGCGAGAGCGTCAGGCGGTCGCCGCTCTTGCGCGCGCGGACGTTGAAGACCACGGGCGTACTCGTCGCCGGGTCCTGTATGTCCGAGAAGTAGAGGGCCGCGCTGGTGGCCCCGCGCGTGAGCACGGCGTAGAAGCGGCCGTTGTGCGTCATGCCCTCGCCCGTCAGCGTGAAGGTGTTGCCGCTGATGGTCAGCTCGGCGTTGCCCGACATCTCGTGTCCGCCGGTCGTCTTGATGCGGCCGGTGTACGTGCCGGACAGGTCGACCCGCTCGCCGCTCAAGTCGCCGCGCGAGTCGTCGTCCTGCGTGGCCGCGGTAGCGCCCGAGGTCTCGGGCGTCGTGCCGGGCTCCATCGTGGTGTTCGCGTTCGCGTCGGCCGCGGCCGGGCGGCTCCTGCCCCTGCGGCCGCGGCGCCCGCGGCGCGGGGCGCTCATGTTGGCGTTACTGTTGTCGTTCTGGGCGCTCTCTTCGGTCGTGCTGCTGTTGGCGTTCTGCCCGAGCGCGCCGGCGTCGGCCAGCACGAGAGCGGCGCTGGAGAAGGCCGCGAAGAGAAGGACGACGAAGAACCTGAGTGTGCTCTTGTTGCTCACGGTTGGTTTGCCTCCTGTCTACTCCTGCGCGCGCCGCGACCCTGCGCCGGCGCGCGTCAGCGAAAGTGTGGAAGACTTCGTGGATTCGACTTGCCTGTGTGGCCGTAGTTTCGCACAACGGAGTCTGCGTTGCACAGACTTTTTTCAAAAACCTGGACGGCCCCTCCGCCCCTCCCGGGCTCACGCGAGCGTCTGCGGCAGCACGAACTGGCCGAGGTGCGGCCCCGAGTAGTTGAGGCTGACGCCGAGCGCCAGCTCCAACGCCTCGCGCGTCTCCTCGGGCGTGATGACCGCATCGACGTACCCGCGCGCGGCCGCGTACTTCGCGTCGAGCTGCTGCTCGTAGTCCTCGCGCACGCGCGCCATCTCCGACTTCAACTTCTCGTCCGGCTCTCTGCCCTCACGCTTCAGCTTGTCGAGCTGCGTGCCGTAGATGGCCTGCACGGCCGAGTCGCCCTCCATCACGCCCATGCGCCCGGTCGGCCAGCTGAAGATGAAGTCGGGGTCGAAGCCCTGCCCCGCCATCGCGTAGTAGCCCGCGCCCGAGGCGTGGTTGACCGTCAGCACGATCTTCGGCACCGTCGCCGTCGCCATCGCCTCGACGAAGCGCGCGCCCGCGCGGATGATGCCGGAGTGCTCGGCCTCCGCGCCGATCATGAACCCCGACACGTCCTGTATGAAGAGGAGCGGCGTGCGGTGCCGGTTGCAGGTCTCGATGAAGTAGGCGACCTTCTCGGCCGACTCCGTGTAGATGATGCCGCCGAACCTGGGCGGCTTCCCCTTCTCCTTGACCAGCCCGCGGCTGTTGGTGATGACGCCGACCTGTATGCCGCAGACGCGCGCGTGCCCCGTAATCATCTCGCGCGCGTAGTCGGCCTGGAACTCGTCGAGCCGGCCGCCGTCGAGGACGCAGTTCAAGACCTCGCGCGCGTCGTAAGGGTGCCGGTGGTCTTCCGGCAGAACCTCGTAGAGGTCTGCGAGCGGCCGCGCGGGCTCCTCCGTGTCCACGACCGAGACGGCGGGCTGCCCCGGCAGCGGAAGCTCGGAGACGACCTCGCGAATCTTGTCGATGCACGCCTCGTCCGACTCGACGCGGTAGTGCGCGACGCCCGAGATTTCGTTGTGCGTGCGCGCGCCGCCCAGAGTCTCGTTGTCGATGGTCTGGCCCGTCGCCCCTTTGACCAGGTTCGCGCCGCCGAGCCCCATGAACGAAGTGCCCTCGACCATGATGATGATGTCGGAGAGCGCCGGCAGGTACGCGCCGCCCGCCACGCACGGCCCCATCACCGCCGCCACCTGCGGCACGCGCAGGTAACGCCGCATGACCGAGTTGTAGTAGAAGATGCGCGCCGCTCCGTACTGGCCGGGGAAGACGCCGCCCTGGTAAGGCAGGTTCACGCCCGCCGAATCGACGAGGTAGACGATGGGCACGCGCGAACGCATCGCCACCTCCTGCGCGCGCAGGATTTTCTTTATCGTCTCGGGCCACCAGGAGCCGGCCTTGACCGTCGCGTCGTTGGCGACGACGACGACCTCCCGCCCCCCGACGCGCCCGACCGTCGTGACGACCCCGGCCGCGGGCGCGCCGCCCTCGTACTGGTCGTAGGCGACGAGCAGCCCTATCTCCTGCGCGTAGGAATCCTTATCGAGCAGGAGCGCGACGCGCTCGCGCGCCGTCAGCTTCCCCTGCTCGTGCTGCTTCTGAATCTTCCCCGCGCCGCCGCCCGCGCGCAGGCGCTCTTCGAGCGCGCGCAGTTCCCCCGTCAGCTCGCGCAAACGCGAACCCTTCCCCGCGCGGGCCGTCGGTGCTTCACTACTCATCTCGTTTTTCCCGGAACATTGGATTGGCTGGAAAATAACACAGCGCCCGACGCGGAAACAATTATCCGGCCACATATGACGCGCCGTTCTCCTTGTTACCGGAGCGTGGAGCGGGGGGCGGATAACCACGGAGGCACAGAGGACACGGAGGGGGCACAGGGGGTTGAACTCCGTGCCCCCTCTGAGCCCTCTGTGCCTCTGTGGTTAATTCTATCTGCTCAACACTCAAGTTTAAGGTAATGAGTAATGCTTGAAGGCGCCTCCCCCCGGCTAAGTCGTTGAAAACGCACGCCGGTTACAAAAACGGGTCGAAATAGGGTAAACTTTCCGCCCTGCAACAAAGTTAAGCCGGAGCATTTTGAGCCGTAACAGAATTCCGACCCGTTTTGAGTTGGAGGACTTTTTTTGGCAGCCGCCGCTTTCTACGACCTCGAAGGGACTTTGGTGAGCACGAACCTCGTGCACACGCTCGGCTTCTACGCGCGCAACCAGCAGGGGATTCTGCGCTCCATCCAGAAGGGCGCCTCGACCCTGGTGAGCATCCCGCTGTTCGCCGCCGCCGACGCCTACAGCCGCATGGTCTTCAACGACATCTTCTTCCGCCGCTACAAGGGGCAGTCGGAAGACCGCCTCCGCTTCTTCGCGCACGACCTGTTCGAGGACGTGCTCAAGCCGGCCGTCTTCCCCGGCGCGAAGACGCTCATCAGCAAGTCGCGCAGCCTCGGCCTGCGGCAGGTGGTCGTGACCGGCGCGCTCGACTTCTCGGTCGCGCCGCTGATGGAGTACCTCGGCGTCGACGACTTCGTCGCCAACCGCCTTGAGTTCGTCAACGGCGTCGCCTCGGGCCGGCTGCTCCCACCCGTGCTCGCCTCGGCGACGAAGGCTTCGTGGATTCGCACCTACGCCGAGCGCGAGGGGCTCAACCTGAGCGAGTCCTACGCCTACAGCGACAGCATGAGCGACCTGCCCATGCTCTCCATCGTCGGCCACCCCGCGGCCGTCAACCCCGACATGAGGCTCAGGCAGACCGCCCTGCATCACGACTGGCCCATTTTGAATCTGAAGTGATGAGCACCGAGTACCGAGTACCGAGCGGAAAGCACGCCCCCGACTCGGTACTCGGTGCTCAGACTCAGTACTTAAAAAGAATGGCATTACAACTCAGAAAAAAAGTACACG
>DASVQJ010000144.1:0-21003 GCA_036389235.1 Pyrinomonadaceae bacterium | reverse complement strand
ATGGCGCGCGCGACGAGTTCCTTGCCCGTGCCCGACTCGCCGTAGACGAGGATGTTCGTGTTCGTGGCCGCGACCTTCTCGACGAGGCGGAAGACGCGCTGCAAGGACTCGGACGTGCCGATGATCTCGGAGAAGCTGTAGCGCCTGTCCAGCTCGCGCCTGAGCGCCCGGTTCTCGCGGAACAGCTCGCGCTGGCGGAGCGCGTTCTTGACGGATTGCAGGAGGTCTTCGTTGACGAAGGGCTTGGTGATGTAGTCGTACGCGCCCTTGCGCAGGGCGGCGACGGCCGAGTCGACGGAGGAGAAGGCCGTCATCACGACGACGAGCGCCTCCGGGTCGATGTCCTTGACGCGGTCGAGCAGGGCGAGGCCGTCCATGCCCGACATGCGTATGTCGGTGAGCGTGACGGCCACGTCCTCCGCGGCGAAGACCTCCAGGGCCTCCTCCGCGCTCGCCACGCCCGCCACGCGGTAGCCCGAATCTTCGAGCAGGCGCGTCACGATGGCGCGCATCAGGTCTTCGTCTTCCGCGACGAGGATGAGTGGCTGTGTGCTCATTGGATGAAGTAGACAGTAGACGGTAGACAGCAGTCAGTAGAAAAGCCTTCTCGTTAAGTACCGCTCGGTTGTCATCGTCAGCGTCAGTCAAGCGGAGCCTACTGGCTACTGTCTACTCTCAAATGCCTTCCACTCGCGCGCGAGCATCGAGTAGGAGACGAGGTCTTTGAAGTGGTCGTGCACCCACTCGGCCTGGCGGTGCGTGCCCTCCCGGGTGAAGCCGAGGCGCTCGGGGATGCGGCGGCTGCGCACGTTCTCGACGGCGCAGTAGATTTCGACGCGGTTGAGCCGCAGCTCGCGGAAGGCGTGCTCGACCAGCGCGCGGCACGAGCGCGTCATCAGGCCGCGCCCCTGGAAGTCGGCCCCGAGCCAGTAGCCGATGTCGGTCTTGCGGTTCGACCAGTCGATGTTGTTGTAGCCGATGCTGCCGGCGACGCGGCCGCGGTGGAAGATGAGCGTGGCGAAGCCCTGGTCTTCGGCGTACTGGCGTATCTGGCGGCGGATGAACTCGCGCGCGTCCTCGACCGAGTAGCGCTCGGTCGCCCACGGCATCCACGGCCGCAGGTGCGCGAGGTCGCGGCGGACGAGCGCCGTCAGCTCCTCCGCCAACCGCTCGTCCACCGGGCGCAGCTCCAACTCCTCGTCGATGCGTCGGCTGAACATCTTCTCGCTATTTGAAATTTGAAATTTCAAATTTGGAATCTTCGGGGGAAGTCTGCACAACGGGCGGGCGCGGCGCAAGCCCGGCCGCCGCCGCCTCGTCCGCGGGGAGGGTGACGCGGACGGTCGTGCCCGGCCGGCCGCCGCCCGACTCGACCGCGACCCCGCCCCCGTGCGCCGTGACGATGCCGTAGCAGACGGCCAGCCCCAGCCCCGCGCCCGCGCGCTTCGTCGTGAAGAAGGGGTCGAAGACGTGCGGCAGGACGTCCGCGGGGATGCCGTGCCCCGTGTCCGCGAACTCGACGAAGACCTCTTTCGCCCCCTCGTCGAAGGAGAGCGAGACGCGCAGGTCGCCGCCGTCGGGCATCGCGTCGCGCGCGTTGAGCAGGAGGTTTAAGAAGACCTGCTGCAACTGGTCGGGGTCGGCCGAGACTTTGGGGACTCTTTCGTCGAAGTCGGTCGTGACGCGCAGGCGCTTGAAAGCCTTGTCGAAGGCGGCGAGGCGCAGGGAGGATTCGACGACGCGCGCGAGGTCGAGCGGGGCGCGGGCGGGCGGGCGCTGGCGCGCGAAGTCGAGCATGTCGCGCAGGACTTGCGAGATGCGCGCGACCTGCGTCGAGACGAGCCGCAGCATCTCGCGCGTCTCGGCCTCGTTCCCCTCGCCCGGCGGGCGCGACTGGAGCATCTGGATGAGCGAGGAGATGGAGGCGAGCGGGTTGTTGACCTCGTGCGCGACGCCCGCGGCGAGCGCGCCCGCGGCGGCCAGCTTCTCGGCCCGCACGAGGTGCTCGTTGAGGGCGCGGAGGCGCTCGATGTCCTCGGCCATCTTGCGGCTCATCTCGTTGAAGGAGGCGGCGAGCAGCCCGACCTCGTCGTTGCTCTTCAGCTCGACCTGCGTGCCGTACGCGCCGCCGGCCACGTCCACGGCCGCCTCGGTCAGGCGGCGCAGGGGGCGCGAGATGGTGCGGATGACGAGCGCGACGAGCAGCAGGTTGGGCACGAGCGCCGTGATGACGCTGAAGACGAGGTAGCGCTTCCACGCCTCGGCCGTGTGGTCGGCGAAGCTCCACCAGACGATGGGAATCTGGAAGAGCGCGAAGCTCAGGACGGCGACGGCCGCGATGGAGAAGGCGACCTTGTAGGCGATGGGGAAGAGGCGGAACTGGTCGAGCGCCGACTGGATGGAGAAGAGCCTGAAGTTCGTGATGGCGTACGCGTAGATGACCGCGCCGACGAGGACGAAGACCGAGCCGACCGGCAGCAGCGTGTAAACGCCGAGCAGCGGGAGCACGATGTTCGCCGCCGTCTTCAGCGTCGCCGTGATGACGAGCGCGAAGAGGATGGCGCCGAGCTGCTTGCCCCAGAGGCTCCCGCGGTAGCGCCGCCACTTGGCCAGCAGCAGCGCGAACCCGTACGCGAAGAGCCCGTAGATGTAGAGGCCGAAGGCGTAGGCGAGCGGCGTCAGGCGGATGCGGAAGTCGGCGCCGTCGAACTCGATGCCGCTCCACATCATCCCCGCGAGCGCCGCCGGCACGAGCACGAGCCCCGGCGCGAACATCACGGCCGCGCGCCTGATGGGCACCTCCGCGTTCTCGGGGAAGACCCACGCGAAGACGACGAAGGCGAGCTGGAGCAGGAGCGAGAGCGCGAAGCTCGTCCCCGCCCACCAGGCCGCGAGCGTGCGCCCGCCGCCGAACCCCCACATCAGGATGTCGTTGACCGTCCACAGCGCGAGGCACGCGATGAAGGCCGCGAACGTCTGGTGCCCGCGGCTGCGCGGCGCGGCCACGAAGACGTAGAAGCCGAGCAGCACGAGCGTGAAGAGCGAGAGCAGCAGCAGCGCGAGAAGCATAAGAAAGTGAGCAGTGAGCAGTGAGCAGTGAGCGGTGAGCAGTGCCCCGTCAAAGTCCGACGTGCGCGGCTTCGTCTTAACTGCTCACCGCTTACTGCTCACTGCTCACTACTTGAGCCATGGGCTCGAAATCATCGCGGCTATCGTCAAAGGGATGCCGAACGCGAGCGGCCAGGTGTGGCGCGCCTCAATCATACCACCGCGGGAGATGAGGCGGTGAAGAATCGCGAAGACGGGGAAGGCCGCGAGCGCTATCGGCGACGCAATGAACGCGCCGAAGATCGCGCCGAAGCCGAAGCAGAGCAGACCGCCCGAGCCCCCCGTCACGACGCCCCACGCCACGGCCATGACGAAGACGACGAGGGCGAACCCGAAGACCGAGCGCGCGCGCGGGTTGCCCGCCCAGCGCCCGAGGTATCCGCCGAACCAGCGCCCGACGAGGCAGCAGACGACGTTCATCCCCACGCAGAGCGCCACGGGCCAGGGCTCCTTGAAGCCCTGCGCCCCGGCGAGGTAGCGCTCGAAGAGGGCGAAGGGCGGGAGCAGGCCGAGGAAGGTGCCGAACAGGCGGTACGCCTGCTCGGTCGTGAGCGGCTGCTGCATGGAGAGCGCGCGGCCCTCCTCCCGCTCCAGGGCCAGACGGCGGCGCTGCACGTCAGGGTCAACCTCCCGCCTGAGCCAGCTCATGCGCTGCGCGATGTGGACGTCCTGAGTCGTGGGCTGACAAACGCTGTAGGAACCGCCTGTGTCGTACATGGTTCTTCTCCTTCGAGGCCGCCTTCCGTTCCGGCGGCGGCCGAGCCGGCGCGCCGCGCGCGCGCGCACTCGGCGTCGAGCATCTTTGCCACGGAGACCAGCGCCGCGCGCTCGTCGAAGAGCGAGAGCAGCTCGACGACGCGCGAGAGCGCGCGCGACAGCGCCTCCGAAGTCCGCCGCGGGTCTGCGGGAATCCGGCGCGCGCCCGCGGCGCGTAACTGCTCCGAGGAATGAGCGGCGGGCGCGGGCGGATAAACCTCGTGCGCGGCCTCGCGGACGGCGGCGAGCGCGTGGACGAGTTCGGAGCTCGCGCGCCCGCGGTGCGCGACGAGCCGCGTGACGTTGCGCCGGTGGACGCAGCGGCCGGCCACGAGCAGGTCGTCCCCGCCGCGCCCGGCGATGCGGCACAGCTCCATCTCGCGCGGCGTGGGTCGCGCGTCGGCCGAAGCGTCGGCGCAGGCGACGGCCAGCCCCGCGTAACGCTCGACGCACTCGCGCGCGGCGTAGAGCTTGTGGCGCTCAGACTCTTCGTCGAGCGCGCCCGCCTCTTCGAGCAGGTCTTCGACGGAGCGCAGGGCGTTGACGGCCGCGCGCTTCACCTCTTCCACGCGCCGCTCGTCGGGCGCGCCCGCGGCGGCGTCGTCCGTCTGCCCCGCCCTTAAAGAGGCGAGCCGGCGCAGCAGGCCGGGCAGGGAGGTGAAGGGCCAGGCGAGCGCGGCGCCCGCGGCCCTGAAGAGCGCCGTACGGGTGGCCGCGCCTCCCGTGTGCTCCGAGAGGAATCGCGCGACGCCGAAGGGCGCCGCCGCCGCGAGGTAGATGATGAAGAGTTCGCTCACGATCATCACGCCCGGCAGAAGGGCAACGCATATGCCAACTCGCGGAAGGCCCGGGGCGTGTGTGAGGTCTTTGAAGTTGTCGGCCAATCGCTCGGGTTTTCGGCGGGCGGGGCGGTTCGAGGTCTCGTCCGGGGGGTCGGAGGTCGGCGAGGCGTTTTTGGCAAAGAGCGCGGGCGCGCTCGCGGCTTCGCATTCTGCCAACGCGCGGGCAACCCTGCCGAAGCTGTTCGCAAAGAGGCCACGCGGGCGCGGCGTCTGTCCGAGGCCGTTGCGGGGTGCGGACGAAAAGGGGCGCGTGCGGCGCGTAAAGGGGCGGGCAACAGATGCGCGACTCGTCGCATCTGTTATGATGTTCCCACGGAACCTTCCTGCAAAAACCTCGCGCAGGCGTGGCCGTCCGGCCTGAGATGTCAAAGTTTTATTGCGACGGTCTCACGACGAGCGAGTTGCGGCGTACCCGTATCAGAACGGGGAGGTCGTGGCCCTTGATTTGCTTTTTGAGCCTGCGAGCCCGGCGGGCAGGCGTTAACCGAACAAAACGGAACTTTACGGCACGCTTGTTCGTCTTACACTGACACGAACATCGATTCGTAAAACGGAATAATCATCATGCAGAAGAAAATCCCGATCAAAATCATCAAGCGCGACGAGAGGAATCGTCAGCAACAGCCCGTGGCGGCCGAGCCGCTCACCGAACGCACGTCCGCGAAGGAGGCCGCGCGCGACATGGTCGCGAACGTCTCGCAGTGGGTCAGCGAGTTTCAGCAGAAGCGCCGCTCCGAGACGGCGCAGGCGATCAAGACTCTGTTCGCCGACCCGACCCCGCAGACGAGCAAGGCATAGGCACTCCAGGACGCCCCCGTCTCTCCTCAAGTCTCCGGCAAACGGGAAGCGCGCAAGCAGACAACACGAAGCTCGACACGTTAGAGGCGGCCGCGGCGGCAGTTAAGCCCCCCGGCCGCCGCCCGTCGTTCCGAACGTTGACACGGGGGCCGGCCGGGCATAGCATGCGCGTCGAAGTCGGCCGGACGGCTCGGAGGCTCCGATGAAAAAGACCGGAACGAAGCGCGCGGGCAAGCGCGAGGAGCGCCCGCTCTTCGACTCGACACGCAAGCCCGTCGCACCGCACGGACACCCACTCTCACGCGCCAAGCCCGAAGACCGCGCGCACCCCGCCGAGCGCAAGGCCAAGCACAAGCGGCGGCCGGCGGGGGACGGCGAGTGAGTCCGGAGACGGGACGCGCCTTCCTCGCGGAGGCGCGCCGCCACCTGCGCGAAGACTACCTGCCGAAGATCGAGCGCTGCCTTGGGCGGCTCACGGACGAGCAGGTCTGGTGGCGCGCGTCCGGGCGCTCGAACAGCGTCGGCAACCTCCTCTTACACCTCGAAGGCAACCTGCGGCAGTGGGTCGTCTCGGGCGCGGGCGGCGCCGAGGACGCGCGCGTGCGCGACCGCGAGTTCGCGGAGCGCCGGACGCTGCCCGGCGAAGAGTTGTTGGGCGCACTGCGCGCCGCGGTCTCGGAGGCCGACGAGGCGCTCGCGCGGCTCGACCCCGCCGCGCTGCTTGAGACGAGGCGCGTGCAGGGGCTCGACGTGACGCTGCTCACGGCCGTCTTCCACGCCGTCGAACACTTCTCCATGCACACGGGCCAAATTATCCTCCTCACCAAGATGCTCGCCGACGAAGACCTCGCCTTCTACGACTTCTCGGGCGGAGTCCCGCGCGCCAACTGGGGGGGATGAGTTTTCAGTTTTTAGTTCTCAGTTTTCAGCCGGGCACCGGTTCGTAAAGGCGTGCGGCCCCGGCGGGGCCTTTGTTACGCGCCCAAGCGACCCGAAGCATTTCACCGGCGAGGTGCTCTGATGAGCGACTGGAACGTCGGAGACGAAATCCACGACCCGGAGGTGTACGCGGGCCGCTGGCGCGTCTATAAAGTTTTGCGCGGCGGCATGGGCGTCGTCTACATCGTCTACGACCACGAGCGGTACGAGCCGTACGCCCTCAAGACCTTCCAGGATGAGGTCTTCGACCGCGACCCGGGCATCGCAGGGCGCTTCAGGCGTGAGATGCTCGCGTGGATAAACCTCGACGCGCACGAGAACGTGGCGGAAGCGGTGAGGGTCTTGAGCCTCAGGGGTAAGCCCTACCTGTTTCTCGAATACGTTAACGGCGGCGACCTGAGCCAGTGGGTCGGCACGCCGCGCCTGACGGGCGACCTGCCGCAGGTGTTGCGCCTCGGCGTCCAGTTCTGCGACGGCATGTCGCACGCGCTCTCGAAGGGCATCAGGGCGCACCGCGACGTCAAGCCGCAGAACTGCCTCCTCACCAGGCACGGCCTTTTAAAGGTGACGGATTTCGGGCTGGCGAAGGTGTTGGAAGGCGACGACGGGCCGCCGCCCCCGGCGGATGCCGCCCGCGCCGACGAGACGGCTTCGGGGCTGACGCGGACGGGCGTAGTGGCCGGCACCCCCCTGTACATGGCCCCCGAGCAGTTCGACGACCCGAGGCGCGTGGACGCGCGGGCCGACATCTACTCGTTCGGCGTGATGCTCTACCAGATGGTCACGGGCGAGCCGCCGTTCAAAGGGCGCACGCCGAAGGAGTTGGAGCGTCAGCACAAATCGAGCCCTCCGCCCTCGCTGAAATCCTTCGACGCAGAGCTGGGCCGCGTGGTCGAGCGCTGCCTGGCGAAGCAGGCCGGGGAGCGGTTCGACAGTTTCGGCGACGTGCGCGAGCGGCTGCTGGAGATTCACAAGCGGCTGTCGAGCGAAGGCGAATTACAAGCGCCCCGTCAGGCCGAGCCGGGCGCGACGAGCTGGTTCAACAAGGGGACGAGCTTCTACCAGTTGGGCATGGCCGAGGAGGCGGTCGCCTGCTACGACCGCGCGCTTCAGCTCGACCCCACGGCCATCGGGGCGTGGGCCAACCGCGGGGCGGCCCTCGCATCTCTGGGCCGCTGGGAAGAGGCGCTCGCCAGCCACGAGCGCGCGCTGGAACTCGACCCGCTGAGCGCCGCGACCTGGGTGAACAGGGGGCAGACGTTGAAGGAGCTGGGCCGGGGCGACGAGTCGCTCGCCTGCTACGAACGCGCGCTCGAACTCGATCCGGCATGGCCGTCGGCTTGGTACTCGAAGGGGGTCTTTCTGAGGGAGGCGGGGCAGGAGGCCGCCGCCCTCGCCTGCTTCGAGCGCGTCCTCGAACTCGACCCGCAGCACGCCAGCGCGCTCGACAACATGGCCTGGCTCCTGTCCCGGCAGGGGCGTCTGCCGGAGGCGCTCGACTGCTACGAACGCATCATCGGATTCGACCCGCGCCTGGCCGGGGGGTGGAGCGGTAGGGGGAGCGTGCTCTCCTCGATGGGTCAGGTGGACGAGGCCCTCGCCTGCTATGACCGCGCGTTGGAACTCGACCCCGGTCACGTCACGGCGTGGGGCAACAGGGGGTCGCTGCTGCTCGGCAGGAAACGGTTCTGGGAGGCGGTCGAGTGTTTCGACCGCGTGCTCGCGAGCGACCCGGGCGACGCGGCGGCGTGGCAGGAAAAGGGCGCCGCGCTATTCGGGCTCGGGCGCGACGCGGACGCGGCGGCCTGTTTCGAGGAGGCGCACCGCCTGGGTGCGCCGGGCGCGGCCGACGCGCTCGCCCTCTGCCGGCGGACGAGGTTAGAGGCCGTCCTGGAAGACTCCCCCGACGCGGACGAGGAGTTCAAAAGGTCTGTCTCCGACGGCCTTGAGTTCGAGGGGCGCGGGCTCTGGGAGCAGGCGCTCACGTGCTACGAACGCGCGCTGTCAATCGACCCGAACCATGCCAAGGTCTGGTTCAAGAAGGGAGCCGTGCTGAACGAGCTTGGGCGGCACGACGAGGAGTTGAGCTGCTGCGAGCGCGCGCTGGCGCTCGACCCGCGGCTCGTGCGCGCGTGGGTCAACATGGGCGTCGAGCTTCGGGGCCGGGGGCGCGTGGCGGAGGCGCTCGCGTGTTACGAACGCGCCCTCGAAATCGACCCCGGCGACGCGGGCGCGTGGGTCAACAAGGGGGCGGCGTTGAGTATGCTCGGCGCGACGGACGAGGCCGTCGCCTGCTTCGACAGGGCGCTGGAGGCCGACCCGCATTTCGCCGCGGCCTGGATAAACAAGGGCGGCGTGGCGGCCGACGCCGGCCGTCGGGCGGAGGCCGTCGAGTGCTGCGACCGCGCGCTCCGCTTCGACCCGTGGCAGTGGCAGGCGTGGCTCTTGAAGGCGCGGATGCTGATGGCGGGGCCGGAGACCGCCGAGGAGGCCCTCGTCTGTTTCGCACGCGTGCTCGACATCAACCCGCTCAGCGTCGAGGCGTGGATTAACAGGGGCGCGCTGCTGGCGTTGCTCGGCCGCGACGGCGCGGCGGCCTGTTACGAACGCGCCCTCGAACTCGACCCGCGCAACGAGACCGCCTGGCACAACATGGGCGGCGAGTTGTCGAACGCGGGCCGGCCGGCCGACGCGGTCGAATGTTACGAACGCGCCCTGGAGGTCAACCCCGACTACGCGAACGCGTGGCTCAACCGGGGTAGAGCCCTGGCGGAAGGTCTGGGCCTTTACCGCGAGGCGGCCGCGAGCTTCGAGCAGGCGGGGCGGCTGGGCCACCCGCTGGCGGCGGAATGGCTCGCGTGGTGCAGGCAACAGCTCGGCAGTTAACCGCCCCGCCGGACTGCGCGCGGGGCTTCGCCCCTTGATGCCGGGACGCACGGCGGAGGCCGGACACAGGCATGGATGTCTTCGAACTGGACTGGGGCCCCGCGACGGTCGAGCTCTACGCGCCGCGTGAGAACGCGGCCGCGCTCTTCTTCGAACATAACCTGAGAGCGCCCGCGGGGAAGGCCCGCTCGCTCCGCTTCGTCGTATGCCGCGGCCTCTGGCTCGCCAGGCACCTGCCGCCGGAATGCCGGCCTTACGTCCTTTTAAGTGACCTCGAAGGCGAGCACAGCCCGCAGGTGATTTCGGCCAACCTGCTGGCGGAAGCTTCGAAGCCTATCGAGTGGTGGTCGCTCCGCGACACGCTCGCGGAGGTCAGGCGCGGCGCGGAGTTCTTCCCCGTCCCCTCCGAGGAGCCCTGGGAGCCCGACGCCCTCGCCGTCTCCATCCCCGCGAAACGCGCGGACGCGGCATGCCTGTGGGAGTTGCGACACGTCCTGGCCGGCCTCCGTGACGAGTACGGGATGCGCGTCTACGACATGCGGACGGCGCAGGAGGTTGACCTCAGAACCGTCGTCAGCATAGACGTGCGAGACGTCACGCTCGTCCGTAACATGTTCGGCAACGTCAAAGGCGGGGCCGTGACCTTCAACGTCAAAGCCTGACGCCCGCAGGGATTCGCACGGCGGCGGGACTCTGCCGCGAACGCCCGCGCATACCTTCACACCACTGCGCCCGTCTCCACGACTCCGAAAACCTGCCTCAAAAAAAATTCTCCCCTCACAGAAATACCGGGTCGAGACATACATACAACTATTGATTGAGCGCTGCGGCGCGCAGCCCGTCGGGCAAGTTAACGGCGGCCGGCGTTGTCCGCGGCACGTTTCGGACGCTCCGGCTCTCCCGGCGGCGGACGGCGAAGGGTTGACCCCGGAGTCGGAACGCCCGCGCGGGGAGTCGGGTGGGAAAGTTGGACGAGAAAGGACGGAGGAAAATTATGAAATCCAGAAAAGCCATGAAGCTGGCGGCCTGGGCGCTCACGCTCGCGCTCTGCGGGGCGCTCCTGTGGGGTTCGACGGGCGCCATTCAAGCCGCGCAGGTGAGGCCGCGCCCGATGCCGCCGCCGGCCGCGCCGGGTCGGCCGGTCTTTCTCCCCGGCGCCGTGGTCGCGGCGTCGGCCGTGGGTCGCGGGCTCTACGTCTCCAGGCGCGCGTGGATGCCCCAAGCCACGCACGTCGCGCGCTCCGCGGGCATCGGCCACATCGCGACCCGCGCGCTGCACGGGCTGTTCGGCGCCCGGCTGCAACAGGCAGGCCCCGTTGTCCTGCCCGACGACGTGCTCGACTAAGCACGCACTTCCCGCCCCGCCCGCCGCGGCTTCCGGCCGCGGCGGGCGGGCGGCCCACGAAAGGCGGTGAGAAAAAGATGAAGGGAGCAAAGCGTTGGCGTTTGTGGTCGGCCGGGCTGTTGAAGGCGGGCGCGTGCGTCTGGTTCGCGTGCCACTTCGCCCTGACGTTCTTTTACGTCATGCCCTGGAATCCGGTGAAGGTGCACCTCCAGCCGTTGCTGGACGTAACCATCGGCACTTACTTCACACAGAACTGGGGACTGTTCGCCCCGAACCCTGTCTCCAGCGACGACGTGCTGCTCGTGCGGTGCCTGAGCCTTGAAGAGGCGGAGGCGGTGCCGACGAGGGGGCTGCCCGACTCGGGCTGGCACGACGTTTCGACGCCCCTCTGGGAGAGGTTCCACGCCAACCGCTTCTCGGCCTACGACCGTTTGGGGAGGGCACAGTCGAGCGCGGCGCGCCAGTACCTCTCCGGCGGCCCCGACCTGGAGCCCTGGGCCGAGTCGTGCCGGAAGGGCGTGGAGGAGTCCTGCCGCGTCTTCGAGGAGCGCCTCAAGTTCGCGCGGGCGGACGCCGCCCTCATGCTGTCGAAGGTCGGCTCCTCATACTGCAACGAGATTCACGGGGCGGGCGCGCACGCGCAGGTCGCCTTGCGCCTACAGCAGACGTGGGCCGCGCCCTGGTCGGAGAGGTACGGCGGGCGGCGCCCCGAGCAGCTCCACGAGCTGGGCGTGTACCCGGTCAACGCCGGAGTCGCGAAGGCGGGTCTATTCAAATGGGAGGGTGTGAGATGAAGACTTTAATTAACGCGTGGGCCTGGATGTCCGACCGCCCGCGGCAGCGGACGGGCGTGAGGGTCTTGCAGGTCGCCGTCGGCCTCATGCTGCTGTTCAGGGTTTTCACCGAAGCCCCGTTCGCGGGGTTCCTCTGGGGGCCGAGGGGGCTGGGCTACGGTTCGGGGCGGCTCGGCGCGGACTCCTTCATGGGCGTGATTCTCGACGCCGTGTTCACGCCCGAGTTGGGGGTCTACGCCGTCCTGTTCACCCTGGGGGCCGGGGCGCTGGGGCTCCTGGCCGGCTACCGGACGCGTTGGGCGACGCTGCTGGCGCTCGCGTCCTTCACGCTCCTCGGGGCCAGACTGGCGGAGCTGGGCGACGGCGGCGACAACGTGACACAGCTCGTCCTGGTCTACATGCTCTTCCTCCTGCCGGCCGGGGCGGAGGCCGCGCGCGGCAGCGCCGCGGTGTGGCTGCATAACGTCGCGGTGGCGTCCATCGCCGCGCAGCTCGTCGTCCTCTACATGACCTCCGGCTTTCTGAAAGTGACCGGCGAGGTGTGGCAGAACGGGACGGCGATGTACCTCATCAGCCAGGTTCAGAACTTCTCCCTGCCGGGGTGGGGCGAGATGTTCAAGAACCCGCTGGTCACGACGACGGCCAGCTACTCGGCCATGTTCTTCCAGGTCTGGTTCCCGCTGGCCGTCTTCTCGCGCGCGAAGCACGTTTGGATCTGCGTGGGCGTCTGCTTCCACCTGGGGATCGCGGTCTTCATGGGGCTCGTCACCTTCTCGACCGTGATGATCGGCCTCGAACTGTTCCTCGTCTCCGACCCGGATTACGCGCGTCTCGCGGCGCGGCTCGCGGCGGCGCGGGGGTGGCTCGCGCGCCGCCTCCCGTTTGAGGCCGCGCGCGGCTGACGGTATGCGGCAGCAGCCGGGGGCGTCTGTACGCCACGGTGGCGAGCACTTGAAGTATAATGTCGCCCCCGACGAACCGGAGAACGGCCTGCGCGCGGTCGAGAGCGGCGCGAACCGTCCTCCCATTTTCTGCGAAAGCCGGCGACCCTGCCGCGACCTCGCCGGCCGCGCATACGCTGTCTCACGAGTCTAAAGGGCACGGCCTCACGTCGGGGCGTGCCGGCACCCGGAGGGGATATCTCACATGACTACCACATGGCGAATCGGGGAACTGCTCGACGAGCGGTACTTGATCTGGAACATCTTCGGCGGCCCGCAGCAGAGCGGCATGGGCGTCGTCTACGTCGTCTACGACCGCGAGCAGCCCGGCGTCTATGCCGCCAAGACGTTCCAGGACGAGTACTTCGCCGCCAACCCGCGCGCGGCGGAGATGTTCTCGCGCGAGGCCCTCACCTGGATCAACCTCGACGTCCACCAGAACGTCACCGAGGCCCGCACGGTGATGCACATCGAGGGCAAGCCGTACCTGTTCTTGGAGTACGTCGGCGGCGGCGACCTGGCCGGCTGGATGAGGGGCAGGGGGTGGGCGGGCAGGGCTCGCAACGCTTCCGAGCTGCCGCAGGCGTTGCGCTTCGGCGTCGAGTTCTGCGACGGCATGTCGCACGCGCTCTCGAAGGGCGTCAGGGCGCACCGCGACGTCAAGCCGCAGAACTGCCTCATCACGGAGGCCGGCACGCTCAAGGTCACGGACTTCGGGCTGGCGAAGATATTCGACGACGCGGGCCACGCGCCCGCCGAGGCCGAATCACACGCCCCGCGGAACCTGAACCCGGCCCTGAGCCGCACGGGGATGGGCAAAGGCACGCCCCTGTACATGGCCCCCGAACAGTTCTTCGACGCCAAGCACGTGGACGCGCGTGCCGACATCTACTCGTTCGGCGTCATGTTCTACCAGATGCTCGCCGGCCGGTTCCCGTGGGCCGCCCTCCGCGAGTCTGGGGAGGACGCTTTCGAGATGCACCGCCGGGCGCGGCTACACCCGAGGCCGCTGCCGCCCGCGTTTGACGAAGGGCTGCGGAAGGTTGTCGAAAGGTGTCTCGAACACGACCCGGCGCTCCGCTTCGGCGACTTCGCGGAGCTGCGCGGCGAGCTGGCGGCGGAGCTCGAAAGGGTCACGGGACGGCCCGCGCCCCGGCCGGTGGTCGGCGACGCGCTGCGGGCGTTCCAGTGGAACAACAAGGGCGCGAACCTGAGCGAGCTGGGGAGGCACGAGGAGGCGCTCGCGTGCCTCGAACAGGCCCTCGAACTCGACCCCGAATCGAAGGAGGCGTGGATCAACAAAGGCGCGGCGCTGCGGAAGCTCGGGCGCTGGGCCGAGGCGGTCGAGGCTTACGACCGCGCGCTGGCGCTCGACCCGGACTCGAACCTCGTGTGGTTCAACAAGGGGCTGGCACTCCAACGCCTGGGTCAGCACGCGGAGTCTCTGGAATTCTTCGGGCAGGCCCTCAAGCTGAACCCGCGCACGGAGGCCGCGTGGTACTCCAAGGGGATAGCCCTCAGCCAGCTCGGGCGGCACGACGAGGCGCTCAAGTGCTTTGAAGAGGCGCTGGCGCTCAAGCCGCGCTACGAGCGGACGTGGGTGGCGAAGGCCGCGGCGCTCGAATCCCTGGGGCTCGCCGAAGAGGCGCTCAAGTGCTACGACGAGGCGCTCCGGCTCGACGACCAATCCCGTGGCGCGTGGGAGTCGAAGGGGCACCTCCTGAGCAGGCTCGAACGGTTCGGGGAGGCCGCCGACTGCTACGCCGCGGCGCTCCGCGTCGAGCCGCACGACGAACGGCTCCGGGTGCTCGAAGGCATCACGCTGTGCGAGTTGGGCCGCTGGGACGAGGCGGTGAAGAGCTTCGACCAGGCGCTCGCGCTCGACCCGGAGAGCGCGGACACCTGGTACGGCAAGGGCTTCGCCCTCGGCTCGGCGGGGCGTCTCGAAGAGTGCGTCGGGTGTTACAGGAAGGCGCTCGAACTCAACCCGAAGGACGTGCGCGCCCTCTACAACTTGGGCGTGGCGCTCATGCAGGTCGGAAAGGAAGAGGAGGGCATCAAGTGCTTCTTCGACGGGCAGCATCTCGGGGACGAGCGCGCGGCGGCCGCGCTCGAACTCATCATCGGCGCGTCGCGTGAGGGTCGCCCCGACGACCCCGAAGCGACGAAGAAGCAGGCGGTGTCGCTGAGCAACAGGGGCGAGACGCTGCTGGGCGCCGGCCGGGCGGCGGAGGCCGTCGAGTGCTACAAGCAGGTGCTCGACCTCTTGCCGGAAGACGAGGGCCTGCACCACGGGGCGCTGTTCAAAATAGCCGTGGGGCTCACCGACCTGGGCGAAGCGGCGGAGGCGGTCGAGTGGTACGAGCGGCTGCTGAACCTCGACCCGCGCGCGGCGCGCGCCCTCACGAACCAGGCGATGCTGCTGCGGCAGTTGGGGCGCACCGACGAGGCCGTCAGCCGTTACGAGCGCGCGCTCGAACTCGACCCGGAGGACGTGCTGACGTGGTCGAATCTCGGATGGGCGTTGCACCTCCTCGGGCGCCACGCGGAGGCGCTGGAGCGTTTAGATGCCGCGCTGAAGATCGACCCCGGGTACGCCACGGCCTGGTACAACAAGTGCTCCATCTTTAAAGACCTGGGCCAGGCCGGGCGGGAGCTTCAGTGTTACGACGAGTGGATCGGGGCTCTGCCGCGCGACGATAACGCCTGGTACTTGAAGGCGCTGGCCCTGCAAGCCCTCAAGCGCCAGGACGAGGCCCTCCGCTGCCTCAAACGGGCGCTCGAAATCAACCCGCATAACCGGCAGGCGGTCTTCAGCCGGGGCTCCCTGTTAATCCTCACCGGCCGGATGCAGGAGGGCATCGCGTGTTTCGAGGGTCTGCTCAAGCTGGAGCCGGATAACGTGGACGCCCGGTCGAACATGGGCTGGGCGCTCAACGCGGCCAAGCTGCCCGGCCAGGCGCTCAAGTACTTCGACGAGGCGCTGAAGATCAACCCACGCCACGAGAAGTCCTGGTACAACCGGGGCGCGGCCCTGCTGACTCTGAACCGGCTGGAGGAGGCCGCCGAGGATTTCGGCCGCGCTGCCGCGCTCAACCCGCACAACGAGAACGCTTGGGCTTTGCGGGGCGAAGTCTTGATGAAGACGCTCGGGCGTTACGACGACGCCCTCCGCTGCTTCGAAGAGGCGACGAGCCACAACCCGCGCTCCGGCCTGCTCTGGTTCGAGAGGGGCGCGGCGCTCGCGCTGCTCGAACGTAACGACGAGGCGTTCCGCTGCTTCGAGCAGGCGCGCTCGCTCGGTTACGAGGCGGCGGACGAGGCGATCAGGCTCTTCCGGCAGCACGCCGGGCGCCCCCGCGCCGCCGCCCCGCCCACGAACTCCAAAGCCGAGGCCGCGCTCGCCGAGGGCATCGCCGCGAGGGAGCGCGGAGACCTCGCCGCCGCGCTCGCGTGCTTCGAACGGGCGCTCCGCGAGGAGCCGGCGTCGAGGCCGGCGTTGGTTAACAAGGGCGTCACGCTGCTCGAACTCCAGCGCGTCCCCGAGGGGCTGGGGTGCTTCGACGAGCTGGTGCGCCTCTTCCCGGACGACGCGGAACTCTGGTACGCGAAGGGCGCGGCGCTGTACGGCGCGGGCATGTTGAAGGAGGCGCTGCCCTGCCTCGAAAGCTCCGTCGAGCTGCACTGGCTCGACCCGGCCGTCTGGAAGCTCAAGGGCGCCGTCCTGGCAAGCCTCAAGCGCACCGACGAGGCCGTCGCCTCCTTCAACCACGCGATCAGCCTCGACCGCCGCGACCAGGAGGCGTGGCTCAATAAGGGGATGACGCTGGCCGTCAACGCGCAGCGCTACGCCGAGGCGCTGGAGTGCTTCGAGGAGTTGCGGAAGCTGGGCTACGCGCGGGCCGACGAGTTGATCGCGTGGTGCCGTCGGATGATGAACGGGTGACGGCGGGGGGGGCGATGAAAGACATCTCCATCAACCTGGAGTTCGCGTTGCAGATCGCTTCCGCCGAGGCGGCGCAGGCGCGGCAAGAGTTCGTCGAGCCCGGGCACCTCTTCGTCGGCGCGTGCAAGGCCAACGTCTGGAGCCCGGAGATCGCCGACTGGAGCGAGGAGAAGCTCACGCCCGAACTGGCCCGCTCGTCGCAGTCCGAGGCCCAGTCCGTCGCGGCGGCCTTCAGTAAATTCAGGCTCGACCAGGTCACGCTCTACCGCGAGGTGCGGCGGCGCATGGGCTCGGGCACCTCCGCGCGCGAGGGCGGGGGCGAGGCGCCGTACTCGCCAGAGAGCAGCGCGGCCCTCGTGCGCGCCGCGGAGTTGGCCGGCGACGCGCCCGAGGTGACGACGCGCCACCTCTTGAGCGCGCTGCTCGAAAAACCGGCGGGCGTCGTCTCAGACGTGTTGGAGAGGATGGGCGCGGACCCGGCCGCGCTCGGCGCCGCCTTCCGCCTCCCGCCCCTGCTCGCGCGCTTCGGCGAAGACCTCACCCGGCTCGCCTCCGAAGGCAAGCTCTTCGAGTGCGTCGGGCGGCGCGAAGAGTTGCTGCAACTCGTCCGCACGCTCAGCCGCGCGACCAAGAACAACCCGCTGCTCGTCGGCGACCCCGGCGTCGGCAAGACGGCCGTCGTCGAGGGGCTGGCGTGGCGCATCGCCCACGGCAAGTCGCTGCCCGGCCGGCGCGTCTTCGAAATCCGCGTGGCCGACCTCTTGGCCGGCACGAAGTACCGCGGCGAATTCGAGGAGCGGCTGCGGGGCATCATCGACGAGGCCGCGCATTCGCCCGACGTCATCGTCTTCATCGACGAGATTCACACCCTCGTCGGGGCCGGCGACAGGCAGGGCGCGGGCGACGCGGCCAACATCATGAAGCCCGCCCTCGCGCGCGGCGAGCTGCGCTGCATCGGCGCGACGACCGAGGCGGAGTACCGGAAGTACATCGAGAAGGAGGCGGCCCTGGAGCGCCGCTTCCAGCCCGTCTACGTCAGGGAGCCGACGCCGGCCGAGACGCAGCTCATCCTCGAACGCGGCTACGTGGAGCGCTTCGAGGCGCTGCACCAGGTACTCATCGAGCCCGCCGCGGTCGAGGCCGCGGTGCGGCTCTCCGTCCGGCACATCCCCGGGCGCCGCCTCCCGGACAAGGCCATCGACCTGCTCGACGAGGCGTGCGCGCGCGTCAGGCACCAGTGGTTGAGTGAGCCGTTCGGCGTCGCGCAGGCCCGGAGGCCGGAGGCGGTGGGCGTGGACGCGGTGGCGGAGGTCGTCGCCGAGTGGGCGCGCGTCCCCGTGGGCGAGGTCAAGGGGGCCGCGCGCGCGCGCATCGAGAGGATGGCGGAGGAGCTGAAGCGGCGCGTGATCGGGCAGGAAGAAGCCTGCGAGCAGGTCGCGCGCGTGGTGTGGCGTTCGAAGGTCGGGCTGAAGGCCCCCGAGCGCCCGGTCGGCGTCCTGCTGTTCCTCGGCCCGAGCGGCGTCGGCAAGACCGAGCTGGCCAGGGCGACGGCCGACTTCCTGTTCCTCAGTCGCGAGGCGCTGGTGCGGATCGACATGAGCGAATACGCGGAGAGGCACGCCGTCTCCCGGCTCGTCGGCGCGCCGCCCGGCTACGTCGGCCACGGCGAGGAGGGGCAGCTCACGGGCGCGCTGCGCCGCACGCCGGACTGCGTG
Organism: Pyrinomonadaceae bacterium; assembly: GCA_036389235.1. Classification (GTDB taxonomy): domain Bacteria; phylum Acidobacteriota; class Blastocatellia; order Pyrinomonadales; family Pyrinomonadaceae; genus QHXN01. Next base: position 2,933 of record DASVQJ010000144.1, on the reverse strand, counting down.
GTGCTGCTCGACGAGATCGAGAAGGCGCACCCGGACTTGCAGAACCTCTTCCTGCAACTCTTCGAAGACGGGCGGCTCACCGACGGGCAGGGGCGCACCGCCGACGCGAGGAACGCCCTGTTCATCATGACCTCCAACCTCGGTTGGAGGGCGGGGCGGCCGGCCGAAGGCGCGCGCGGGGGCGGCCTGGGCTTCGTGCCCAACGCGCGGCCGGCGCAGGGCGGCGGCCCGGCCGGGTCATTGCCGGCCGAAGTGTGGGAAGCGTTCCGCCCCGAGTTCGTCAACCGGCTCGACGCCGTCGTCGAGTTCCGCCCGCTCGCGCCCGAGCACATGAGCCGGATCGCGCGGCTCATGCTCGCGGGGCTCAAAGAACGTCTCGGCGAGCGCCACATCGAGCTCGAAGTAACGGACGAGGCGGTCGAGTGGCTCGGCCGGAAGGGCTACGACGAGGCGTCCGGCGCGCGCAGTCTGCGCAGGGTCGTCGAGCGCCACGTCGAAGACCCCCTCGCGGGGAAGATTCTGCGCGGGGAGGTCGGCGCGGGCCACATCGTCGGCGTAGACGTGAGGGGCGGCGAGTTGGAGTTCGTGTTGAGCGGGCACGAGACGGTTCTGTGAGGGTGGCGGGAGGCCGTCGATGCTGATTACATACTCCTTCGGGGGCGCGGAGCGGACGGCGGAGCTCGATGTGGAGCGGGTCGTCGTCGGGCGCCACAAGGCGGGCGCGGGCGTTGACCTCGACCTGTCCCCGGACGCGAAGGTGTCGCGCCCGCACGCGAAGCTTTGGGAGGAGCGGCGCCCCTGGACCGGAAGCCGCCAGTACTTCATCGAAGACCTCGGCAGCACACACGGGACGCTCCTGAACGGCGAGGAGATCAAAGGCCGTGGGGCGCGCGGACTCCGGCCCGGCGACGTAATCCAGGTCGGCGAGACGACGCTGCTGGTGCACGTCCCCGAACCGCCGGCGCTCTCGGCCCTGGCGGCCTCCCTGACCAACGAGCAGTTGATGTACGCCTGGCTCGAACTCTTCCTGCTGAAGAGCCGCAGCGACGGCACGGCCGAAGCGAAGCTCGAAGACGTCCGCCGCCGGCTGTTAAGGTTTTCGGAGGCGCGCGGGCTCCGCCACGCGGAAGACTGGGTGCAGGAGACGCTCCTCCGGGTCGCGCTCAACGTCAGGAAGGTCGCCGAAAGGTGGAACGAGGAGGACGACCCCGCGAAATATTTCAACGCGGTGTGGGCGAACGTCCGCAAGGAGGCGGCGAGGGAGGCTGCACGGGCGAAGGTTCCGCCGGCCCTTACGTACGAGGTCGAAATAAGTACGGACGCGGAGTACAGGGAGGAGGCCGGGCGCGAGTGCCGCGAGAAGTGTGTGGGAGAGCTGCCGCCCGGCGACCTTTCGCTCGTCGTCAGGTACGTCTCAAGGGGGAAGGGGAGAGAGAGCGCCGAGGAGATAGCCGGGGAATTCGGCGTGACCGTCAACGCGCTGCGGCAGAGGGTCAACCGCATCAGGCGGGAGCGGCTCGACCCGTGTGTCGATAAGTGCCTGGACGAGGCGGGCGCGCGGCGGGACGCGCCCTGAACGCGCACGCGAGCGGCGGGAAGCGGAGGTCGTAAGATGGCTGAACGTGGGGCCGACGAGACGTTAATCAGAAGTTACCTGCTGGGCGTGTTGACCGACGACGAGGCCGACGCGCTCGAAGAGCGACTCATCGCCGACGACGAGCTATACGACGCCATGCTCATCGGCGAAGAAGACCTCATCGACGCTTACGCGCGCGGCGAACTCGACCCGCAGGAGGCGGAGCGTTTCGAGGCCCGCCTCACGTCGCCGGGAAGGCGACGCCGCGCCGAGACCTCGAAATTCCTGCTCGACTACGCGGAAGAGGCCGCGGGGCCGAAGAGTCCTTCCGACCCGGGCTTCATCCGAAAATCGGAGTACCAGTACCCGGGCGCCAAAGGCGGGGAGGAAAAGGCCGTTGAAAACTCCCGCAGACAATCCTCCAGACTCCGGAAGGGTAAGTTGACGGGCGAGCCGGATTAAAGAGACCGTGAGGACACGGACGAGGAGCTTGGTGAGTAATGACATTTCTGGCCGCAGCCGGGAGGTGGTCGTTTTTGACTTTCAAATCTCGCGGGTTCGTGGTTAATATGTCGGGCGAGGTGAGCATTCCTTGATTGCCGGCCGGAGCCGCACCCGCGGAGGGTTTCGCTAACGTCCGCGCCGCCGTCATATAAAAATTCCCGTAGGAGGCTTCTGTTAATGACTTACGTCGTTTGCGAACCGTGTGTGAACTGTCGCTACACGGACTGCGTGGTCGTCTGCCCCGTGGAGGCGTTCCACCTGGACGACAACGCGGTGTGGATCAACCCCGAGACCTGCATCGACTGCGACGCCTGCGTCCCCGAGTGCCCCGTCGAGGCCATCTTCGCCGAGGCCTCCCTGCCCGAGCGGTTCGCCGACTGGCTCCCCCTGAACGCCGAGGCCGAGAACTACCCCGTCATCAGCGGCAAGATTCCGGCCCTCTTCGGCCCGACCTGCAAGGGCAACCCCGAAACCTAAGGGGCGCGCTTCACTCGCCCGCCACCCGCCCGAGCCGCCCGCGGTCGAGAATCGAGACGCGCCGCCTGCCGATTGAGATCATCCCGGCCGCCTTCAGCTCGTTCAGGGCGTTGGTGGCCGTCTCGCGGTAGACGCCGAGGCGCTCGGCGATGTCCTGGTGCGAGAGGCCGCTCAGCTCGCCGCCGTCGCCGGCTTCGCGCAGGATGAGCGCGGCGACGCGCGCCGTCATCCCCTTGAACGCGATGTCTTCGAGCTGACGCTGGGCCTCGACGACGCGCCGGCCGAAGGCTTCGAGGATGCGGCGCGCGACCGCCGGCTTCGTCGCCAGCAGCCGTTCGAGCACGGCGCAGTTCATCAAAACGACCTGCGAGTCCTC
>DASVQJ010000143.1:0-1518 GCA_036389235.1 Pyrinomonadaceae bacterium | reverse complement strand
TCGTCGGCGGCGAGGCGCTCCCGGCCGGGCTGGCGCGGCGTGCGCGCGAGCGGTTCGGGGAAGGCTTAGAGGTCTACAACGAGTACGGGCCGACGGAGGCGACCGTCGGCTGCATGCTCCACCGCTTCGGGGAGGGGGGCGCGGGGCGCGAGTGGGTGCCGGTCGGGCGGCCGGCGGCCAACACACAGATCTACGTGCTTGACCGACACCTCCAGCCCGTGCCGGCAGGCGTCAGCGGCGAGATATACATCGGCGGCGACTGCCTGGCCGAAGGGTACCTGAACCGCCCCGGGCTGACGGCCGACCGCTTCCTCCCCGACCCGTTCTCCAGGCGTGAGGGGGCGCGCCTCTATCGCACGGGCGACGTGGCGCGCCACCTCGCGTGCGGGGCCGTAGAGTGCCTGGGGCGGCGCGACGAGCAGGTAAAGGTGCGCGGCCACCTAGTAGAGCTGGGCGAGCTGCGGGCGGCCGTCAACCGCCACCCGCAGGTGCGCGACAGCGTCGTCGTGCTGCGCGAGGACAAGCAGGGGCGCCGGTTGGTCTGTTACTACGTGGCGCGGCAGGAGGTCGAGGAGGCCGAGCTGCGCGAGTACGTGGCGCGCAGCGTGATCGCCGAGACCGCCCCGAGCGCCTACGTGCGGCTGGGGCGGATGCCTCTGACGGTCAACGGGAAGGTCAACACCGAGGCGCTGCCCGAGCCGCCAGAGCGGCGCGCGGCGGCAGTGGAAGTGACTGCCGGGGCCGACTCCGGTACGCGCCCCGTGGAGGAGTTGGTGTGCGGGGTCGCGGCCGAGGTGCTGGGGGTCGAGCGGCTCTCGGGCGCCGACAACTTCTTCGACGCCGGCGGCCACAGCTTGCTGGCGACGCGGCTGGTGATGCGGCTGCGCGAGGCCCTCGGCGTCGAGGTCCCTTTGCGCGGCGTATTCGAGCGGCCGCGGCTCGGGGCGCTGGCCGAGTTGGTCAGCGAGGGGCTCAAGGCCGGGCACGGGGCGCAGGCCCCGCCGCTGGGGCGTGCGGAGCGCGGCGGGGGCGGGCTGCCGGTCTCCTTCGCGCAGCGGCGCCTCTGGTTCCTCGACCAGCTGGAGGGCGGCGGCAGCGCTGCCTACAACATCCCGATTGCGCTGCGGCTGCTAGGCCCGCTCGACCTGGACGCGCTGGAGCGAACGCTGACCGAGGTGGTGCGGAGGCACGAGACCTTAAGGACGACCTTCAAGCTCGTTGACGGGGAGCCGCGGCAGTTGGTCTCGTACCCGAGCCCGGTTCGGCTGGCCTTCACTGACCTCTCCAAACTTGAGCGTGTGAAGCGGGAGCGGCAGGCACAGAGCCTCGTTGCGGAGGAGGCGCGCGAGCCGTTCGACCTGGCGCAAGGGCCGCTGCTGCGCGCGCGGCTGCTGCGGCTCTCGGCCAACGAGCACGTGGCGCTGTTTACGATGCACCACATCGTCTGCGACGGCTGGTCGATGGGCGTGCTCGTCAAAGAGGTGAGCGCGCTCTACGAGGCGTTGCGCCAGGGCGAGG
>DASVQJ010000142.1:0-29150 GCA_036389235.1 Pyrinomonadaceae bacterium | reverse complement strand
CCAGACAGGCGGGCGCCGGGTCGCGCTTCGAAGCGCGACCCGGCGCCCGCCTGTCTGGCGCCCGGCGCCGGCAGGCTCAATAGGTAAGCTCGTTAAATATCAGTCCGCGGTAACTCTTGGTGACGCGCGCGCGGTACGCGTAATCGGGGTTCTTCATCAGGTGCTCGTGGAGCTTGCGCAGGCGGAACACGGGCACCGAAGGGTAGAGGTGGTGTTCGAGGTGAAATGACATGTGGTAAGGCGCGAGGATGAAGCGCATGATGGGGCAGCCGATGGTGGTGCGCGTCGTCGCAATCGTGTCCACCGCCTCGCGCGCGTACCTCTTCTCGGGGCGGCGCAGGCCCGAGTGCTCGGCGGCCGTGCGCAGGCGGAAGCAGAGCAGGGCGATGGTGAAGAGCGGCACGATCCAGAGCAGGAGGTAAGTCCAGATGTACCCCGTCAGCGCGGCGACGGTGATGGCGACGGTGTGGAAGAGCGCGACCCTCAGGGCGTGGCGCAGGGCGCCGCCCGGGATGACCCAGATGTACTTGGCGAGCTTGAGCGTCTGCACCTGGTAGACGCCGACCACGTCGCGGAGCAGGAGGGAGAAGAAGTGACGGCGCCGCAGCGGGAACGTCCAGTCCTGCGGGTAGAGGTCGACGGAGGCGCGCTCCGGGTCTTCGGGCGTGTCGAGCACGCGGTGGTGCAGCAGGTGGTTGGTGCGGTAGCCCTCCACCGGGTACCAGAGCGCGTAGGCGGAGAGCAGGTTGGCGAGCAGGTCGTTCCAGAACTTGGTGCGCGCGACGTTGTAGTGCGTGCCCTCGTGCGCCATGATGCCGAGCGCGTGCTGCCGCGTCCCGATGACGAAGACGGCCGGCACCCAGACCCACCAGCGGGGCCAGCGGTTGCAGACGTAGAACGTCAGCCCGATGATCGCCCACTCGTTGAGTACGGCCGCGAGCCACAGCCACGGCGTCGGCCGCGAAAACCTCCGCAGCTCCTCGATGGCGAGGAACCGGCCGTCGTTCACTTGCTCTTCAGCGGTTTCAGCCCTGCTCGACATAGTCACTCCTCACGTTGTCCGTAGTCACACCATCAAACCCAAGCCGCGCGGTCAGCCCCTCTGGTCGCCGAACGCGCCGGGGGTGAAACGCCTCTTCAGGAAGCCCCACTGCGAGGCCGCGAGCCGCCACGCCAGCGCGAGCCGCCCCTCGTCGCGCGCTCCGGCGGCCAGCTTCCCCGTCAGGTACAGCTCGCGCGTCCGGTTGCGCTGCAACTTCCCGCTGGAGGTGCGCGGCAGGCTGCCGCGCTCCAGCAGCGCCACGTCGGTCACCTTCAGGCCCAGCGATTCCAGCACGCGCGCCTTGACCTCTTCGGCGAGCGACGCGTGCTTCGCCGGCCTGAGCTTCGTCTCGACGCAGACGACGACGCGCTCCGGGACGTCGCCGCCCGCGTCGGCGACGCCGAAGGCCACGACCCTGCCGCGGCGCACGCCCTCCACGTCCGACACGACCCACTCGATGTCCGAAGGGTAGTAGTTGCGCCCGCCGACGATGATCAAGTCCTTGATGCGGCCGCAGACGAACAGCTCGCCGCCCGAGAGGTAGCCGAGGTCGCCCGTGTGCAGCCAGCCGTCCCTGAGCGCCGCGGCCGTCGCCGCCGGGTCGTTGTAATAGCCCCGCATCATCGACGGGCCGCGCGTCACGATCTCGCCGACCCGGCGCGGCGCGCAGAGGTTGCCGTCGGCGTCCATGATCGCCACCTCGTGCGCCTCGAAAGACCGCCCGCAGTTGGCGACCGAGACGGCGGCCGGGTCGCCCTCTTCGGCGGGCGCGGCCAGCCCGTCGGCCGACAGCGAGTCGATGCGGATGCGCTCGGCGCGCGGCGGCGCGTTGGGCGTGGAGAACGTCACGGCGAGCGTGTTCTCGGCCATCCCGTAGGCGAGGATGAAAGCCTTGCGGTCGAAACCGGCGGGCTCGAACTTCGCGCCGAAGCTTTCGAGCGTGGCGAGCTGAATCGGCTCGGCGCCGCAGCCCGCGACGCGCCAGCTCGAAAGGTCGAGCGACTCGCGGTCGCGGTCGCGGACGCGCGAGGCGCAAAGGCCGTAGCCGAAGTTGGGCGCGAAGCTGATGGTCGCGCGGTGCTTCGTGATGCGGCGCAGCCACTCGACCGGGCGCTTGAGGAAGACGAACGGCGACATCAGCACGACCGACGTCTCGTTCAGGACCGGCGCAAAGACGAAGCCGATGAGCCCCATGTCGTGGTAGAGCGGCAGCCAGGAGCAGCCCACGTCTTCCCGGGTCACCCGCAGCCGGTCGGCGAAACATTTGATGTTGGCGCCGAGGTTGGCGTAGGTCAGCGCCACCCCCTTCGGCCGCGACGTGCTGCCGGAGGTGAATTGCAGGAACGCCAGGTCGTCCGGGCGCAGGCGCGCCAGAGGCGCCTCCCGGTCGTCGAGGCCGAGCGACTGGACTGTCGTGATCGAGCGGAGCGGCCCGCCGAGGAGCGAGCCGAGCACCGCCCTGACCTGCGGGGAGGTGACGAGCATCGACGCGCCGCTGGCGCGCAGGATGTGTTGCGCGTGCGTCAGGTAAAAGCCCAGCTTCGCGACCCCGTTGGGCGGGTACATCGGGACGGGGACGAGCCCCGCGTGCATCGCCCCGATGAGCGAGAAGACGAACTCGGCGTTGTCGGGGAGCGCGAGCGCCACCCGGTCGCCCGGGCGCAGGCCCGCGCGGAGCATCGCCGCCGCGTACCGCGCGACGATCCGGGCCGCCTCCTCGAAGGGGTAGAACGCCTCCGACTCTTCGCCGACGAAAGTTAGGCCGCGCCGCGGGCCGCTTCGCGCGGCCGCGTCGCAGAGTGCTTCGGGGATGGGCTTCTGCGAGGAAGGCATCAGGCGCTCCGTGTCACGCGCCCCCCGGGGAGGAGCGGCGCGAGGTCGTCCGCGATGTCCGCGACGGTGCGGATGCGCGGAAGGCGTTCCATCGGAATCACGACGTGGAAGTGGTCTTCGATCTCGGCGACCAGCTCGGCGATGTCGATGGAGTCGAGGTTGAGGTCTGCGACGAGGTCGGTGTCGGCCGCCACCTCGCGGTCGCGGTGGCGTGAGACGACTTCGATGACCTCCGCGAGCAGCGTCTCGTCGCTTTTCTCGGCCATGACTTTTTCTGCCTCGTGCGTGGGCGGTGGGGTTCGGGGCGCGTCCGGTCTCAGTCGGCGGCGGCGGCCGGGGCGTAGGCCTCGGCCGGGCCGGCCTCGTAGAACTCGATCTCGCCGGCCAGCAGTTCCGCGTTCCTGTCGAGGTAGTCGCGGATCGCCGACGACTCCTCCGCGAAACGGCGCTGGCAGACGGCGACCGTCTCAAGGGTCGTATCCGTGAACTCAAGCCCCTCCCGCCGCAGCCGTTCGAGGTTCGTGGTCTCGAACCGCCAGGGGTGGCTGGCGATCTCAAGGTTGACCGAGGCGAGGCCGAGCAGCGCGCGCTGGCGCGTGTTGATCTCGCGCACGGGGATGTCCGACATCTTCTGGTAGTAGTAGACGAAGCGCGGGCGCAGGCACTCTTCGAGCCACATGCGCCAGAGCTGCCGCAGGTCGGGCAGCGAGGCGTGCTCCGAGACGAGGTTGAGGATGGAGCCGTCGGGCAGCGTGCGGTACGCCGCGAGGAAGGCCGCCTGGAAGGCGTCCTGATGAACCAGGCTCAAAGGCTGCCGCGGGGCGAAGGCGTGAATGTCCTGGTTCCAGTCGCGGCAGAGCAGGCGCTCCATCCCCGCCCAGAGTTGGTAAAGGCCGTACTGCTTGCCGCTGTAATGCCCGTCGCGGCTGTCGCCGATGACGATGGACGGGCGGACGATGAGGTAGGGCAAGCCGGATTCGGCGACGAGCCATTCGGCCTCGCGCTTCGTGCGCGTGTAGTCGGTCGGGTCGCTCGCCGGCTTGGGGTGTAGGCGCTCGGGCACCCGCGAGTCGAGGTAGCCGCTGCTGAAGGCCGTCGAGACGTACGTGAAGCGCTCGACGCCCCAGCGCCGGCTCTGCTCCAGCAGGCCGCGGGTGAAATCGACGTTGACCGCCTCCAGCGCTTCGCGGTCGAAGTAGTCGAGGCAGCCCGCGCAGTGGATGACCTCGCGGACGCCGAACTCGCGCGCCGCCTCGTCGAGCCCGGAGAGCGAGTCGAACGGCGGGAGGGGGACGGCGTGCAGGCGCGCGCGGCGGGACGGGCCGAAGCTCCCGCCCCGCACCTCGATCTCCGCGCGTATCGGGCGCGCCAGCGCCTCCGCGTCGTAGCCGGCGCGAACCGGCAGGACGATCTCGACCTCCTCGTTCGTCAGCAGCGTCGCCGCGATGAGGCTCCCGAGATACCCTGTCCCGCCGGTCAGCAGAACGTTGCGTGCCCCGCTCGATCTAAGCATCACTCGTGCCCGCGGGGGCGGGGGGCGCCCGCCCGCCCGCCCCCGCGCCCCTTCAGCAGCACTTCCCCGCGGCGGCGGAGCCGTCCGACGGGCAGCAGGCCGCGCCCGCCTCGCCGCCGAACCCCAGCGACATCTTCCCCATCCCCTCGTAGGCCGCCATGCTGGCGAGGAGCGGGTTGACCACCGACTGGTCGAAGCCGACGCCGTCGAGCGTCTGGACGTAGCGTTCGAGCGCCTGAACTTTCAGCGACTCGATGTCGGTCTTGATGCTGTCGAGCCGCAGGCTCCCGCAGTCGAGCGACAGCTCGTCGCAGAGGAAGTAGCAGCTCGTGCTGATCATGCCGAACAGCTCCGGCATCACCCGGTGGTGCGCCCAGACGAGCGCGTCGTGCACCCCCTCGGGGTCTTCGGCGAGCATCGCCTTGATGCGCTTCGTCCCGATCTCCAGGTGCTCCAGCTCGTCCTGGAGGATGTTGGCCGCGACGGCCGCCGTCTGCGGGTCGGTGTCGGTCTCCCGGGCGAGCGTGGTGTAGAGCAGGATGGCCATCGTCTCGGTCATCAGGTCCTGGATGATGAGGCAGGCCGCGAGGTTGTTCTTGGCGACCGCCGCCGAGAAGTGCTTGCGGATGTTGTTCCACTGCGGCTCGACGATGCGCCGCTGGACGCCGAAGTCGAGGCTGTTGCCGAGCTTGGAGAGCAGGAGGATGTGCTTGCACTCCTCCTTCGCCTGGTGGACGGCCTCGATCTTCGTCTCGACCGTCGGCATCAGGTGCACCATCTCGGAGTAGTTCTCGATGGCCATCACCTCGCCGGAGATGGCGTTCGAGACGATGTAGGAGAGCAGGTTGAAGTAGCCGTCGTCGCGGCCGGTGGCCGCGCGCCCGTGCTGCGGCGCCGCGGGGGCCGGCCCGCCGGCCGCGACGTGCCCCTCGTGGGCCGCGCCCTGCTCGGCGAGAACTTGTGACGTGTCGTAATCCATGCAACACCTCCGGGGCCCGGCCGGGCACTTCTGTTTGCGGGAGAGGGCCGGCCGGGCGAATGAGAGTCCGCGCGGGCGCGCCCCACGGCGCCCGCCGCTGCCGCCGCGCGCCTGCGTCAGTTCGCCATCCGGCGCGCGAAGAGCTTCATGCAGTCGAGGCCGATGCTCGAACGGCCCGGGACCTCGTAGGAGGCCATGCTCGCGATGAGCCGGTTCGTGACCTTCGTCTCGAACCCGGCGGCGTCGAGCATGGCGATGTAGTGTTCGAGGGAGGTGATCTTGAGCATCTCAAGATCGATGCTGGTGGTGCCCTTGTCGACCGTGTCGCAGTCGAGGCTGTGGGCGTTGCACAGGAAGTTACACGACTCGTGCACCATCTCGAAGAGGTTCGGCATCACCTTGTGGTGCGCCCAGACCAGCGCGTCGTGGACGGCGTCGGAGTCCTGCTCCATCAGGCCCTTGATGCGCTTGATGCCGATGTCGAGGTGGTCGAGCTCGTCCTTCAGGAGGTTGGCGGCGACGCCCTGCGTCTCGGTGTCGCCGTTGGCCGCGCTGGCGAAGAGCTTGTAGAGCCCGATGGCGAGGCTCTCGACCATCAGGTCCTGGATGATGAGGCAGGCGGCGAGGTCGTTCTTGCGCGCGGCGTCGTGGAAGGCCTGGCGGACGTTATTCCACTGGGGCTCGATCATCGTCTCGGCGATGGGGAAGCCGATGGTCTTCGCCAGCTTCTCCAGCAGGAGGATGTGCTTGCACTCCTCCTTCGCCTGGTGGACGGTTTCGATCTTGCTGTCGGTGTCGGGCATCATGTGCACCATCTCGCCGTAGTTCTCGATGGCCATGATCTCACCCTTGCGGGCGTTCGAGACGACGAACGACAGCAGTCTGAGATAATCGGCACTACGCGGGAACGCCGGGGCGTGGACGGGCGGCTGCGGCTGCGGGATGGCGGCGGCTCGTTCTTCCATAATCAAATCTCCTTGTTGCGTGTTGGAGTGAGGCCGGGCAGGCCGTTCTTTGCGGAAACGACTTGCGCTAACGTCGCCGAAACTACGGGCGGGGCAGACAACGTAGACCGCTTGTTCAGGGTTAATGCGAGGGCAAGATCATCACCGGTGAAGCCCCGCGACAGTAAGCTAAATGACGGCTAAGAGTAGGCTCGAAACATACTCGTGTCAAGGAAATTTTGTGGCAAACCGCGGGGCGGGTGTTAAGATGGGGGGCACATCCGCCGACCGCGTCCCGGCCGGGGCCTTCTCCGGCCCGCCCGCAGCCCGGCAGAGGAGGTTTAAGATGTCGAGGGGTAGCGAAGACAGGAGGAGGGAGGAGACCCTCTACTGCGTCGACAGGCGTTCGGGGCGGACGAGCCGCGCCTTCAGCCTGCTTTTCCAGTCGTGGCTCCAGATGGGGGCGCAGGCGGTCGTCGGCTCGGCGCGCATCATGGCCGACACGCTGCAAGACCTCAACGACCTCTACTGCGACCCGCGCGGCGGCCCCGACGGGCGCGGGTGCGACGAAGACGAAAGGCCGCGGCGCCGCGAGTACGAAGACGAGAGTCCCCGCCGCCGGCGCGAGTACGACGGCGGAAGGCCGCGCCGGCGCGACTGACCGGCCGGGGGCGCGCCGGCGTGGGAGGCGAGATGGACGTTGCACTGTTTATCCTGATGTGCGCCGGGCCTTTGGGCGCCCTGGACGTGACCTACTTCCACCTGTGGAAGTTCCGCCTCTATCAGCGCCCGGAGTCCGTCAAGGAGGAGGTCACGCACATCCTGCGCGGCTTTCTGGTGCCCGCGGCGTCGGGGATTCTGCTGCTCGGGCGGCCCGAGGGGGCCTGGTTCTGGGTCGTCGCCGGGCTCTTCGCCTTCGACTCGCTCAACACGCTGCTCGACGTCATCTTCGAGCCGGGCAGCCGCGCGCCGCGCATCGTGCCGCCGCCCGAGCTGGCCGTACACTTCCTCGGCACGAGCATGATGGGCGCGGCGTGGGCCGTCTTCATGTGGGGCGGCTGGGACACGCGCCTCAACCCCACGGCCATCGCCCCGCGCGTCGACAGCTTCATCCCCGACTGGTCGATCAGCCTCGGCTTCGCGGCCCTCTTCGGGGCCTTCGCGCTCGTCCTCTTCGAGACCTTCCTCTTCACGCGCGCCGTCCTGCGCCGCCGGACTCTCACCGCGGCGCACGCGTAGGCGCGGCGTTCAGCGCAGCCTCCGCCAGATGACCGCCATCCACACGTAGACGACGAAGAGCAGCGGCCACAGCACCCACTGCAAGACGCGCGCGCCCGTCCCCGTCTGGCCGGCGGTCAGCGTGAGCAGCAGGGCGAAGCTCATCGAGACGACGGCGAGCGCGATGAGGAGGGCGCGCAGGTTCGCGTGCCGCCTCCCCTGCTCCGATTCGAGCGAGCGCACCGAGAGGACGTAGCGCCCTTCGCTCAGGTCGGCGAGGAGCTGCTGGAAGTTGCCCGGGCCGGAGCGCGCCAGCTCGTTGAGCTGCATCAGCCAGCCGAGCACGCGGTCGGGGTGGTAGCCTTCGAGGGCGCGTTCGAGCTGCAACCCCTTGAAGAAGTCGCGCCCCACGTCGCGCAGGTTGGCGCCGCTGCGCAGGTGGTAGGCCACCGACTCGGAGCTGAGCAGCGTGCGGTACATGGAGAGGACGGAGATGGGCGGCCGCATGTCGTGGACGCGCGCGAGGCGCATCAGCCTGACCATGTACCCGGCCGTCGGCGAGCGCACGAAGCCGTCGGCCTGACTGTCTTCGAGCATCGTCAGCCAGCGGTTGGTCTCGGTGAAGAAGTCGCGCCGGAAGGCCTCGGCGTCCGTGTCCTCGCCGGGGACGAAGATCTGCGAGATGGCGCGGTACATGCCGTAGATGTCGTCGGAGTAGAGCGCCGCGAGGTAGTCGCTCTGCACGCGCTCGACCGTCGGGTCGAGCACGTCTGTGAGCCCGAAGTCGATGAGGCCGATGACGTTGCCTTCGAGCGCGATGATGTTGCCGGGGTGCAGGTCGGCGTGGAAGAAGCGGAGGCGGAAAATCTGGTGGAGCGCGGACTGGATCAGCCGCGTGGCCAGCGCCTCGCGGTCGTAGCCCATCCGCTCTATCCGCTCGAAGTCGCCCCGGCGCGCGGCGCGGATGAGCTCGCTGAAGGGGACGCCGTGCAGGTGCTCGCTCGTGATGACGCGCGCGCCCGAGTACTCCGGGAAGGGGCGGGGGACGCGCACGTCCCCCTCGCCGGCCATCTCGTCGTACATGCGCGTGTGGCTGTGCAGCTCCTTCGTGAAGTTCAGCTCCTGCTTCAGCCAGCGCTCCAGCTCGTCCAGCAGCTCCTGCGGCGAGATGTAGGGCGCGACGCCGGAGACTTTGAGGAGGCGCGCGAGCAGGCGCAGCTTGCGCAGGTCGCGCTTGATGCGCGCGGGGAGGTTCGGGCGCTGAACCTTGACGGTCACCTCCTCGCCGTCGTGCGTCTCGGCGAGGTGCACCTGCGCGATGGAGCCGGCGGCGAGCGGCTGCTCCGAGAAGTACGCGAAGACCCTCTTCGGGTCTTCGCCGAGGTCTTCCCTGAGAATCTCGCGCACCTCCGGCCAGGGCGAAGGGGGCACGCGGTCTACGAGGCGCAGCAGCTCGTCGCAATACTCCTGCGGCAGCACGTCGGGGCGGAGCGCGAGGAACTGCCCGATCTTGATGAAGGTCGGGCCGAGCCGGATCAGCAGGCGGGTCAGCCGTTCGGGGTCGAGCCCCAGCCCGCGACCCGCGTCCGACGGCCCGCGCTCGTCGCTCACGCGCGAGCGAGGCGCGCGATCATCGTCGCGCAGATGAGAGTTGCGAGCCATAAGAGCGCCTGAGCTGTGGCCCCCAGCGGCAGCCCGGCCGCGAGGACGAGTAGGGAACCGCCGAGGGCGGCGAGGGCGACGAGGCGCGCGTTGTCGTCGCGCCGCCGCCCCAGCGCCGCAGAGTCGCTGTGCGAGACGGGTTGCCGGTATGCGCCGCCCTGGAGGTCGGACGCGAGGCGCGCGACCTGCGCGGGCGACTCCTGCTTGAGCCTGACGAGGCGGCCCGCCAGCCGCGCGTCGGTCGCGAGCGCCGTCAGCCGTTCGAGCGGCGTCGGGCGCGTGAGGACGAAGAAGTCGCGCAGCGCGCTCAGCAGGTCGAACCGCCGGCCGAAGCGGAGCGCCGTCGCGTCGAGCGTCAGGATCGCGCGCCAGAAGAGCAGCGTGTCCATGCCCATGCGGACGTGGTTGGCGCGGATGGCGGTGATGAACTCGCTGAAGTAGGTGCCGAGGTGGCGCTCGGCCACGTCGGCGTCCCCGCGCTGCGAGGCCCTGTGCCAGCGGTGCATGATGCGGTGCACGTCGCGGCGGAGCTGCTGCATCTCGGTCAGCGCGGTCGGCTGGAGGAGGCGGACGAAGTGGCGGTAGCTCTGCTCGACGTTCCCGACGGCGAGGTGCTCGATGTAGGAGGCGAAGGTCTCGCGCCGCTCGTCGGTGAGCTGCCCGAAGATGCCGAAGTCCACGAAGACTATCGTCTCGTCGGCGCGCAGGAAGATGTTGCCGGGGTGCGGGTCGGCGTGGAAGAAGCCGGTCACGAAGAGCTGGCGCAGGCAGGCATTCGTCAGGTTCTGCACCGCGCGGTCGATGTCCATCCCGGGCGCGAGCGCGCGCACCTCTTCGGCGCGCCCCGCCTCGATGAGGCGGACGACCTCCGAGAGGGGAAACCCCTCGACGAACTCCATCGTGAGGACGCGCGGCGTGGTCAGGCGCCAGTAGACGCGCGGCGCGGTGTCGTGCGGGCCGCGCCCGCGGCGGAGCCTGTCGGCCGTCCGCCCCTCGGTGACGAAGTCCATCTCGCGCCGCGTGTAGCGGTCGAACTCGTCGACCGCCTCGGCCATCGACTGCGGGCCGAGCAGGCGCAGGTAGTCGCCGAGCGCGGCCGCGCGCCGGAAGTTGCGGATGTCGGCGGCGAAGACGCGCGCGATGCCGGGGCGCTGCACCTTGACGGCGACGGGGTCGCCCTCGTGCGTGGTCGCGCGGTGCACCTGCGCCACGGACGCCGCGGCGATGCACGCCCAGTCGAAGTCGCGGAACACCTCCTCGACGGGGCGCCCGAACTCCTCCTCCAGAGTCCGGCGCACCTGCCCCGAGCCTATCGGCGGGACTTTGTCGAAGAGCCCGGCCAGCTCGCGGCAGATCGCCTCGGGGAGGATGTCGAAGCGCATCGCCATGAACTGGCCGAGCTTGACGTAGGTGATGCCGAGCCGTTGCAGGGAGCGGCGGAGGCGGGCGCCGATGTCGGCGTGCGTGTCGCGAATCCCGACCAGGCGGCGCAGCACGAGCGGGAGCGCCGTCAGCGCGATCACCCAGACGAGGAGGAGCACCCGCCGGGCGTCGAGCAGCAGGTCGCCGTCTCGGGGGCGGCGCCGGGCGCGGCTCCCACGCAATAAGCGGACCGACTCGATCATCGTTCAACCTGAAGTGCGGCGAAGTCCCGCCGGCCCTGCGCGGCGCGACCGTGAAGCGGTCAGGTGCGAAGCGTTAGTTCTCGCGACGGCTTAGTATAGCAAACCCTCCCCGGCTTGCCATGACGTTTGTGGGGCGGCGCCGGCCGCCGCGCCCGAAAAATCTTCGTTGACACGTGCCGCGGCCGGTGGTAGTTTTTGCAGCCTGTTCCAAAGGGTACGTCGTGCTCCGGTAGCGGCCTCGTCTTCATTGCCCCAGCAGTCCAGCCTCAGCCGGGCGACTTATCATCATGCTGAAAATTACTGACGGTCGGACGCGCCTCCTCATTCCGTTCCCCTGCTATCGACGCCGGGCGCGCGCCCCGCGTCTCGATTGGTCGGCTTAGATAACAACAGAAGCGGCCGGGCGCCCGGTCGGCTGACACCCTCCGCCGGCGGCGGCGGTCGCTCACGTCTACTCGCCACCTTTAACGCGACGAACCACGGGCATCAACGGAGACCGGTCATGTCAAACGTCATCATCGCCTGCGTCGGCGGCTTCCTCGGCGCCGGCAAGACCACGGCCATGCGCGCGGCGGCGCTGGAGTTGCAGTCGCGCGGGCTGCGGGTCGGCATCATCACGAACGACCAGGGGACGGAGCTGGTCGACACGAAGGTGATGGAAGACCTCCAGGTCCCGACCAAGGAGATCGGCGGCGGCTGCTTCTGCTGCAAGTTCGACGACCTGGTCGGGCGCGCCGAGGAGCTTCTCAGTCAGGCCCGGCCCGACATCATCCTCGCCGAGGCGGTCGGCAGTTGCACGGACCTCTCGGCGACCGTCTACCAGCCGCTCAGGAAGTACTACGGCCACCTCTTCGACCTCGCGCCGCTCTCGATTCTGGTCGAGCCGGGGCGCGCGCGCTCGCTGCTGGCCGACGGCGCGGACGGCTTCCCCGACACCGTCCGCTACCTCTTCGAGAAGCAGCTCCGCGAGGCCGACCTGCTCGTGCTCAACAAGGTGGACACGGCCACGCCCGAGGAGGTCGAGGAGTGCGCGCGCAGCCTCGACCGCCTGGCCGGCGGCGTGCGCGTCCACCGGATGAGCGCGCTCAAGGGCTCGGGCGTCGCCGGGTGGGTGGACATACTCCTGAGCGAGCGCGTCGCGGGCAAACACATCCTCGACATCGACTACGACGTCTACGCGCAGGCCGAGGCCGCGCTCGGCTGGCTCAACGCCACCGTGGACATCACCTCCGCGCAGGACTTCTCGCCGCGCGAGCTGGCCTCGACGCTCATCCGGCGCATACAGCGCAGCGCCGTCAAGGGCGGCATGAGCATCGCGCACCTCAAGATTCTCGTGGCGACCGCCACCGAGACCGACCGCATCGCGCTGACGGACAACCAGGGCTTCCCGCAGTGGAGCGTCGGCGGCTCCTTCCCCGACGCGCGCGAGCTCTCCCTCGTCATCAACGCG
Organism: Pyrinomonadaceae bacterium; assembly: GCA_036389235.1. GTDB lineage: Bacteria > Acidobacteriota > Blastocatellia > Pyrinomonadales > Pyrinomonadaceae > QHXN01. Next base: position 16,884 of record DASVQJ010000142.1, on the reverse strand, counting down.
CGGGTGCACACCACGCCCGAAGAGCTGGCGCGCGTGACCGAGGATTCGCTGGCGGAGAGCGTCCGCGCGCTCGGCGTGAGCGCGCAGGTGGCGCACCTCGAATCCTTCAGCCCGCTGCCGCCGAAGCCCCGCTACCGCATGGCCGAAAGTGAGCTGTGACGCGCCCCGGGCGGGCGCACGTCACGACTCATCCCGCCGCCCGCTTCGGACGTGAAGCGGGCGGCCGCGCCACACTCACCAACCCCACGCCCGGAGAAACGGAGGCGTATGCTCTTACTGACTCTCCTCTTCGTCGCCACGCTGTTCCTCGCGTACTCGAACGGGGCCAACGACAACTTCAAGGGCGTCGCCACCCTCTTCGGCAGCGGCACGACGAACTACAGGCAGGCCATCGGGTGGGCGACCGTCACGACCTTCGCCGGCTCGGTCTGCTCCATCTTCCTCGCGCAGACGCTCGTCAAGAATTTTTCGGGGAAGGGGCTCGTGCCCGACGCCCTGACCGCGAGCCCGAACTTCCTGCTCTCGGTGGCGCTGGCGGCCGGGCTGACCGTCATCATCGCGACCGTCGCCAGCTTCCCCGTCTCGACGACGCACGGGCTGACGGGCGCGCTCGCCGGCGCGGGGCTCGTCGCCGTCGGCAGTCAGGTCAACTTCTCGACGCTCGGCGGCTCCTTCTTCGCGCCGCTGCTGGTGAGCCCCGTAATCGCGCTCGTGCTGGGGTCGGCGGCGTACGCGGTGGCCCACGCGGTCAGACGTTTCTCCGGCGTGACGAAGGAGTGGTGCGTCTGCGTCGGCGAGACCAGGACGACGTACGCCATGGCCGAGCCCGCCTCCTTCTTCGCCGCCCCGACGCTCAGCCTGCCGAACGTGTGCGTCGACAGCGCGGAGAGTTGCACGCAGCGTTACGCGGGCGCGATGTTCGGGGTGAGCGCGCAGCGGATACTCGACTCGGCGCACTTCCTCAGCGCGGGCAGCGTCTGTTTCGCGCGGGGGCTGAACGACACGCCGAAGATCGTCGCCCTGCTGCTCGTCGTCAGGGCGCTCGAACTGGAGTGGGGCATGGTCGCCGTCGCCGTCGGGATGGCCGTCGGCGGGCTCGTCAACGCGCGCCGGGTCGCCGAGACCATGAGCAGGAAGATCACGCCGATGACGCCGAGCCAGGGCTTCACGGCCAACTTCGTGACGGCCGGGCTGGTCATCTTCGCGAGCCGGCTGGGCCTGCCGGTCTCGACGACGCACGTCTCCTGCGGCTCGCTCTTCGGCATCGGCATGCTCACGCGGCAGGCCAACTTCAAAGTGATCTCGCAGATTCTGATGTCCTGGGTGCTGACCCTGCCGACCGCGGCCGTCCTGAGCGCCCTCATCTACTGGCTGCTCACTTCCGCGTCGGGGTGACTCCGGTCTCCCGGCGGCACAAGGAGGGGCGAAGATGTCCGACCGCAAGCGGGTGCTGATTCTCTGCACGGGCAACTCGGCGCGCAGCCAGATGGCCGAGGGGCTGCTGAGGGCGCTGGGCGGGGATCGGTTCGACGTTCACAGCGCGGGCGTGAGTCCGTCGCGCGTGCGCCCCGAGGCGGTCGAGGCGATGCGCGAGGTCGGCATCGACATCTCGGGCCAACGCTCGAAGTCCGCCGACGAGTTCGTCGGGCAGGAACTGGACTACGTCATCACCGTCTGCGACAACGCGAAGGAGACGTGCCCGGTCTTCCCCGGCGGCGCGGAGCGGATTCACCAGAGCTTCGAAGACCCGCCGCCGCCGGGGGCGGCGGACTACGACTTCACCATGTCGAGCTTCCGGCGCGTGCGTGACGAAATCCGCGCGTGGCTCGAACGCTCTTTCATGCCGCGCGCGTCGGGCGGGAAGGCTTAGCGGCGGCCGCTCGTACGGGACGGCGCGCGCGTCAGGCGGGGGACGCGCGCGCCGTCCTTTGTCGTCAACCCTCAGCGGGACAGTCTGACCGGGGCCGCGGGGGCGCAGCAGGCGCCCGACGACGCTCCGGCGGGGGCGGCCGTGGCGCACGCGCCGGCCTCCGCCGCCTGCGCGGCCTGCTCCGTCTCGGCCGTCGCGCAGCACATGCTCGTCTCGGCGAGGTTGTCCTCCAGCACGACGAAGACCTCCCACTCGTTTCCGTCCGGGTCCTGCACCCAGGTCTTATCCTGGATGGCGTAGCAGCAGTTGGTCTGCATCTCGTCGCGCGTGGGGAGCCCGGCCCCGGCCCAGCGTTCGCGCGTCGCCAGCACATCCTCCGTCGAAGCCACCTGGAGCCCGAGGTGCGACAGCGCCCCGCGCTCGCCGAAGGGAACCTCGTTGAGCGTCAGGTTGAGCGGCGGGTTCTGCACGTCGAACTTGGCGTAGCCCTTCCGCACCTTCGAGGGCTCCAGCCCCAGCATCCTGCGGTAGAACTCGATGCTCCGCTCGACACTCCTCACGTTGAGCGCCAGGTGGGCCTTCAGGACGTTCACCTCAACAGCCGTAGTCATTGCTTTATCTCCTCGGTCGCGCTAAAATTATATTCGCTTTAGCGAATACGACGAGAGCATACGCCGCGCTCTCATATATGTCAAGCCGTATTTGAAAATAATTTCAGGAGTCTTAGAGGTGGGCACCAAGGCGTTCGACATGGAGTTGTTCTTCTCGGCCCTCGCCGACCGCACGCGCTTGCGCCTCATCAGCCTGATGGCGCTCGACGAGATCTGCGTCTGCTTCTTCGTCGAGGTGCTGGGGACGAACCAGCCGAAGATTTCCCGCCACCTCGCCTACCTGCGCCGCGCCGGGTTGGTCGAGGCGCGCCGGGACGGGAAGTGGATGCACTACCGGCTGGCAGAGCCGCCCGACGAGAGGGCCGCGCGCGTGTTCCGAGAGGTGCTGGCCTGGCTGGCGGAAGATTCGGAGATGAGACGCGACAGGCAAAGCCTGTTGAAGGTCTGCTGCGCGCCGCGGCTGCCGGTGCAGCTCCGGGGCGCGCCCCGCCCGGCTAACATCACCGCCTAGAAAAGGGGCCGCGGGTTAACGCGGACGCCCGCGGACGAGACCTGTCAAGGGTTAAATCCGCGGGCGTCCGCGTTAACCCGCGGCCCCCTTCAAGTCTCCGCCCACGGCGGGCGTGAGGGCGGCGCGCGCGGCGAGCACGGCGCGCGCGGCCTCCTCGGGCGTCGTGGCGAGCGCTGTGAGGTGGCCCATCTTGCGCCCCGGGCGCGCGTCGGTCTTGCCGTAGAGGTGCAGCTTGACTTCGGGGAAGGCGGCGGCCGCGCGCCAGTCGGGCTCGCCCGCCCGCCAGAGGTCGCCGAGCAGGTTCGCCATCGCCGCCGGCCGCAAAAGCTCGGTCGAGCCGAGCGGGAGGTTGCAGACGGCGCGCAACTGCTGCTCGAACTGGCTGGTCACGCAGGCGTCGAAGGTGAAGTGGCCGGAGTTGTGCGGGCGCGGCGCCAGCTCGTTGACGAGCAGCTTGCCCGACCTCGTCAGGAAGAACTCGACGCAGGTGACGCCGACCACCTCAAGCTCTTCGAGCACGGCGCGCGCGATCCCCACGGCCTCGCGCGCCGTCGCCTCTTCGACGCGCGCGGGCGCGACGGAGAGGTCGAGGATGTGTCGGCTGTGCGCGTTCTCGACGACGCCGTAGTGCGCGAACTCGCCGCCCTGCCCGCGCGCGGCGACGACCGAGACCTCGCGCTCGAAATCGACGAAGGCTTCGACGACGCCCTCCCGGCCGCGCAGGGCGTCGAACGCGTCCGAAGCGTCCCCGGCCGAGTCGATGCGCGTCTGCCCCTTGCCGTCGTAGCCGAAGCCCGCGGTCTTGAGCACGGCGGGCAGTCCGACCGCTTCGAGCGCGGCGCTCAGGTCTTCGAGGCTGCGGACGTGTCGGAAGGGCGCGACGGGGAAGCCGTGCGCGTCGAGGAAGGTCTTCTCGCGCAGGCGGTGCTGCGTCGTGTGGAGCACGGAGCCGGAGGGGCGGACGGGGGCGAGCCCCGCGGCGGCCTCGACGGCGGCGCTCGGCACGTTCTCGAACTCGAAGGTGACGACCTCGACCCCGCGGGCGAACTCGCGCACCGCGTCGAGGTCGTCGTAAGGGTGTTCGTACTCCCTGTCCGCGACCTGCCCCGTGGGCGTGTCGGAGTCGGGCGAGAAGGTGTGGACGCGGTAGCCCATGCGGCGCGCGGCGATGGCGAACATGCGGCCGAGCTGGCCGCTGCCGAGTACGCCGACGGTGGCCCCGGGCAGTATCGCTCTCATGACGGCAGGGTCGCCTCGCGCACCTTCGCGGTCTGCTCCTCGCGGAAGCGTCGCAGTTGCTCTCTCAGTTCGGGGCGCGTGTTGGCGAGGATGGCGACGGCGAGCAGCGCGGCGTTCGTCGCGCCGCCCGGCCCGATGGCGAGCGTGCCGACGGGGACGCCGGCCGGCATCTGCACGATGGAGAGGAGCGAGTCGAGACCTTTGAGCGCCTTGCTCTTGACGGGGACGCCGAGGACGGGCACGGTCGTCTGCGCGGCGACCATGCCGGGCAGGTGCGCGGCGCCCCCGGCGCCCGCGATGATGACTTCGAGCCCGCGCCCTTCCGCGCCTTCGGCGAACTCCGACATCCAGCGCGGCGTGCGGTGCGCGGAGACGACCGCGCACTCGTGCGGCACGCCGAACCGCTGCAAGACCTCGGCCGCGTGGCGCATCGTCTCCCAGTCGGACGTGCTCCCCATCACGACCGCCACGAGCGGCGGGGACGAGGGCGCGGAGTCCGGCGGGGCCGGCTCGCCCCCCGCCTGCTTCAGCCTGATGCCCGGCCGCTTACCCTTGCCTTCAGTCGTCATCCTGCGCCCTTCCGCCTTCGCTCACAGGTAACGCTCGCGGAGGACGCGGACGTGGTGCGCCTCGTGGCCGGCGATGATGTAGGCCAGCGCCCGCACGGTGACCTCGTTGTCGCTGGCGGTGCCGCGGCGCGCCCAGGCCTCGGGCGAGAGGTGGCGGAGCAGGTGGAGGGTCGCATTGCGCACGGCCTCGAACTCGTCGGCCAGGCCGGAGAGCGTGCGCGCGTCGAAGTCCACGCACGCCATGTACTCCTCCTGATCCATGCCGGGGAGCGGCTGCCGTTCGCCGCGCGCGATGGCGAGCACGCGGTACGAGAAGATGCGCTCGCCGTCGTTGATGTGGCCGACGAGCTGCTTGACGCTCCACTTGCCGGGCTCGTACCTGTGACTGCCTTGCTCCTCCGAGAGCCCGCGCAGCAGCGCGAGCGTCTCCGCGCCCTGCCGCTCCAAAGTCTCGACCAGGCCGGCGTCGGGCACGAGCGAGACGTACTTCTCGTAGTAGGGCGCGTATTCGTTCGACTCGGGTCTGGCGGGGGCGGGTGCTGACATCTCTTTCACTCCTTCGTGCGGGGCGGGTTCAATCGTTTCTTGTGCCTGTGCGGGAAGGGTGGTTAACCACAGAGGCACGGAGGGCACGGAGATGGCACAGAGGGTTGACTCTGTGCCCCCTCTGCGTACTCTGTGTCTCTGTGGTTAATTCAACTCACGTTACCGTCAACCATAACTTCAGCGGCTACTCCTGCGCGTGCGAGTAGCCGGGCCGGCCGTCGAAGTTGCAGAGGTTCTCGGTCTTGATGAAGTCGAGGCCGGCCCCCGCGAAGCGCGAGAGCAGGCCCGCGATCTGCGCGTGGGCCACCGCCCCGCCGTCGTTCGAGACGAAGCGGCAGCGCCAGTGGTCGGAGCAGAACGTCTCGGTCGCGCCGCCCGGGTAGACCTTCACCCCGCGGTTGGCAATCGAAGAGAGCTTCAACCCCTCGCCCGAAAGCTTCTCCACCGCCGCGCCCAGGGCGTCCGCCGACCCGTCAGACCATTCGAGGTACACGTCCACGCCCACCGTCTCCTTCTTCTCCGAGGCCGACTCGCGCGCCGGGCCGCCCGAGAAGGAGCCCCCGCCGCCCTCGCCCGCCTTGTAGCTGACGGCCTTCAAGGTCTCCGGCTTCTGCCCGATGCGCGCGACGACGGCCTCGGCGAACTCGCGCGTCCCGACCTTCTCCTTGCTCACGCCCTCCTTGTAGATGTCGTACGTGTGGACGCCGTCCTCCATCGTCCGGAGCCACGCGTTGTGCGCGCGCTCCGCCACGTCCGTCTGCCCCGTGTGGACGAGCATCATCACCGCGCCCAGGAAGAGCCCCGAGGGGTTGGCCAAGTTCTGGCCCGCGCGCCGCGGGGCGGAGCCGTGGATGGCCTCGAACATCGCGATGTGCTCGCCGATGTTGGCCGAGCCGGCGAGGCCCACCGACCCGGCGATCTGCGCCGCCACGTCCGACAGCACGTCGCCGTAGAGGTTCGGCAGCACCAGCACGTCGAAGTTCTCGGGCGCGTCGGCGAGCTTGGCCGAGCCGATGTCCACGATCCAGTGCTCGTTCTCGACGTCCGGGTACTCGGGCGCGATCTCGTCGAAGATTTTGTGGAAGAGGCCGTCCGTGATCTTCATGATGTTGTCCTTCGTGAAGCACGTCACCTTCTTCCGGTTGTTCCGCCGCGCGTACTCGAACGCGTAGCGCACGATCTTCTCCGTCCCCGGCCGCGAGATGAGTTTCAAGCACTGCGTGACCTGACCCGTCTGCCTGTACTCGATGCCGCCGTACACGTCCTCCTCGTTCTCGCGGACGATGACCACGTCCATCACCGGGTGCTTCGTCTCCACGAACGGGTGGTACGACACGCACGGCCTCACGTTCGCGTACAGCCCGAACGTCTTCCTTACCGTCACGTTCAGACTCTTATACCCCCCGCCCTGCGGCGTCGTAATCGGCGCCTTCAGGAAGACCTTCGTCCTCCTCAACGAGTCGAACGCCTCCGGCGCCACCCCCGCCGGGTTCCCCGCGAGGTAGACCTTCTCGCCTATCTCAATCTCTTCTATATCCAACCGCGCGCCCGCGCCTTCCAGAATGCGCAACGTCGCATCCATAATCTCCGGCCCGATGCCGTCGCCGCGCGCAACCGTAATGGGAGTGTTCGCCATGATGCCAGCCTACGCCTTTCCGCTTGAGGTTACCGACCACAACACCGCGCCGCCACGCTTGGGATGCGCGCCGGCCTCAACCCACAAAAATCTTCCCTTAAGTGACCCCGACATATAACATCCCCCCCGCGCCCCCGGCAACCGCCCGCCACCCACGACGCCCTCAAGTATAAGCTAATCGCTGAGACGACCTCGCACCGCCGTCCCCAAAGACGGGAAGCCCGTGCATGACCGGCCGCGGAAAGACCAGGCGTGGCGCGACGTGTCCGAGCGCGTGCAGGCAATCCTCGAAGCCATGCGCGACGCCGACCCGCTGAGGGGACGTGGGCGTTGAGCGGCCGGTCGAGTTTGGCCGTAGGGTGTGAAAAGTGTTTGGGCGGCCGTAAACGTTGACCGCGCGTGCGTAAAAGTCGATTGGGCGGCCGTTACAGTTGACCCGTCGGACGCTTCAGTTGGGTTGTCGTGGCGCGCAGGAGACTGGGCGGGCGCGTTAGTTGACCCGGCGGGCGTGACGGACGACCGGGCGGGCGTAAATAGTGATTGTGCGAGCGTTACAATCAATTACGCGGGCATTTCAGGCGGCAGAGTGGCCATTTCAAGTGCCCGCGCGGACGTTTCAGATGCCCGCGCGGGCTGTTCACATGCCCGCGCGGGCTGTTCAGGTGCCCGTGCGGGCTGTTCAGGAGCCCGTGCGACGTGTTCAGGAGCCCTCGCGGGCTGTTCAGGAGGCCGTGCGGGTTGTACAGATGCCCGTGCGGGGTGTTCAGAAGGGCGTGCGGGCTGTTCAGAAGGGCGTGCGGACGTTTCAGATGGCGTGCGGGCGCGCGAGAAGGGTGGGGCGGGGTGAGAGTTTACAGCGGCGTTCACACGGACGCGACGGCCGCGCCGGGAGCGCGGGCATCCTGCCCGCCGAAGCGTGCGCCAGCACGCTTCACCGTGCAGCGCTATCCCTCGACGTTGAGGTTTAAAGTCTCACGGCCTTCGCGCTGACGCGCTCATGGCGGGCAGGATGCCCGCGCTCCCGGCGTGAGGTCGCACACGACTGCACCCCGCTGTAAGCCTCCCGACTCGCACGCGCCCGGCGGGGAGGGTCGGAGCGCCGCCGCGACGGGGCGACGCACGGGGTCACTGGAGGGCCTCTTCCAGCACGGCCGCCAGACGCCATCCCCCCTTGTGAATCTCGTCCCTCACCACGTCGGCCGCCCACAGCGCGTAGAACTTCTGCCCGGGCTTCTTCACCTCCTCCGCGCGCCCGCTCGTGATGTCTCTGTGGCCGGCCTCCGACCTGATGTCCGAGAACGCCAGGCGCGTGTGCGCCTCGCGCGCGAGCGGCAGGATTTCGTTCGCAAGCTTCTCGGCCCAGGTCTCGGCCCCGCCCGTCGGCCTCCAGTCGGCGGGTTCGTGGTTGTTCCTCGCCAGCCTGTCGGCGACCGTCGAGTTCCTGGCGGAGCCGAAGGCGTTAGCCACCGTCTGGCCGTCCCAATAACTGTGGAACTTGCCGGCCGAGGTCAGCCCGCCTTTGAAGAACGTGAACAGGGTGAGCTTGTTGCCCCCCTGGTCGGCGAAGCCCTTGTTGGACGGCGTGGGCCGGAACGGTTGCCCGCTGGCGTCGAAGTATTCGGCGCCGACGTGGAGCGGCTGGTGTATGTCGCCGAAGTAGTGCGCGAGGAGGATGACGGCCACGGACTTCGTTATCCCGCGCGCGTTCGGCTGGGGCTCTTCGCCCTTCAGGACGCGTATGCAGAAGGGAATCATCTGGACGATGTCGAACGGCTCCCGCCCCACCTCCCCGTCGGCGTACATCTCGTCGCCGAACACGGGGACGTCCGTGAAGTGAAATTCGTGGTGGGAGGGGTGGCTGCTGCACAGGTTGGCCTTCAGGAAGGCGCGGAGCTCGGCTTCGATCCGCGCCCTGTCGGTCACCGGGTTGTTGTTGAAGCGCGTGTTGTGGCACTTCTGCTTGCTGTCCCAACTCTTGATCTCGTCCGGCAGCGTCGCGGCCCTCTCCAGGGTCAGGCCGTCCAGCAGTTGCGAGACCCTTTTGGCGACCGCCTGGTTCTTCGCCAGCCGCCTGTCCGCGATGGCCCCGACGAGCGAATGCCCGCGCGGGCCGTAGGCGTAGGCGCCGCCCGCGTGCAGGCAGACGGTCAGCAGAACGGCGATAAACTTTTTCATCTCATTCTCTTTCGGGAAGGCGGCCGGGCGCCCCCGCCGAGAAGGCTCCTTTCTGAATGGTTCTGAGGTTGGGACTGCGTGCGGCTGGAGTTCAAAGTCATGCGCGGAGCCAGCGTCGTCGCCATCCCGAATGCCCTTGAACGTATGCGGCGAGTTTAATGCCCGCTGAGAAATCGAGTCAACGGTTTGTCGAAAGGGTCGGGGCGCCGCCTCACGTCGCCGCCGGGGCGGCGCGCACGGTGACGCGTTGGCCGCCGACCAGGCCGTCGAAGAGGGTGAGCGCGGACTCGCGGCGGAGGCGCTTCCAGAGCGAGCCGCGCTCGTAGGCGTCGAGGTCTTGCGGGATGAGGTCGAAGACGGCGCGCGAGGCGACGACGATCAGCTTGCGGCGCGGGCGCGAGACGGCGACGGTGAGGCGGCGCGGCTCCAGGAGGAAGTCGCTCTCCGAGTCGGCGAACTCGCGGTCGGAGACCGTGGCCGAGACGACTATCAACTCGCGCTCGCCGCCCTGGAAGCGCTCGACCGTGTCGACGGAGTCGGCGAGGTGCGGCAGGCGCGCGGCGAGCAGCGCCTTCTGCGCGCGGTGCGGGACGACGACGCCCAGGCCGGTGCGCGCGTCCAGCTTCAACCCTTCCGAGGCGGCGCGCGCGATGCGCTCGACGAGCGCGGCCTCGAACTCGTTCGACTGCTGCGAGCCCTCCTCGTCGTGCTCGACGACGACGAGCGCGTGCCCGGGGGCGAGCGCGGCGCACAGCCACTCCTCGTCCAGGCCCTCACACCCTTCGAGGCGCGCGCGGTTGGCGGAGCGGAAGTCGATGCCGTCGGCGGCGTAGACGTGCCGGCGCAGGAAGTCCGCGACCTCCTCGGGGATGCGGAAGGAGCGGTCGAGCGCGACGCGCGGGAAGCCGAGTTCCAGAAGGTACTCGAAGACGGAGAGGAAGACCCGAGCCCGTTTGAGGTCGCGCCGACTTTCGGCGTCCCAGGCGTGCGCGAGAATCGGGGGCATCTGCCGGTGGTCGCCGACGGCGACGAACTGCCCGTCGGCGCGGAGGAAGGCCGCGGCCGTCAGAGCCTCGGCCAGACCCATCTGCGAAGCCTCGTCCACGACGACGAGGTCGAAGTGCTCGCCCGACCAGTCCACCGCGCGCCCCTTCGACGCGCCCTGCTTCACCAGACGGTAGAGCCCGCCCGGCGTGCCGCCGACGACGAGCAGCGGCTCCGTCAGAAGCATCTCCCACTGCGCGAGCGCCGTCAGCTCGTCGCCGCCGCCGGGCAGCACGCGCCCGCAGCCCTCGGGCACGGCGTCGCCCGCGTCGTTGCAGACCTTGACGATGTTGAGTCGCGCGAGCGGCGCGAGGAGGGGGTGTTGGGTCTTGGGTGCTGGGTGTTGGGTGGTTTCCATACCAGCACCCAACACCCAAGACCCGACACCCTCCCCCAGCAGTTGGCGCGTGCGCTTCGCGACCGATTCGAGCGCGACGTTGACGGCGGCGTGAGTCTTGGCCAGCACCGCGACGCGGAAGGGGCGCGCGGGGGTCGCCTGCGCCAGCATGCGCGAGAGGATGGCGAAGCCGAGCGTGTGGCTCTTGCCCGTGCCGGGCGGGCCTTGCAGGACGAGCACGCGCTCTTCGAGGTGCGAGCCGATGACCTCCTCCTGCGCCCCGGTCAGCCCGTGCGGCTCCTGCGCGCGCGCCGCGAGGCGCGCGACCTCCCGCGCGTCGCGCAGACGTTTGGGCCGGACGGCGCGCGGGCGCTTCCCCTCTTCAGTGTCGCTCAGCCAGGCGTAGAGGTGGTTGTGGCGCGCGTTGCGGCAGGCTTCGAGGAACTTGTCGGAGTTGAGGTCGTCGGCCATCTCGTCGGCCGTGTAGAGCGTGCCCGCCTCCGGCGCGAAGAGTTGGTGCTTATATCTGAACGGCGAGTTCTTGAAGCTCAGCGGCAGCAGGCGCAGGGCGGCGCCGCGCGCGTCCAGCTCCTCGACCAGCGCGAGGCGCCCGCGCACGAGACTCCGCCCCGCGAGCGCGCGCCCTTCGCCGTCGATTAGAGGGTTGAGCACGACCCAGTCGCCGACGCGCAGGCGCAGCGCCGTTGCCTCTTGTGCCACCACCTCCGAGCCGTCGGGATTGGCGAAGCCGAACCACGCGCGTTCGACGCGCTCGTCGTCCTTCTCGTAACGCTCGCAGCGCAGGACGGCCGTGCGCCCCGTCTCGGCGCGCTCGCGCGGGGGCAGAGAGAGGTGGAGCAGCCGCTCCTGGAAAGACGCGTGGTGTTCGAGCAGGAGGAAGTCTTCGAGCGAGCGGCTCAGGGGGACTTCCGAAGGGTCTGCCTCGACCTCGCCGAGTTTCGAAAGGTCGAGCGGCTCCTTCTCCACCCGCTTGTTCTTGTAGACGAAGCTCTCCTCGACGTGCTGCATCGCCCGCGCACGCGCGAGCGCGAAGTCGCGTATCTGCCCGGCGGTCACGCCGAGGAAGCCGCCCACCTGAGAGCGCGTGCGCGTGCGTTCGTGCCCCTCCTCGCGCAGGAGGCCCCACGCCGCGTACGCGTATTCGAGCGGTATCTCCGCCCCGAAGCGCGCGGCCGACTCGACGCGCACGAAAGGCGGCGGCGCGTCCTCGTCAAAGTCGTCCCTTTCACCCTTCGAGAAGTCCGCGCCGAACTCGCCCGACGCCGCGTCGCGCACGAAGGTGCGGCGGTTGTCGAAGACGCGCGCGCGGAAGGCGCGGCGGAAGTCCGTCCGCCCGTCCTCCCAGCGGAAGCCGAGCGCCGCGGCGACCTCGTAGAGGTTCTGGCAGACGGGCGCGAGGTTGAGGCGCGCGCGCACCTCTTCGGAGAGGAGCGAGACCATCGGCTGCGTGAGCGCGGGGCTCGAAGTCAGGAGGTCGTAGAAGGCCGGGACGGCGCAGAGCGCGTCGAAGTGCCGCGCGAGCGCGTCGAGCAGCGCGCGCTCGCCGCGCGGCGCGAAGGTGTAGAAGTGGAGCGGCGCAGCATGAGCCCCGGCCGCGCGCGCGACCGAGGGCAGAAGCCTCTGCACGAAGCGCACGAGCAGTCCGCGCTCGGCGTCCGTGTCGGGCGGCCCGTCTAACATCTCCGCCAGCTCGGACGTCTCGCGCGGGCCGGCGACGCGCGCGGCGAGCAGGTAGAGCCTGTCCTGTATGTAGTCGCGCTGCGCGTCGATGAAGACGCGGACGAGGCCCGGGTGTTCGGCCGGGTCGGGGAGCGAGCCGAAGTCTGCCCCGATGATGTACGGGCGCGACTCGACCGAGCGGTCGAGGCGGCGGACGGCGGCGCGCGCGCGCTGGACGAGCAGCGGAAGCCTCCCCGCGAGCGGCCAGCGCGAGGAGGCGCGGCGCACGAACTCTTCCTTGCCCGCCGGGGGCGTCAACTCCTTCCGGCCGTACTCCATGAGCGACGCGAGGTCGCGCGCCGACGCGACGCCTTCGGAGAGCAGCGCGCGCTTCTCGGAGGCCGTGAGCAGCGGGACGAGCGAGAGGTCTGCGCGCTCGGCCGTGTCCGCGAAGCAGAGCGCGTTGTAGGGGCAGCCGTCGCACGCGGCGCGCAGGTGGTAGCGCGCCCCGCCCCCCGCGCGGACGGCGCGCGCCACGTCCGAATCATTCGAAGCCACCAGCCGCTCGATCTCGTCGTCGTAGAGCGCGAGGTCGAAAGTCTCCCACGCGCCGTCCGCGGGCAGTGTCGTGTCCCGGGCGACGATGGCCCCGCGCACGGGCGCGCCGCCGAGCCCCGCCCCGCTTAAAGTCCCTGCGACCAGCCGCGCGTAGAAGGCGACCTGTAGGCGGAAGCCGACGGTCTCCCTCGCGCTCGCTTTGAAGTCTACGACGGTGGCGGAGGCCGACGCGCCGTCGCGCACGACTTCGATCAGGTCCGCGCGCCCCTCGCACTGCCAGCCGCCGACGCGCCCGCGCAGGGTGGGCTGGTAGTAGCAGACGCGTCCCGGCCGCTGCCGCGCCACCTCCGCGACGAAGTGCGCGGCGTCCGCGTTCGTCAGGTCGCGCACTTCGGCGCCGCGCGCGGCCAGCCCCTCGACCATCTCGCGCTCGAACCGCTGGCCCTCGCCCGAGAGCAGCGGCGAGAGCGGCTCGAACTCCAGGCGGTAGCGCGCGAGCTGCGCCTTCGCCTCCGAAGGGAAGAGCGTGTAGCGCATGTGGCGCTCGCAACGGCCGCGCGCCACGTACTGCGCGAGCCGCTGCGCCGTGAGCGGGCGTTCGGTGTGGAAGGTCGGAGAGGTTTCCGAAGGCTGCCTGGACATTTGGAGGTCGTGAGAAAAGGTTGACTTACAGCTCAGTTACTTGAATCTGTAGTGGGGGCGGATAACCACAGAGGCACAGAGGACTCGGAGGTTGCACGGAGAGTTGAATCCCTCTGTGCCATCTCTGTGCTCTCTGTGCCTCCGTGGTTATCCGCCCTTATCTCAAAACACATGTGCGGGGAATTAAAACTACTTCTTCTTCCGCTGCGCGACGACGGTCAGCGTGGCGACTTCGGTGCGGGTCTCGGCGGCGCGGACGGCTTCGCGGGCGGCGGCCGTCGCCGCGTCGTCGGAGGAGAGGAACTCTTCCAGACGATTCTTGACGGCGGAGAAGGTCACCTTGCGCTCGAAGAGCGCGGCGAACCCTTCGGCGCCGAGCAGCGCCTCGGCCGCCGCCAGCTTCTCGGCGTCGTAGGCGGCCTTCGACGTGTAGCTGCAACGCACGCTCCCCGAGTCCGCGCGCAGCACGACCGCGTTCGAGACGCGCGGGCGCGCCGACGAGGCGCGCTTCAACTGCTCTTTGATCTCGCCCGCGCGCGCGTCCAGGCGCTTCAGCTCCTCGTGCAGCGCGACGTACTCGGCGACGAGCGCGGCCACCTCCTCGTCCGTGAGCGCCTCCGTCCCGTCGCCGGACGCGGGGCGGCCGAAGCACTCGAAGCAGTTGAGCGCGCCCGTGTCGTGGCGGGCGAGCGCCTCGTCCGCGGGGACGAGCCCGCCGCAGCCGGCGCAAGTGCTGTAGAACGCGGCGGCGCACGCGCGGCACAGCGCCGCGCCCGTGCGGTCGTGCAACTGCCCCGCCGGGTCGAGCCCGACGAGGCACTCGACGCAGAGCGCGCCGCGCGGCTCTAACTTTTCGGGGTGGAGACTGTTTTCGGTCTGCATCAACTTCGCCCTCGTGTTTCGCGGGAAGGTCGGCGGGTGCGCGGAGTCGGTCCCGGCGGCGCATAGCATACACGGCGCCGGGCGCGTCCCAGAAGCGGAGGGGTGAGATTTTAAGCGGCGTCGATGCGCGCGGCGAGGATGAAGTCGCTCTCGCTCAGGCCGTCGATGGCGTGCGTGTAGATTTTGAGCCGCGCGTAGCCCCAGCCGAACTCGATGTCGGGGTGATGACCCTCCGACTCGGCGACCGCGCCGACGCGGTTGACGAAGGCGAGTGCGTCGGCGAAGTTCGGGAACCTGTACTCCTTCGACAGGTGGTGCTCCTCCAACACCCGCCAGCCTTCGAGCTGCGCGAGCAGCGGCGCGGTCTCCTCGCCCTTCAGACGCGGCACGCCGCCGTGGCACGGGACGCAGTGTTTACTGGAAAGACTCTCCGTCATCGAAACCCCCTCTACGCGTCCGGAAGTTCACCACAGAGACGCGGCCAGAACAATTTCAAATTTGAAATTTCAAATTCTTAAAGCAGAGTCTCCGTGTCGAAATTCTCTTCATCCGCGCTGACATTCTACAGGTTGCGCGGCGCGTCCCGCACGTCCGCGCGTCGGGCGAGGGGGTATAATCGCCGGGTCTTCCAAAGCATCCTTGTTCTGTCGAAGGGAGGTACGGATGAAGGGCGGCGGGAAGGTGCCTTCGTGGCTGAGCGGCGCGCTGGTGCTGGGCGCGTTCGGGGCGCTCGTGTGGCTGGAGCGGCGGCGCCCTCTGCGCGCCGAGCGCGAGTCGAAGCCGCGGCGTGCGGCGCGCAACCTCGCGGTGGCGGCGGCGGGCGCGGCGGCGCTGCGGCTCACGGAGGCGCCGCTGGCCGAGAGGCTGACCGCGCTGGTCGAGCGTAAGAGGTGGGGGCTGCTCAAGCTCGCGCGTCTGCCCCGGCGGGCCGAGGTCGCGGCGGCGGTCGTGCTGCTCGACTACACGCTCTACCTCTGGCACGTCCTGACGCACCGCGTGCCCTGGCTCTGGCGCTTCCACGTCGTGCACCACGTAGACCTCGACCTCGACGCGACGACCGCCCTGCGCTTCCACTTCGCGGAGCTGGTCGTCTCCGTCCCGTGGCGCGCGGCGCAGATTCTCTTCATCGGGGTCTCGCCGCCCGCGCTCTCGGTCTGGCAGACGTTGCTCATGCTCTCGATCCTCTTCCACCACTCGAACGTGCGCCTGCCCGTCGGGTTGGAGCGGAGGCTCAACCTCTTCCTCGTCACGCCGCGGATGCACGGCATACACCATTCGGTGGTGAGGGCGGAGACCGACTCGAACTGGTCGAGCGGGCTCACGCTCTGGGACAGGCTGCACGGCACGCTGCGTCTCGACGTGCCGCAGGACGCGATTGACGTCGGCGTGCCCGCCTACCGCGAGCCGCGCGAGGTCGGCCTGACATCCGTGCTCGCGCTCCCCTTCGGCGAGCAGCGCCCGACGTGGCGCCTGTACGGCACAGGCCCCGAGCCGGGCCGCTTACGGGGTGAGCAGGGAATAACTCACACGGACGGACAGGATGGGCAGGATAAAGCGATTACAGATTTGAAATTTCAGATTTGAAATTTCAAATCTTATCCTGTTCATCCTGTCCATCCGTGTGAACTCTCTTTCGGCCGACGTGGCGCGAGTGGCGAACATCTCCATCATCATCCCGGCGCTGAACGAGGCGCAGTCCATCGGCGAGACGCTCGACGCGGCGGCGCGCGTGAAGGACGTGGTCGAAGTCGTCGTCGTGGACGGGGGGAGCGCCGACGGGACTGCGGAGGTGGCGCGTGCGCGCGGGGTGAGGGTGGTCACGGCGGCGCGCGGGCGCGGCGCGCAGATGCACGCGGGGGCGCTGGCGGCGCGCGGCGAGGTGCTGTGGTTCCTGCACGCGGACACGCTCGCGCCCGCGGACGCGGTAGAGTACATCGCCCGCGCGCTCCGAGACCCGCGCGCCGTCGGCGGGAACTTCCGCGTACGCTTCGACGGTACACGTCGCGCGGCGCGGTTCCTGACGTGGCTCTACCCGCGGCTGCGCCTGCTGGGGCTGGCCTACGGGGACTCCGGATTCTTCGTGCGGCGCGCGGCGTACGAGCGCGCGGGCGGCTTCAAGCCGTTCCCCATCTTCGAGGACTTAGACCTTTTGCGCGCGCTCTGGCGGCAGGGGCGGTTCGTGCAGGCCCAAGCTTGCGTCGTCACCTCCTCGCGCCGCTTCGAGGGGCGCAGCTTCGCGCTCACCTTCGCGCGCTGGTCGCTGCTCCAGTCGCTCTACTGGCTCGGCGTCAGCCCGCACACGCTCGCGCGGCTCTACGCGCCCGTCCGCGGCGGCGGGAAGAGGTGAAGGGTTATAGACTGAGTTGCTTGAGTGTGTAGTGGGGGCGGTTCACCACAGAGGCACAGAGGGCACTGAGGGGGCACAGAGTATTCAACCCTCTGTGCAACCTCCGTGCCCTCTGTGCCTCTGTGGTGAACCGCCCTCAGCTTCACTCTCAAGTGACGAGAACAATAGTGACCGCACTCCTCCTCTCCCTGCTCCTCTTACCGCAGGCCGCCGGGGCGCAGACGCGGGCCGCGAAGA
>DASVQJ010000141.1:0-12169 GCA_036389235.1 Pyrinomonadaceae bacterium | reverse complement strand
CGGGGTTGCCGGAGTTGACCGTGTCGTCGTCCCGCTTCTGCTCGCTCCACATGAAGAGGTCGCCGTCGGGCCTCCGCGCCGCCAGGGGGTCGAGCGTCGCCTGGTGCGCGCCCTTGTAGAAGACCTTGGGCAGCGTCTCCTTCTCGGGCCTTCGCACCTGTAGCGCCTCGCGGCCGACGTAGTGCGCGACGCGCGAGTCCGGGTCGTTCATGTCGCCGACGAGGATGGCCTCCGTGGGGCAGACGACGACGCAGGCCGGCTCCAGCCCCGAGTCGATGCGGTGCGCGCAGAAGTTGCACTTCTCGGCCGAGTGGTCTTCGGGGTTGATGAAGATGGCATCGTAGGGGCAGGCGGCCATGCACGCCTTGCAGCCGATGCAGATGCGCGTGTCGAAATCGACGATGCCGTCGGGCCGCTTGAACATCGCCGAGGTCGGGCAGGCCGCGACGCACGGCGCGTGCGCGCACTGGTTGCAGCGCGTCACCTGGTGCGCGCGCCGCGCCTGCGGCCACTGGCCCACGTCCACGTGCTTGACGTAGGTGCGCGTCACGCCGAGGGGCACGAGGTTCTCGGACTTGCACGCGGTCGTGCAGGCGTGGCAGCCGATGCAGCGCGTCTGGTCGAGTACCTTGCCCCACTTCGCACGCGGCTGCGCTTCACCTTGCATCTGGGTCTCCCACGCCGCCCCGGGGCGGTTCTTTTTTGGCGTTCGTTTGAAGTATGCTTTTGCGGCCCGGCCGCCAACGCTTCTACACTTTAAGGCAAGCCAAAGTCAATCGCGCCGCCCGCGGCTTCAGCTTCTGAAAACTTGAGGGGAGGGAAGAGAGATGAGAATGTTCGTCCGCGCCTTTGTCCTACTCGCGTCCGCCGCCCTGTGCGCGCCGGCCGCCTCCGCGCAGGTGCGCGAGCGCGAGATGGAGCGCATCAACTGGATGGAGTTCAAAGAGACCGTGCCGTCGAAGGTGCAGACCGTGCTCCTGCCGACGGGGACGCTGGAGCCGCACGGCGTCGTCAACAACGGCGCCGACATCACCGCGCCGCTCGCGATGGCGCGCAAGATCGCCCCGCGCGTCAACGCCATGATCGCGCCCGCGCTCCCCTACGGCATCACCGGCAGCATGGAGGCGTACCCCGGCGCCTTCCAGATCACGGAGTCGGCCTACCGCCCCTTCGTCAAGCAGGTGCTCGAAGGGTTAGCGAAGAACGGCTTCAGGAACATCATCATCCTCAACGGCCACGGCGGGCCGCAGACGGCCGTGCTCAACGCGGTCGCGGCCGAGGTCGCCACCGAGCGCAGGGTGCGCACGCTCGTCGTCAACTGGTGGTCGTTCGCGTCGGACGTCACCAAAGAGGTCTTCGGCGAAGACGGCGGCCACGCCGGCTGGAACGAGACCGCGTACGTGCAGGCCGCAGACCCCACGCTCGTCCACCCCGAGCGCTACAAGGCCGACCTCGCCACCGCCTACCCCGCGCCGGGCACCTGGTCGGCCACGCCCTTCCCGTCGTCAATCGGCCTCTACCAGCCGGGGCAGGGCTACCCGAAGTTCGACCAGAAGAAGGCCGACGAGTACTTCAACAAGGTCAACGACAAGGTCGCCAACCTCGTCAACGAGGTCGTGCGCAAGTGGGACATGGCCGGACTGTGAGCAGTGAGCGGTGAGCAGTAAGCAGTTGAAAGGAATAACGCCGCGCCACTTTGTCTTTAAACTGCTTACTGCTCACCGCTCACTGCTCACTCCCCGAAGGGGCATGATTAAGCTCTTCAAAAGGCGCGTCGAGTGGAGGCCGCCGTTGGGGCTGTTCGAGCCGGCGGCGCGGGGCGCGTTCCGCGTGCTGGGGCTGGGGGCTTGGGCGGCGCAGCGGGAGGTGTTCGACGCCGCGGCGTCCTTGCGCCTCGCGCTGAAGGTCGGCGTGCGGAAGACGTTCGAGGGTGACGCGGCGTGGCTGGGCGAGGTCGCGCGCAAGGAGTCGGACGTGCGCGACGCGGTCGGGCGCCTCTCCGAGCCCGTGCAGCGCGCGCGCGAGCGCCTCTTCTGGTTCCGACTGCCCGCGCCGCGCGCGCACGTCTCGACCGCCGCGGAACTCACGGCCGCCGTCGAAGAGCTGCTCAAGGGCGTCCCCGTCGGGGCCGTCAACTCTGACGACACGGGCGGCGGGCGGCTGGCGGACGGAGAGGCGGCGGCGCTGCACGACGCGGCGCTGCTCGCGCTGGCCGGCGTCGTGCGGCTCGACCCGACGTTGCGCGAAGTGGAGGCTTGGGCGCGCGCGTTCCGCCTGTGGCGGCGGCTGTTCGGTTGCGAGGAGTTCTGGTCGCTGCTCGTGGCCCTGGACTTGAAGGGCGACTACGAGCAGCCGGTCACGTTCGGCGAGGTCGCGGAGCTGAGGCGGGCCGCGCCGCGCGTCGTCTACGCGCACGCCGCCGGGCGCGCGCGCGACGCCGTCGCCCGCGGCGACCTGCGCGAGGCGGCGCGCGCCTTCGAGCTTCTGCGCGGGGCGGAACTGCAAGCGACCCTGCTGCGCGAGTACGAGGAGGAGACGGTCGGCCCCGCCGAGGACAAGCTCACGGAAGAGCTGGACACGGCGTTCACGCGGGTCAACCTGCCGGGCTTCGACCTCAAGCCGGCGGCCGAGCGTCGCAACCACTGCAACGACGCGTGGCGCAGGTTCGAGCTGGTGCGGCCGCGCCTCGCCGACTTCGCGCGGCTGGCCGGCGCCGACTCCTTCTACGCACGCCGCGTCTTCGAGCACGCGGCGTCGAAGCTCTTCGGGCTGGCCGTCTCGTTCGAGGAGATCGGGCGGGCGCGGGAGGCGCTCTTCGTCTGCCTCAAGGCGCGCGCGCTCGCGCCGCCCGAGTCCGAAGAGTTGAGCGACATCGAGGCGAAGCTCTCCGCGCTCGGCGCGGCCGTGGAGGCGCGCGAAAGGGGTCAGGGCGAGTACGCCGCGGCGCTCGCGCGCGAGCTTGAGGACGCGCGCGTGCCGCCGAAGCTCTTCCGCGACGACCCGAAGGGCGGCAAGACGCTCGACGGCTACACGCGCAAGAGCGACGCGCCCGGGTGCCTGACGAGTGTGGCCTTCTGGCTGTTGATGGTCGGCGTCGGCGCCGGGCTAAAAGTCTGCGGCGTCATCAACACGCGCCCGACACGCACAGACATCCGGTCGCTGCCGGCTTTAAACGTCAGGCCGAACCTGAATTACAACGTGAACCTCAACTACAACATCCCGCCGCCGCTCAACCTGAGCCCTTACAACGACCCGCCGCCGCGCGGCAGGAGGAAGCGCCGGACGACGCGCAACGACAACGCGACGCCCTTACTCCCGCCGACCACGGTCGGGCAGGCGACGCCCGCGCGCGAATGAGGTGACTTCACGCCGGGCGTCGATTCTTGTATGTTGAGTTTGATGACGGACGAACTACCGCAGACGCTAAACGTCGCGCTCTCGTCGCTGGCCGAGCTGGCCGTCGAGTGGTGGCGGCTCGAACGCTGGGCGGGCGGCTCCGACGACTCTTCGCCGCAGGCGCGACACGCCGCGCGCCGCCTGGGCCGCTTCCTCTCCGAGCACGGCCTCGAAGTCCTCGACGTGACGGGACGCGCCTACGAGCCCGGCCTCGCCGTCGAAGTCCTCGACGCCTTCGAAGACCCGCGTCTGCCCGCCGGCTCCCAGGTCGTCGACGAGACGGTCGCGCCCGTCGTCCTCTACCGCGGCGCCGTCGTCCGACACGGTCAGGTCGTCGTCAGAAGAAATGGTCAGTCTTAGAGTCCGTCTGAAAGCCCCGTCAGGGGCGAGATGTTTATAGCCGGGTATGTTTTTATCCGCCAGGCTCCGTGGGAGCGGAATGCGAACATGTCGCTCCCGCGGAGGTTGAGGGGAAAAAGGAACGCGGGTCTATAAACATTCGGCTCCTGCGGGGCCGGGACTTTTCATAACTCAAAAATCTTATGAGTCGGTACATAGATTTCGGCATCGACCTCGGCACGACGAACTCGTGCATCGCGCGGGCGGCGGGCGGCGAGGTCTCGGTCATCCAGAACAACGACCAGATGAACGTGACGCCTTCGGTCGTGCGCGTGCTGAAGTCTGGGAGCCTTCTGGTCGGGCGGCGCGCGTTGGGCGCGCTGGCCGAAGACCCGGACAACGTGGCGCAGGAGGTCAAGCGTTTGATGGGGCAGCGCTACGCGAAGACCTTCCCCGCGTCGGGCCGCTCGATGTCGCCGGAGGAGATTTCGGCGGAGGTCTTGAAGTCGCTCCTCGCGGACGCGCGGCGCCGGACGGGCGAGGAGGTGCGCGCGGCGTGCGTCACCGTGCCCGCCGCCTTCACGGCCTTGCAGTGCGAGGCGACGGCGCGCGCCGCCCGGCTCGCGGGGCTGGAAGAGTTCCCCCTGTTGCAGGAGCCCATCGCGGCGGCCGTCGCGTACGGCGCGGCGCCCGGCGTGCGCGACCAGCGCTGGCTCGTCTTCGACCTCGGCGGCGGCACGCTCGACGTGGCGGTGGTCTCGACGCGAGACGGCCGCCTCAACGTCCTCGAACACCGCGGCGACAACCACCTCGGCGGCAAGGACATCGACCGCGCGCTCGTCGAGAATGTTTTAGTCCCTTTCCTTTCCGAGCGGTTCGCGCTGCCGCGCGCCGGGGCCGAGCCGGCGGAGCTGGCGCGCCTGCTGCGCAAGCTGACGCTCCTGGCCGAGTACGCGAAGATCGAATTGACGACCGCGGACGAGACGGTCGTCAGCCTCCTCGACCTCGGCGAAGACCGCGAGGGGCGTCTCATCGAGGCGGAGATGCCTTTGACGCGCGCGCGGTTGGAGGCGGAGATGGAGCCGCTCGTCGCGCGGTGCCTGCGTCTCGCCGACGAAGCGCTCGCGGGCGCGCGCGTGCGCGGCCTGGACTTAGACCGGGTGCTGCTCGTCGGCGGGCCGACGCAGACGCCGCGCGTGCGCGAGGCCCTGGCGGCGCACCTCGGCGCGCCCGTCGATTCCACGCTCGACCCGATGACGGTGGTCGCGCGCGGCGCGGCCGTCTACGCCTCGACCGTCGAGCGCGGCGCGGCGTCGTCCGCCGGCGTGAAAGAAGAGGCGAAGCCCGACGTGCTGACGGCCCGGCTCGCGTACGACCCCCTGACCGCGGAGCCGCGCGCACGCGTCGCGGGCAAGCTCGCGGGGAAGGGCGCGGACGCAGACCTCGAAGTGAAGGTGGACGCGGAGGGCGGGCTCTGGACGAGCGGCTGGACGCCCGCGCGCGAGGGCTTCTTCGAGACGGCGCTGGTCTTACAGGAAGGGAGGCTCAACCGCTTCACGCTGAGCGTGCGCGACGCGAAAGGGCGCGCGCTCGAAGTCTCGCCGGACGAGTTTCAGATACGGCATGGCCTCGCGCTCGACGCGCCGCCGCTGCCGCACACCATCTCGGTCGAGGTCGCGCACGCGGACGGGCGCGAGGAGTTGAGCCCCGTCTTCCCGCGCCGCACGCTGCTCCCGGCCGAGCGCACCGTCACCTACCGCGCCGCCTACACCCTCCGCCCGAGCGAGCCGGACACGTCGCTCGCCGTGAAGCTCTGGGAGGGCGAGGCGCTCACAGACCCGCAGGCCAACAACTGGGTCGGCAACTTCCACGTCCGCAGCGAGGCCGTCCGCCGCCCCGTCCCCGAAGGCTCGGAGGTGCAGCTCCACATCAAGATCGACGCCTCGCGCCTCATCACCGTCGATGTCTTCATCCCGTACCTCAACGAGCACTTCACCGACCGCGTCTTCATCCCGAAGGACGAGGAGCCCGACTACGTCGAGCTGCTGAAGGGCGCGCACCTCGAAATCGAGAGCTGCCTCGCGCGGCTCGCACGCGTCGAGGAGCAGTTAATGCTCTCGGGCGCGACGGCCGAAGACTTCGACTTCCCCGAGGTCGTCTACGACGACGGCTTCGCGCCCGACGCGGGAGAGTCCGACGCGCGGGACGCGCCCGGCGCCGACCCGCGGCGCGCGGAGGTCGAGCGCCTGCGGCGCGAGCTTGAGGACTTCGACATCGAGCTGGGCGCGCACCGGCCGACCGGCGACGCGGAAGACCAGGATCGCGCGGCGCGCGTCGTCGAGCGCCTGCGCGGGGCGCGCGCACGCGTCGCGGAGCTTGAGCGGCGCGCAGGGATGACGCCCGCCGGCTCGGGCGTGCAGGACGCGAATGCCCTCGCCGAATCCGTGGCGGAGACCGTCGGCGCGCACGGCACCGACGCGCAGCGCGGGCGGCTGGCGGCGCTCAGGCGCGAGCTGTCGGGGTCGGCGGCGCGCGGCGACGTGCGCGGCGTGAAGAAGGCGGCCGCGGCCCTGCGCGCGCTCCGCACGCAGGTGCTCCACGCGCAGGACTGGTTCTGGGAGGACTGGTTCCGACACCTCGCGCGCCCCGGCCGACAGTTCGTCAACGCCGAGGAGGCCGCGCGCTGGGTCGCGCAGGGGCAGGAGGCTTTGCAGTCCGGCGACCGCAAGCAGCTCGAACGCGCGGTGAGCTGGCTCTGGTCACTCCTCCCGCCCGACGAGCAGTCCGCGCGGAAGGAGCGCGCGGTCAAGCCGGGGCTCAAGCAGTAGGCAGTTAAGGTTGAGCCCCGGAGGGGCGGCATGTTTATAGACCCGGCGGATTAATAGAGCCAGAGCCCCGCCAGGGGCGACATGCACATGCCGCTCCTCCGGAGCTTGGTTTGTTAATAACCGCTTTGAGCTATAAACATGCCGCCCCTCCGGGGCTCACTGACTACTGACTACTGGCTACCGTCTACTCGCCTTTGGTAGTATCTCTCCAACTTCTCCCACATCAACTCGAAGGAGGACGGGCGCAGGGCGGTGCCGCGCTTTTGAGCCGTCGGCCGCCGTGCGCGTCAGATGGGTATGGTTGCTAAAGGGACGACTCGGAGCCTCGTGGCGTGCGTCGCGCTGCTGTTGTTGCTGGCGCCCGCGGCGGGGGCGCAGGACAAGAAGAAGAAGGCGCTGCCGCGGGGGACGCCCGTGCTCTGGCGCCACCGCGACGTGGCGCGGCTGGACCTCTCGGCGGGGCCGGGCGGCGCCGCGATGCGCCCGGCCACGCGCCGCCTGCGCTTCATCGAGGAGGTGAAGGGCGGCTTCTCGAAGAAGTACCGCGTGCGCGACGCGCGCGGCCGCGAGTGGGTGGCGAAGGTCAGCAAGGAGGCGCAGTCGGAGACCGCCGCCTCGCGGCTCATCTGGGCCGCGGGCTACGAGACGGAGGTCACGTACCTCGTCCCGCGCGTCAACATCCCCGGCAAGGGCGTCTTCACCAACGTGCGCTTCGAGGCCCGCCCCGAAGGGGTCAAGCGCCACGGCGAGTGGCGCTGGGCGCGCAACCCCTTCTCCGGCACGCGCGAGCTGGACGGGCTGAAGGTCTTGATGGTGCTCGTCAACAACTGGGACTTGAAGGACGAGAACAACGTCATCCTGCACACGGCGGGGTCGCGCGAGCTGCGCTACGCCATCAGCGACCTCGGCGCCACCTTCGGCAAGGGCGGCGGCCCCGGCTTCTTCTGGGTCATCACGCGCAGCCGCAACGAGCCCGAAGACTACGCCGAGACGAAGTTCATCGACAAGGTCGAGGACGGCTACGTGGACTTCCACTACACGGGCAAGAACGAGAAGCTCTTCGAGAAGGTGCGCGTCGAGCACGCGCGCTGGATCGGCGAGCGCCTCTCCGCCCTCACCGACGGCCAACTCGCCACCGTCTTCCGCGCCGCCAACTACACGCCCGGAGAGACGCGCCTCCTCGCACGCGTCGTCCGCGCGCGCATCCAAGAGCTGGCCAGCCTCCCCCGGTAGGGAACTGGACGGTAGGCGGTAGACAGTAGTCAGAGCCTGTTTGAAAACTCTTCGCTCCGGAGGGGCGAGCTGTTTATAGGTCACGGTACCATCCCGCGCCGAGCCCCGGAGGGGAGGCATGTTCAGATGTCGCCCCTCCGGGGCTCGGCGGTTTCATGAATGCCGCCGGCTATAAACATTTCGCCGCTCCGCGGCCAAGACTTCGCAAACCGCGCTCCAGGTCGCGCGCTACGTCGCCGGCCTCGCGCGCGTCTCCAACCACATCGTCGTCCGGCCGCAGTGACCCCGCTTGTCTTTTCCACACCGAACCACGATTCTACTTCGATAAGGAGCCGGGTCAGAACCACCCGCGGTAGCGGGCGGGCCTGCGATACCCGACGGCGCCGTATCACAAAGGGCCACCCGCTACCGCGGGTGGTTCTGACCTGATTTCAGGAGGGGGAACGTCCGTGTCTGTTGAGTCGGGTGGGGTGAATCGGGGGTGCGTGTGCGTGGTCGGGTGCGGGCACGTCGGCACGACGAGCGCGTACGCGCTGTTGACGGGGGGCCTCGCGCGCGAGGTCGTGCTGTTGGACGTGGACGCGCGCCGCGCGGAGGGCGAGGCGATGGATTTGGAGCAGGCGGCGGCGCTCGCGCGCCCCGTCGAGGTGCGCGCGGGCGATTGGGACGACGCGGCGCGCTCGGCCGTCGTCGTCGTCGCGGCGGGCGTCGGCGGCCGGCCGGGCGAGTCCCGCCTGGACCTCCTCGGGCGCAACGTCGTCGTCGTCCGCGACGTGATGCGGAATTTGATGAGCCGGGACTTCGGCGGCATCATTCTGATGACGACGAACCCCGTGGACGTGCTCGCGCAGTTCGCGCAGGAGTTCTCGGGGCTGCCCGTGGGGCGCGTCGTCGGCTCGGGCACGGTGCTGGATTCGGCGCGCCTGCGCGCGATGCTCGGCCGGCGCCTCGGGGTGGAGCCGCGCTCGATTCACGCGCACGTCGTCGGCGAGCACGGGGACTCGGAGATCGCCGCGTGGTCTTCGGCGCGCGTGGCGGGCGTCCCCGTCCGCGAGTTCTGCGAGGGCGCGGGCCTGGAGTGCCCCGACTTCGAAGAGCTGCTCCGGCGCGTGCGGCGCGCGGCGCCCGACATCATCGAGCGCAAGGGCTACACCTCCTACGCCATCGCCTCGTGCGTGGCGCGCATCTGCGAGGCCGTCCTGCGCGACGAGCGCTCGGTGCTGCCCGTCTCGACTCGCCTGACCGGCCAGTACGGCATCGAGGGCGTCTACCTGAGCCTGCCCTGCGTCGTCGGCCGCGACGGCGTCGAGCGCGTCATCGAAATCCCGCTCGACGAGGGCGAGCGCGCCGGCCTCCGCGCCTCCGCCGACATCCTCCGCCGCACGGTGGAGAGTATGAGGGAGGGGAGTAGGCAAGGGCAGTAGGCAGTAGACAGTAGAAAAAATTGGGCGGGCGTCGCGGGTGAAAGACCCGACGCCCGCCGATGTCGGGTTCCCTATCGCCGGATATTCTTTCGCGAGACCCCGCAACAGGGGGGCGCGTATGCCGCGGAAGCGGTCGCCCTCGCCGTACTCCCCCGGCCCCGTCTTAAAGAACCGCCGGGACGCCTCCGCGACGCGCGGGTCGCCGAGCGCCTCCAGCCTCTTCTGTATCTCCGTAGCGATCAACGCCGAGTGCGCCTGACGAGTGGCCGCGGCCGCCCGAGTATTAAAGCCTGCGTGTCGGCGTTCGGGCGCCGCTTCAAGGGGCGAGGAGCTTCGCCCTGATTAAGCACGAAACCTGTGAACCATGGTTAACGAATCCCCGCACTCGCGCACACGCTCTTAGTTGTTTCGTCTGATGAGGTCGTTGATGGACGTGTTGTGGGCGTAGACGCAGCTTTGGAGTGCGTCGCGGAGCTTGTTCGCGCTCTCCTTACACGACGAGGTGCAACCGTCCAGCACGTATCCGCTCTCGCACTTGATGGTGTCGGTCAGCGCCAGGGCATACTCGTTGAGCTTCCCCTCCAGGACGGTTCCGGCCCCGGCCTCCCCCGAGTAATCCTTCAGGCCCAGCCGGCGGTTCTCGAACGACTTCAACTGCTCTATCAGGGGGTTGAAGTTCTCGGAGGAGCAGTAGGACTTATCGGTTTTCGAGACGGTCTCGTAGCTCTCAAGGTGCTTTAAGAGGCTCTCCAGGTCGCGGTACTGGTCGGCGGTCTCTTTCTGGGCGGAGACCAGCCGCTCGTACTGAGTCTTGAAGAGGGTGTTCTTCCTGAAGGAGCGGTCCTGAAAGAAGGCGCCGATCAGCGTCCCGACGAGGATGAACAGGACGGGCATTATGACGACCTTGAGCCAGTCTTTGCCGGTCATCCCCCGGCGGCCGCCGAGTTCCTTCCGGGTCTGGGCTAAAGATTCGGTCAACTCCTGACGTAAACGCCCCACCTGTTCGCTCAGCTCCCTCCGGGCGAGGTTGGTCGCCTCGTTCAGCTCCTTCCGCGTCTGGCGCAACTCCGCGCCCAGCTCGCCGCGGGTCAGGCGCGGCTCTTCGTTCGAGTGTAGTTCCCTGCTGCTGTTTTCGCTCATTGCCAGACTACCTCCACAACGACCTTCCGGTAAGGGTCGCCGGCCGGCCCGCCGTCGTCTATGTCTTGGAACTGATTCGTCCTCGAGCCGAAGAGCGCGACGCCCTGCCTTTCCAGAAGGCTCGACAGGATGTCCCAGACCGAGCAGCCTCTCAGGCGTGCCAGTTCCTCGTCGTTGATGACCTGCGAACGTGCTATCTGACTGCACTTCGGCATGGGCTTTTCCCGCCCCGCGGGCACCCCGTAGTTCTTCTCCCCGTCCGCGTAGCCCGTAACGACGACGGTGACCTTGTTCCCGGCGGCACTGAGTCTGTTGATGTCTTGCGAAAGGAGGTTGCAGAACTTCAGAGTCCCCGGGTGCAGGAAGTAGCCGCTCCGGTAGCCGGTCAGCGAACGGACGATGACTTTACCGTCGGGCGAGCCGGGGGCGGGCGGCGGCGGCGGTTGAGTGCCGCCTCCCTCCGTGGAGTTGTTCACGACGCAGGGCAGGGTGGGGTTCTCCCTGTTCAGCTCAAGACACTTATCCGCCTGCGATTTGGGCGTCGCCTGCTTGCCGCGCTGCGCCTCGCGCGCCGCGCCCCCGGTGAAAGGCAAGAGGAGTAGCAGTGCCGACACGAAAATTAATGTAAGACTGTGGCCGCGCATATTTCGTGAATGATGAGAGGCGGATTAGGGAGCCGACCTGGCCGCGACGGCGCGGGATTATAGCAACATTCCCCGGAAGGTAAAGAAAAAACTTCGCTGCTGCGGCGGGGCATTCGGCCGCGCAGAAATTTCACCCACGCGCCTGCGCGAAAACCCGCGCCCGTCACACCCCGCGTGCCCGCCGTCACAGGCGGGCGATTTGAAACTTCGCATCGGGGCTCGATAAATTTATCGCCGCGGGGGGGTGGTGGCGCGCGCGCGGGCTGTGCTAAATTTCGTCCGCGAACCTGCCCAAACTTTCATGCCGGATCTGTTCTGTAGGAGGGAACTCATGAACAGCCTCTTCACACGCGCGTGCGCACTCGCGCTGGCTCTCTCGGCGTCCGCCGCCGTCCACGCGCAGGCGCCCCGCGCGCGCTTCAGCGTCCAGGAGATGCTCAAGATTCAGCGCGTCGCAGACCCGCAGCTCTCGCCCGACGGGCGCTGGGTCGCGTACCAGGTCACCGTCCCGGACGTGGCCGCCAACCGCAACCGCACGCAGCTCTTCGTCGTCGCCGCGACGGGCGGCGAGCCGAAACAGTTGACGAGCGGGGCCTCCTCTTCGACCTCGCCCCGCTGGTCGCCCGACGGCCGGCGGCTCGCCTACACGTCGGGCGGGCAGGTCTGGACGATGAGCCCCGACGGCTCCGACCGCAGGCAGGTGACGAACATCTCGACCGGCGCGGCCGACCCCGTCTGGTCGCCCGACGGCAAGTGGATCGCCTTCGCCTCGGACGTGTACCCGGACTGCGCCGACGACGCGTGCAACAGGCGGCGCGACGAGGAGGCCGAGAAGAACCCGGTCAAGCCGCACATCGCCACGCGCCTCTTCGTGCGCCACTGGGTGGACTGGAAGGGCGCCAAGCGCACGCACGTCTTCGTCGCCCCTTCGGAGGGCGGCGCGGCGCGCGACCTGACGCCCGGCGACTG
This sequence comes from Pyrinomonadaceae bacterium, assembly GCA_036389235.1. GTDB lineage: Bacteria > Acidobacteriota > Blastocatellia > Pyrinomonadales > Pyrinomonadaceae > QHXN01. The sequence continues at coordinate 196 of DASVQJ010000141.1, read as the reverse complement.
GGACGCGCCGCCCTTCTCCTTGGGCGGGCCGACCGACTACGCCTTCTCGCCCGACTCCCGCGAGCTCGCCTACGCGCGCAACACGGACCGCTTCGAGGCGACCTCGACGAACAGCGACATCTTCGTCGTCGCCGTCGCGGGCGGCGAGCCGCGCAGGCTCACGGGCGACAACAAGGGGGCCGACTCGACGCCCGTC
>DASVQJ010000140.1:0-2521 GCA_036389235.1 Pyrinomonadaceae bacterium | reverse complement strand
CAACCCTCGCCGCCCGCCGACGTTGTTTTCACTACTGTCTACTGACTACTGACTACTGTCTTCTCAGTACCCTTCCGTGTGGCGGCGCAGCCACTCGTCGATCTCTGCGTCGGTCGGGTCGCGGTTCAACTCCGCGCGGAGGTGTTCGGCGGCGACCTCGCGCTCGTCGCGCGCGGCGTCGGCGAGCGTCTCCCCGCCGTCTGTTTCGGACGAGTCACCCACTGGTGTTTCTCCTTCTCGCGTGTTTTAGTTCGCGGCCGATGGTAGGCCCTGCGGGGACGCGGTTGCAAGCTCACGCGCGCACGGCGAAGCGGTAGCGCAGCAGCTCGCGCGCGCGCATCGCGGCGACGCCGACCGCCGCGAGGCAGCAGACGCCGCCGAGCACGACCGAGAAGGGCGCGCCCGCGGCCGCCGCGACCAGGCCCGCTTCGAGTTCGCCGAGCTGCGGCCCGCCCATGAAGAAGATCATGTTCACGGAGGTCATGCGCCCGCGCAGGCGGTCGGGCGTGATGAGCTGGCGGATGGTCTGGCGGATGACGGTGCTGACGGTGTCGGCCGCGCCCGTCACCGCGAGCATCAGGAGCGAGAGCCGGTACGAGCGCGAGAGGCCGAAGGCGACGGTGGCCGCGCCGTAGACGGCGACCGAGACGAGCACGGCGAGGCCGGGCCTTCGCCACTCCGAGCCGCGGCGCGCGAGCAGCAGCCCCGTCAGCACCGCGCCGAAGGCCGCCGCCGCCGCGAGCATCCCGTAGCCGTGTTCGCCCACGTCCAGCACGTCGCGCGCGAAGATGGGGAGCAGCGCCGTCGCCGACGCGAAGAACGTCGCCACGAAGTCGAGCGACATCGTCTGCACCATGATGGGCGTCCGCCAGACGAACCTCAGACCCTCCTTCAGCGACTCGACGCTCACGCGCGCCAGCTCCTCCGCCTTCCCCTTCCCCGACGCGCGCATCAGCAGCACGGCCGCGATGACCGAAAGGAACGAGACGGCGTTGAAGGCGTAGACGGCGGCCGGCCCGTAGCGCGCCAGCACCACGCCCCCGAGCACAGGCCCCGCGACCAGGGCGATCTGGAAGGAGACGAAGCCGAGGCTGACCGCGTTCGGGAAGTCGCGCGCGGGCACGAGCGCGGGGAGCAGGGCCTGCCGGGCCGGGTTGTCGAAGGCGATGGCGGCCGAAGAGAGCGCCGTCAGCGCGTAGATGGGCCAGATTTGGGTGAGGCCGGCGGCGGTGAAGGCGGCGAGCACGGCGGCGCACGCGAGCATGACGGTCTGCGTGACGAGGATGAGGCGCTTGCGGTCTACGGCGTCGGCGACGACCCCGCCGACGAGCGAGCAGAGCACGATGGGCAGCACGCGCACGAGCCCGACGAGGCCGAGCGCCGCCGCCGCCGCCTTCTCGCCGTAGGGGCGCATGAGGAGGTAGACGTGCCAGTTGATGGTGACGAGCTGCATCTGAGAGCCCGTGATGGAGAAGAACTGCCCGGCCCACAGCAGGCGGAAGTCCCTGTGACGCAGCGCCGCGAAGGCCGTACGCCGCCCGGCCTCTTCCGCGCCGCCGCCGGCCGCGGGCGTCGGGTTGTCGGGTGTGCCCAAGTGAAAGAAGACCCCTCGGATAGATGTCGAAAATGAGTTCGCTTACAGAGTATCAGAGCGTCGTGTCGAGGGCGACCGGGTCAGGACCGCCCACGGTAGCGGGCGGTCCTGACCGCTATGGAGGGCGCGGCGGCTGCAACGCGGGGGGGGCTCGACTCATCTAAGTTTGTGAATAATTAACCGTCATGAAAAGGGGTGAGATGAAGATGAAAGTGGTGTTGAATAGAGTGATTGCGCTCGTGGCGGCGTTGGTCGTCGCGGGGTCGGTGGCGGTCGCGGCGCCGGCCGACCAGATGGGCGAGCGCGCCGCCTTCGAGCAGTTGGCGAAGAAGGTGCGCAAGGAGTTGGTGACGCTCCCGCGGTACGGCGTCTTCGACAACCTCGCGTACGAGATTAACGGCTCGACCGTGACGCTCTCGGGTCAGGTCGTGCAGCCCTCGACGCGCAAGGACGCGGAGCGCCGCGTCAGCAGGCTCAAGGGCGTCGAGCGCGTGGTCAACAACATCGAGGTGCTGCCGCTGTCGGGTTTCGACGACTCGATCCGCGTGAACACGTACCGGGCGCTGATGGGCTGGAACAGCCCGCTCTTCCGCTACGGGCGCGGGGCGAACCCTTCGATCCACATCGTCGTCAACGGCGGCCACGTGACGCTCGAAGGCGTCGTCTCAAGCGAGGGCGACCGGCGGCTGGCCTACGTGCTGGCCAACCAGGTCCCGGGCGTCTTCTCCGTGACCAACAACCTCCGCAACGAGAACGCGCGCGCGCGCTAAGCCTCGGCGGAGAAACGACAGAAAGGGCGGGCAGCCGTAAACCGGCTGCCCGCCCTTTCTCATGAGGCGGGGTGCGCTCCAAGAGTGATAAGCGTTGAGGCATTCACACTCATCCCGGGACGAGCTACTCGACGATGACCTTGTCGCTCCGGCCGCG
>DASVQJ010000139.1:0-37836 GCA_036389235.1 Pyrinomonadaceae bacterium | reverse complement strand
GAGACACAGCTTCGGGCCTATAGCTCAAGAAGCTGTGTCTCCGTGTCTCCGCGTCTCCGTGTTAACAGGCTCCCGTCTATCCGCGCCGGTTGACGGTAACGGGCCGCCTCCCATCCGAACTGCCTGCCGTCCTCTCACTGGCAATCTCGAACGAAGCGAGTATAATCGGCCTCAAGTTCCCCTCGACGTACATTCGACGCGACCCCGGCCCGCGCAGACGTGTGCGGGCCGGGGCGGCGCGTCGCCGTCGGGGTGACGGGGGAGGCTTCGATGTCGAGACACCGCGGAGACTGGGACGACGACTTTAACGAGGGCGAGCCGCGCCCGCGCCGCGAGCGCGGGGGGCCGGGGTTCGGCGGGCCGCCCCGCGGCCGCTACGAGTACGACGAGCGCGATGTGCCGCGCGGCGGGCGCCCCTGGGGCGTGCGCGGCGACTACGACGACAGGGCTTACGGCCGCGGCGACTTCTACCGCGACGAGTACTACGGGCCGCGCGACGCGGGGCGCGGGGAGCGCGAGTACGGGCGCACGCCTCCGCCGCCCCCCCCGCCTCCGCGCGAAGAGTACGAACGCGGGCGCCGACGCGGCGCCGCCGCGCGCTCGCACCTGCGCTGCCGCGACATCATGACGAGGGACGTGACGGTCGCGTCGCGCGCGACCACGCTCGAAGAGGTCGCGCGCATGATGCGCGACGAGGACACGGGCGTCATCCCCGTCGTCGAGCCGGGCGAGACCAACTCCGACTCCGTCACGGAAGTCCAGCGCGTGCCCGCGCGCACGCAGGCCAACGGCCGCCTCGTCGGCCTCATCACCGACCGCGACATCGTCGTCCGGGCGCTGGCCGAAGGGCAGGACGCGCGGCAGGTGACGGCCGAGAGCGCGATGACGACCGACCTGCACACAGTCCGCCCCAACGACCGCGTCATCGAGGCCATCCGCAAGATGGGCGACAAGCAGGTGCGCCGCCTCCCCGTCGTGGACCGCGAGGGCAACCTCCGCGGCATCATCTCGATGGCCGACATCGCCCTGGAGACGGAGGCCGACCGCGAACTCGGCGAGGCCCTCGAAGAGATTTCGAGCGGCTCCTCGTTCTGGAACAGAATCTTCGGATAGTGAGCAGCGGGCGGTGAGCAGTAAGCAGTTTTATGAACTGTCCTTACTGCTCACCGCTCACTGCTCACCGCTCACTATCTTATGGCACGATCAATCGAGCGTTACCTGCGGATGATGCCGAAGGCGAGCGGCCTGCGGTGTTCGGAGAACTTCTGGTATCCGGCGGCCGACGTGTACCGGACGGCCGAGGGGTGGGTGGTGAAGCTGGAGCTGGCGGGCGTGGCGCCCGACGAGCTGGAGGTCGAAATCAACGGCGACACGCTGCGCGTGGCCGGCGTCCGGCGCGACGAGGCGGTGACCGAGACGGTCTCGTACCACCAGCTTGAGATCACCTACAGCCGCTTCGAGAAGACCATACGCTTCCCCTGCCCCGTCGAGGGCGCGCGCGTCGAGCGCCGCTACCGCGACGGCCTCCTCATCCTCTACATACGCAGCCCCGCCGAGTGCGACTGAAAAGTGAGACGCGCGAACTCTCCCTTTCATACTTGAAGAGGACGATCACCCCTTATGGCTGACAAGACCGCGAGAGGCGAACAGGAGCAGGCGGGCGCCGCGCCGAACCCGGGCGCGCCGGAGACGACGCCGCAGTCGGCGCTGCACGAGTCGAAGGAGGCGGGCACGGGCGGCGCCTACGTCGCGCCCGCCGGCGCGGCGGCGGAAGGCGCGGCCTCCGAAGTCTTCGAGATCGCCGTGCTGCCCCTCCAGCAGACGACGATGTTCCCGGGCACCGTCATCCCGCTCGCCGCCGGCCGCCCGCGCTCGGTCGCCGCGGTCGAGGCCGCGCTCGCGACCGAGGAGAAGCTGCTCGCCTGCGTCACCGTGCGCGAGGGCCGCACCTCGCCCGAGGCCGAGGCCACGCCGCCCGGCGACCTCTACGAGGCGGGCACGCTCGTCATGGTCAAGCGCATGATGCGCACGCCCGAGGGCCTCCAACTCATCGTCCACGGCACCGAGCGCGTCCGCGTCGTCAAGTGGACGCAGACCGACCCGCACATCCGCGCGCGCGTCCGCATCATCCCGGCGCCGACGGTGCGCGACGCCGACGCCGTCGAGGCCCTCACGCGCAACGTGCAGGCGCTCGTCCAGCGCGCCCTCGCGATGCTCCCCGAAATCCCGCCCGAGGTGCGCAACGCCGTGCTCGGGGCCAACGACCCCGTGCAGCTCTCCTACTTCCTCGGCTCCATCCTCAACCTCGGCGTCGAGCAGGAGCAGCAGATGCTCGAAGCCGAGACCGTGGACGACCTCCTCCAGATCGCCTACGGCCGGCTCGCGCACGAGATCGACATCATGGAGCTGCGCACGAAGATCGCGGCCGAGGCGCAGGGCGAGATGTCGAAGGCGCAGCGCGACTACTTCCTGCGCCAGCAGTTGAAGGCCATCCAGAAGGAGCTGGGCGAGGACGAGAACGGCGAGGAGGCCGAGGCCGGGATGCTGCGCGAGCGCCTGGGCGCGGCCGACCTCCCCGAAGAGGTTCGCAAGGAGGCCGAGCGCGAGCTGCGCCGCCTGGAGAGGCTCCCGCAGGCCGCGCCCGACTACCACGTCATACGCACCTGGCTTGAGTTCATCATCGAGCTCCCGTGGAACAAGTCTTCCGAGGACAAGCTCGACCTGAACGAGGCGCGGCGCGTCCTCGACGAAGACCACTACGGGCTCGAAGACATCAAGGAGCGCATCCTCGAATTCCTCGCCGTCGTCAAACTCCGCCGCGACTCGAAGAGCCCGATCCTCTGCTTCGTCGGCCCGCCGGGCGTCGGCAAGACGAGCCTGGGGATGTCCATCGCGCGCGCGCTCGGCCGGCAGTTCGAGCGCCTGAGTCTGGGCGGCGTGCGCGACGAGGCCGAGCTGCGCGGCCACCGGCGCACGTACATCGGCGCGATGCCGGGGCGCATCATCCAGGCCCTGCGCCGCTCGGGCGTCAACAACCCCGTGATGATGCTCGACGAGATCGACAAGCTCGGCAACGACTTCCGCGGCGACCCGGCCTCGGCGCTGCTCGAAATCTTAGACCCGCAGCAGAACCACACGTTCCGCGACCACTACCTCGACCTGCCGTTCGACCTCTCGAAGGTCTTCTTCATCGCGACGGCGAACCAGCTGGCGCCCATCCCCGGCCCGCTGCGCGACCGCATGGAGATCGTGGGCTTGGCGGGCTACAGCGAGCAGGAGAAGCTGCACATCGCGCGGCAGTACCTCGTCCCGCGCCAGACGCGCGAGAACGGCCTGAAGGACGAGCAGCTCGAAATCACCGACGCCGCGCTCGCGCTCATCGCGGCGCGCTACACGCGCGAGGCGGGCGTGCGCCAGTTGGAGCGCACCGTCGGGCGCGTCGCGCGCAAGGCCGCGCTCCGCATCGCCGAGGGCCAGACGGAGAAGATCGTCGTCGAGCCCGGAGACCTCAAGGAGATGCTCGGCGCGCCGCGCTTCTACCCCGAGGAGGCGCGCAAGGAGCTGCCGGCCGGCGTCGCGACGGGCATGGCCTGGACGGAGACGGGCGGGCAGTTGCTCTTCATCGAGGCGACCCTGCTCCCGGGAAGCTCCGGCCTCCAGCTCACGGGCCAGCTCGGCGAGGTGATGCAGGAGTCCGCGCGCGCGGCGCGCTCTTACCTCTGGTCGCACGGCTCCGAGTTCGGCATCGAGCCGCAGATGTTCAAGAACTACGGCGCGCACGTGCACGTCCCCGCGGGCGCCATCCCGAAGGACGGCCCTTCGGCGGGCGTCGCCATCACGTCGGCCTTCGCGTCGCTGATGACGGGCCGGCGGGTGCGCAACGACACGGCGATGACGGGCGAGATCACGCTCTCGGGTCTGGTCTTCCCCGTCGGCGGCATCAAGGAGAAGGTCCTGGCCGCGCACCGTGCGGGGCTGCGCCGCGTCGTGCTCCCCGCGCGCAACGAGCCCGACACCGAGGACATCCCCGAAGACGTGCGCAAGGAGCTTGAGATCGTCTACGTCTCGCGCATCGGCGAGGCCCTGGAGCAGACGCTCGAAAAGCTCGTGTCGCAGCCGCCACCGCCCGCCGACCCGCAGGCGGAAGGGCCGCGCGCGGGCGCGCACCAGGCGGAGCCCGAGCCCGTCCGCGCTCGGGGCCGTGAGAAGGGTCTCATTTAAACGAGGGGGGTTTAGAGAGGATGGCGACGAGCAGGAAGACGCAGGCGAAGGCGGGCGTGCCCGAGAGGCGGCGCGGGCAGCAGATGGGCGACGAGCGCAGCAAGCCCTCCGAGTTGGACGAGGCGCAGGCCGAGACGCCCGCCCTGCGCGGCCGGCGCAAGGCCGCGAGCAAGTTCTTCGCCGACGACTCTTTTCAGCACACGGGCTCGCGCGGCGAGGCGCCGCGCGACAACACGCCCTCCGTCCCCGCCGCCATCCCGACGGACGTCAGGCAGGGCGAGTCCGGCGGCGAGGCCGAGTTCAAGGCGCGCCAGAAGTCGGCGGCGAAGTCCGCGCGCAAAGGCCGCAAGTAGAATTCCGACGAGCCCGGGGGAGTCTGAACGCCGACGGCCCGCCGGCGCCGAACCGCCCTCGGGCCTTACCCGAAACGCTCAAGCACCGGAAGGAGGAACCTCATGGCCGACAAGCCCGACAAAGGAAGGGAAAGAGGCTACGTCGTCATCTCGACGACGCTGGAACAGGCCAACAAGTACGAAGGCTGCAAAGTCATCCCGTACGGCGACGTTTACCCCGCCATCTACCGGCAGGTCTACGGCCCCGCGAGCAAGCGCGATTGCGAGAAGTGGGTCAACTCGAACTGCTCCAAGTCGGCGACGAGCTAAGGCCGGCGACTCTTCGCCGGGAGCGCGGGCATCCCTGCCCGCCATGAGCGCGAAGCGCGAATGTAAAGAAGCGCCACCTCTCGACGTTGAGACGGGGCGCTTCTTTGCTAAGCGTGCTGAAGCACGCTTCGGCGGGCAGGGATGCCCGCGCTCCCGGGTTAGCCGACCTTTTTTGTGGCGGTAGAAAAAAGAATGGGGTCGGACTCCCCCAAGCCCGACCCCGTGGCCACTCGCGTGGCCTGCCCCAAAGTTTCACTCGTTCTCAGAAGGAACGCCCGTTAGGTGAGTACATAGTACGCCCGGGCGCGGCCCCTTTGGTTGCAAACACGTTGCGCTCGCGTGACGAGTTCGAGACAGGCCGACTCTCTTCACTTCGCCCCGGTCTTCCGCCGGAAAGCCTCGTCGGGCACGGGCACGTCGAACGCGGCCTCGCGGATTCTGAGCACGGTGTCGCCCATCGCCTGCGAGTTCTGCACGCGCCTGAACGCGATCATCACGCCGTCCACGCTGCGGTAGTCCGAGTAGGTCTCCGTCACCGGCATCGAGATGGTGTCGCTCGTCGCCAGAGAGTCCTGCCTGAGCGGGAGGAAGGTCTTCGCCGAGATGTACTGCGTCACCGGGCTCCCCTTCTCCGGCGTGAAGACGACGACGTACGCGTCCTCGCCGTCCACCTTCGACATCTTCTTAATCTCGGCCGTCTTGTAGAGCGTCTTCCAGTTGAGCGGCGCGTAGAAGTCCGAGTTGAGGCGCACCTCGTCCAGCTCCTTCCCCGTCTTCGGGTTGTAGGGCATGAAGCTGCCCTCGTCGGCGGCCTCCGTGCCGTCGAAGAACTCGTGGAAGAACCCGATCTTCTTCCCCAGCGCCTTGAGCGTCACGTCCTGCGCGAAGGAGTTGGGCGCGCGCGCGTAGATGACCGCCTCGCCGCCGACGCCCTGGTGCAGGAGGTCCACGTCGGCCGTGATGCGCAGCGTCTTGTGCCTGCGCAGCGCCGCCTCGCCGCCCGTGGCCTCGACCACCTTCCGCATCAGCTCGTCGGCGGTTATCGCCGCCTTGAACTCCGCCGCGCGGTTGAAGACGCTTTCGTTGCCGGGCTGCTTCAGGGTGATGCCGGCGACGCGCCCCGCCTCGTCGCGGCGGACGGCGACGCTGTAGGTCTCGGGCAGGGCGGTCGAGCCGAGCACGTCCTTCGAGCGTTCGACGAGCGGGTAGGCGGGCTGACCCGGGACGACTAAGACGACCTTGCCGTCGCGCACGGCGACCTCCACGTCCGGCCCGCCCTGCTTCTCCGGCTCGTAGGAGCCGACGACCTCCTTGAGCGGCCCCGCGTAGTCGGCCGAGGCGCCCGAGGCCGAAGCGGTCGCGGCGTCCGCCGCCTTCACCTTCTTCAGGGTGTAGTTGCCCTGCGGCTGTTCGAGGTAAATCTCCGTCTCCTGCGGGTTGTCCTTCGCCGGGCGGAAGGTCATGTGGAAGCCTTCGAGCCCTTCGAGCCTGTAGCGGCGCCCGCCGACGGGTTCGAGCGCGTAGGTCGGCTGGCCCGGCACGGAGACGCTGAGCTTGCCCTCCCTGACCGCGACCGTGAACTTCATGTTGGCGGCTTCGAGCAGGTACTCGCCGGCCTCGTTCTCGATCTTGGCGGCCGGGTCGCCGGCGGCGACGGCGGCCGGGGCCTGCGCGGGCGCGCCCGGGTCGCCGACGAGGTTCGACCAGACCACGCCCATCGCCGAGGCCGGGAGCGGCGAGGCCGAGACGTTCGTCAGCATCACGAACCCGAGCCGCTGGTCTGGCATCAAGGCCACCTGCGCGTTGAAGCCGTCGATGTTGCCGCCGTGCTCGGCGACCTTGTGCCCCTTCCACTCGCGCAGGAACCAGCCGAGGCCGTACTTCACCGTGCCGCTCGGGTTGACGTTGATGTTCGGCCGGAAGAGTTCGGCGAAGCTCTTCTCGGAGACGAGCCGCCTGCCCTCGAACGTGCCGCCGCCGAGCATCAGGCGGAGCCACTGCGCCATGTCGCGCGCGCTGGAGTTGATGGCGCCGGCCGGCGCGATGGCGGGCAGGTCGCGCATCGGCACACGCCGCGTCTCCTTCGTCGCCTCCTCGTAGACGTAGCCGAAGGAGTAGTCGCGCGCCTTCTGCATCTCCGGGGCGGAGGTGTCCGAGTCCTTCATGCCGAGCGGCTTGAAGATGCGCCCGGCGATGAGCTTCTCCCAGGTCGAGTTCTCGACGCGGCCGACGATCTCGCCCGCGGCGGCGTACATGACGTTCTGGTACTGGAACTTCTCGCGCAGCTTCGCGGTGGGCTTGGCCTGCGCGGCGACGCGGATGACCTCCTCGCGGTTGAGCGCGCCCGAGACCCACGCGAGGTCGGTGCGGTTGAGGCCCGAGCCGTGCGAGAGCAGGTCGCGCAGAGTGATCTTCGCGTCCGCCTCCGGGTCCTGGAGTTTGAAGTAGGGCAGGAACTTCTTCGGCGGGTCGTCGAGCGAGAGCTTGCCCTCGTCGACGGCCATCGCGACGAGCATCGCCGTGAACGCCTTCGACGAAGAGCCGATGGCGAAGAGCGTGTCGGGCGTCACCGGCACCTTCTTCTCAAAATCCCTGTGGCCGAAGCCCTTCATGTAGATGACGCGGTCGTCCTTGACGATGACGAGCGAGAGGCCGGGGATGCCGTTCGCCACGCGCCGCTCCTCCACCGCCTTCTCGATGGCGGCGAGCTTCGCGGCGAGGTCTGCGGGCGCGGCGGCCGCGGCCTGGGCCTTCGCCGCACCTTGCGCCGCGGCGCGCGGCGCGAGCGCCGTCGCGGCCGGGAAGAACATCGCCGCCGACAGCGCGAGATTGAGGGAACGTCTCCAGACGTGCATGTTTCCGTCTCTCCTGCCTTTGAACTTGTTCCGGGTCAGAACCGCCCGCGGTAGCGGGTGGGCCTCTGCGATACGGAGCACCCTATTTGCAAAGGGCCACCCGCTGCCGCGGGCGGTTCTGACCTGATACGACACGCGCGAGACGCCCCGGCAGTTTGTTCGAGCTGCCGGGGCGTCTTCGGCCGCGCCTTCGGTGTTGTGTTACGCGCGAGTCGGCGAGAAAGTTTAAGCCGCGCGTCGCCCGTTACGAGCGGCCCGACTTAAATCCAGAAACGCGGACGCGCGGACGGGCGTTCGGCGTCAGGGGCTCTGCTGCGAGCGGGCGCGTTCGGCCTGCCGCTCCAGCTCTTCGGCCTCGTCGAAGAGTTTCTGATACTTGAGCGCGGTCTCGTTGACCTTCGCCTGTATTTCGGAGGGCGGGCCGCCGGCGAGCTGCAACTCGGCGCGCGCCTTCAGCACGTCGAATCCTTCGGCGCGCTTGGCGTCGGCACGCGCGGCGAGCGAGAGGTACTGCCGGAAGTTCTCGGGGATGTTCGACGCGCTCGCGCGCTCGGCCGCGAGCGACGCGTCGCGGAGGGCCTTCGCCCCGGCGGCGGCCGTCTCCGCCTGCGCGCGGAGGAGGGCGGCGGCCCCCGCCGCGTCGTCCCGCGCCCGCTTCAGGCGCAGCTCCTCCTCGCCCGCGTTGTAGAGGCGCATGGACTCGGCCCCCTTCGCGCGGAGCGCGTTGACCTCCTTGACCGCCGCGTTGAAGTCGTTCGCGGCCGAGGCGCCGACGTGTGGCGTGTACTTCGGGTCGGCGTCGAGCGCCCTGCGCTTGAGGAAGTCCCAGGCGTCGCGGTTGATGCCGGGCGCGAGGTCGTAGTACCAGTGGTCGTGCCCCTTCATCACCGCCACCTCTATCTCGTGGCCGCGCCCTTTAAGCGCGGCCTCGGTGGCGCGCACCGCGTCCAGTGGGAAGAACGGGTCGCGGTCTCCGACGAAGATCGCCAGGGAGGTCTTGCGCTTCGCCTGTTCGAGGGCGTCGAACTCGCCCCGCTCGCGCCACGCGCCGGCGTGGACGGCCGCGGCGGCAAAGTACTCCGACTCCATCATCAACAGGTTCATGGCGAAGACCGCGCCCGCCGAGTGGCCGAAGAGGTAGACGCGTCGCGCGTCGAGCGCGTACTTCGCCCTGAGCGCTTCGACCAGGTCGCGTATGAAGTCCGGCCCGTCGTTCGGGACGCTCCAGCCCTTCGAGTCGCGCGAGTTCGGCCCGGCGACAAGGAAGCCCTCGCGCGCGGCGAGCTCTTTCCACTTATCGACCAGCGAGAGGCCGTCGCGCCCGGAGCCGTGGAGCAGCACGACGAGCGGCGCCGAAGGCTTGAGCGACGCGGGCGCGAAGAGGTAGTAAGCCCGCTTCCGCCCGCCCGACTCAATCGTCTCCTTCGAGACCTTGTCCCCGGCGCGCGCGTACGCCGGGAGCGTAGACAACACCAGCGCCGCGCATAACCAAGCGAGCCTCTTATGCCTCATGCCGCGCCTCCCGTCCTGATGTGTGATGCCCGCGGGGCCGACCTCAATCGTCCGCGCGTTCGGCGCGGGCCGCGCGCGGGCCGCCGCGCGGCTCGAAACGTTTCGCGAAGGAGAGGATGGCGAGCGTGAAGACGGCGCTGAGCAGAGCGACGCCGAGGCTCCCCAGCCCGACCGCCACGCCGACGGCCGCGGTCAGCCAGACGCCGGCCGCGGTCGTCAACCCCTGTACGTTGCGCTCGCGGTCGAGCTTGAGGATGGAGCCGGCGCCGATGAAGCCGATGCCCGTGACGACGCCCTGGATGACGCGCGACAGCCCGTCCAGAGACATCCCGACGCCCGAGCACGCGAGCACGAAGACGGCCGTGCCGGTCGTGACCAGCATGTGCGTCCGCAGGCCCGCGGGCTTCCCCGCCCTCTCGCGCTGAAAGCCGATGACCGCGCCGAGCACCGTCGCCGCCAGCAGCCTTATCAGCACGTGCGTCAGCCGCCTCGCGTCCGGCAGCCCCGACAGCAGTTCTTCCCAGACGATGTCCATCTTTAGCTCACCCCGACCCGAGTTCCTTAAACATCCTGACGCTCGCCCTCTCGACCCCGGGGCTTATGGTCTCGGTCAACTCCTCGACGGCCTCGAAGCCCGCGCGCTCGTAGAACGTGACGGCGTTGAGCGACGACGTGAGGCTCAGCGACTTCAACCCGTGAGCGTGCGCCCTCCCTTCGAGCGTGCGGAGGAGTTCCCGGCCGACCCCGCGCCCGGCCGCGTCGGGGCTGACGTAGAGCCCCTGAATGGCCCCGGCCTCCTGGCCCAGTTCGCCGAAGCCCACGATCACGCCGTCCTCTTCGGCGACGAAGAACTCATACTTGTCGATGGCCTCCGCGTACTTCTCGGCCCGCAGACGCCCCGCCCACACCTCGATCACCTCCCGCGAATAATGGCTGGCGCACGTGCCCCTGATGGCGCTCCCGTGGACGCGCCAGATGGCCTCCTTATCCTCCTGCCTGGCTCTGCGAATGTTGAGCATCACACGCCGCCGGGGCCCCGCCGATGTCAGACGCGGGGCCAGTAGTTTTTGAGCAGCACGATCATTAGGGGGACGAACCAGGCGGCGATTGCGCCGCCGTAGATGAACTTCTCCGCCTGCGTCTTCCCCCAGGGCCTCTTGAAGATGGAGGGCACCGGAGTCCTGTCTTCCGACCACCCGACGAATTGAACGCCCCTCTGCCCCGGCGGCTTTGGCCCGAGCAGTTCTTGCTCGAAGTCGGCGGCCCGCGCAATCAGCCACCTGCACTTTTGTATGTTCCGCATCTCCCACCTGTAAAGCCCGAAAGTGACCAGCGCCCCCAGCGCCGAGAAACTTATCACGGCGTAATCCGAATACGCCGCGAGCAACTGACTCTTCTCCAACACCGTGAGGGCGCCGGCCCCGACGCCCGACACCAGCGGCACGGTGCCGAGCAGCTTAAAGCTAATCTCGTCGGTCGCCCGGATGTTGCCGCATATCTCCTGATAGACGTTGATGGGGAGAGGAGTCGGCACGGAGCCGCCAGCAGACCGGCCCACCTTTTCTTTCGTCGTCGTCTCCACAATCGTCCTCCTTACCAAACGTCAACCACCCGGCCAAGCCCACGCGGGAACATGAGAGCCGTCGTTTCTCCGGCCGGGTGCATGCCGCTGTTCTACCGCCTCCATTCGCATGAACCTCTCAAGCCTTTGCCACTGCGCGCAGCATGCTTCCCTCATCGTGGCAGTTCCGCGAGGTCTTTGTTGATGAGGTCGAGGAGGCTTTGTGCGTTCGCCTCGTCTACGGCGGCACGACCTTGATATTGCTTGAAATCGCGCAAGGCGGCCTCGGCATAAGCCCGCGCGCGGAGCAGACCGGCGCGCTGCTGGGACGGCTGCCCTTTCCGTTCCGCCGCCCTCGCATACATGACGGCCATGTTGAAGCGCGTTCGGCCAGCGCCGAAATAGTGGCCGGCCTTCTCATCATACTGCGCGCATTGCTCGTAGTGCTCGCGGGCGTTATCGAGCTGGCCGACTTCCTGATAGAGATTGCCGAGTTGGAGGTGCATTGGCGCGAGGTCGGGCAAGGCGTCTTTCGGGCAGAGCCGCACTCCTTCAAGGTAACACGCTTGCGCCGCTTGGGCGTGGCGCAGCTGCGTCTCCCCCGGCTCTTTGCGTTGGCGGGCCTCGCCGAAGCGCTCGTGATGCACCATGCCGATTTGCTTAATGCACCTGGAGCGGCTCAAGGCGTCGTTCGGGCTCTGCAAATTCTGGCTGCGCTGGTAGGCCGCCTCCGCGGCATCGAGATCGCGAATGGTGGGGAGAGACATATAAGCATGGCCGAGGTAGTATTCAGCAACGGCCTCGACATGCCTGTCGCCGATTCGTCGGCCATGGCTGATGGTTTCCAGATAGTGCCGCACACATCCCGCGTCGCCCTGTTCCAAAAGGACTTGACCCAACGCGAACACACACACAGCGAGCGTCCGCAACTGATAGCGCTGCTCGTCGTCGAGTGGAGCGTCCGCAGGTAGGGCTAGGAGGGGGGCCGTTTGCTGGCGTGCCAGCCCAACCAGCTTTTCCTGAAGTGCGGCGGCTTTAGCGAAGTCGCGCTCGTATTGCCCCGCCAGACGGACACGATATTCCATAACCAGACCATATTCGTCTTCGCGACCTAAAATGGATTGATCGTCGTCGGTGCAATAGTCGGGGCGAATTTCCTCGACCAGCCTGGCCCATTCCGCCATGCGGCCTCGGTATTGGTAAAGGCTGCTCAAGCCCTGCATACAGTAAATGACTGGCAACCACCATTGATTCCGGCGGGCGACGCGGCGGGCGTAGAGGAGGTTGGCTTCCTCCAGTTCCAGCAAATTAATCACATGCCGGTTACCTTCATCGAAACGGTCGTGGTAATAGTCGCCCAACGCGCCAACCGCTTCGACCCAGGCGCGGAGTGCGGCGTGGGAGGTGGAGCGGCCGGACTGGCCGTCGTAGTGGCGGGCGAAGAGCTGGCGGAGGAACCACGGCAGCGCGGGATGGGTCGTGAAGTAGGCAGGGCCAATCTGGGTGAGCAGGCCGGTGTCTTTGGCGCATTCGAGCAGGCCGGTGAGATGCTCCTCGCTCCTGCCCTTCAACTCCGGCAGGGCGTGCTCGCTGGCTTCACCCATGTAGCGCAGGACATCGACATTGACCGTCCCTTGGAATAGATGTAGGAGGGCGATGATGGGGAGTTCGTCGTCCTTGAAGGCGTGGCGGAAGCCGTAGTCGAGTGAGGCGCCGAGGGACTTGTCGCGGCCCTGCTGTTCGTCGGCGTCCTCGATCTGCTGTTCGCCGCTGCGGATGGCTTCCACGAAGTCCGCGAGCTGCCCCCGTCCGCGCAGGCCGGCTCTGACCGCCTGGCCGACGAGCACGCGCAGCGTGAGCGGGTTGCCGGCGCAGTAGTCGAGCAGCGGCTGCCAGTCGGCAATCTCCGAGCGCTTGAGACTTCTCTCCTCGCCCAGCTTGAGGGCGAGGCGGGCGGCGTCGGAGTTCCTCATGCGGGGCATGTGGATGCGATGCGGGATTTTGCCGAGCCACTTCACTTCGTCCCGGCGTGAGGTGAGGAGAATCTTCACCTTGCTGGCGGTGTCGAGCTTGAGTTGCTGGAGGAAGTCGCGCAGCTCGCTCTGCTCGGCGGCCGTCCACTGCGACTCCGTGCCTTCCGGGAAGCCCGCGACCGGCTCGACGTTGTCCCAGACCCAGAGGACGGGGATTTGGCGGAGGGTTTGGAGGACGAGTTGCCGGCGCCTGTCGGGTTCGTTAATCGCGCTCCAGTCGATGCCGTGCGCCGCGAGCGTCGGCGAGAAGGTCTGGCCTATCTGGTTCAGCAGGTCGTCGAGGTCTGTGTGGTTCTCGAAGGAGGCGAGCAGGACGAGCGGTTGCTCGCCCAGCCCGCCGGTGACGGAGTACCAGCGGGCGAACTCGACGGCCGTCGAGCTTTTCCCCTGCCCCGCGTAGGCGTGCAGGAGGACGACGCGGTGCTCGTCGAAGGCGCGGTCGAGCGCGAGAATCGTCTCGTCGCGTCCGACGAAGCCCTCCTCGGGGACGTGGCGCAGCAGCAGGCGGTTGAGCTGGACGGGGTCGAGTTCCGGCTGCTCTCCCGGCGCGGTCGTTGGCCCGGCCGGGCACAGCTCGACGGGCGCGGCTTCGTAGGCGACCGGGACGAACCAGTCCTGTAACGGCCGTGGCTGGAGGCCGACCCAGCGCTCGGGATTGAGGCGGAGGTGCTTGCGCCCCTCGGTGGCGGCCTGGCCGAAGCTGCGTCCGCCGGCCAGCGCGGCGTAGAGCTGCCCGATGTACTGCGCGGCCGTGACGACGTAGACGCTGTAGCGCATCCCGAGGACGGCGGGGATGCCCTGGTCAACGACCTCCTGCGCGAGCGAGCCGATGGCGCGGACTTCGTCGTGCACGTCTACGGCCGTCCTGGGCGCGGCCGTCGCCTCGTGCATGGCGGACTGGCAGGCGTTGAGCGCGAGGACGGGCACGCCGTTGTCGTGGAGGAGCTGGCCGAGTGTCTGGCCGTCCACGGGGCGCATCCCGTCCTCGCCCGGGTGCTCGAAGATGAGGTAGCCGTGCTTGCCCGCGTTCTTGCCGCCGAGCGTGAGATTGGAGAACGCGCCGAGCCAGTCGGCGAGCCTCGACTCGCTCAGGTCGGCATAGATGCCGTGGCCGTCGAAGTGGACGATGTGATACGGGCGGCCGGCCTCTTTCGCGTCGGCGAGTTCTTTCTGTAGGCGCTCGAAGGTGGGCGGGCGCAGCGCCTTGATGTCGAAGCGGGCGGGGTCGGGGCCGAGGTCTTGCAGGAGGCGGTTGGCCACGGCGCGCAGTTCCACATCCCGCGAGCCGCTCGGGCGGCACGCGACGTAGAGGAGCCGGATGCGTCCGTCGCTTGCGGGGGGGACGGGGACGAAGGCGATGTTGGACTTCGACTGGACGCGCACGAACGCCTTGACCCGGAGGGAGACGGGGGAGTCCATCTTCGGGTCGCGCATCAGCTCCCAGGGGATGGAAGCGGCCTCGGCCACGCCGGTGGTGATTTCGACGCGCAGGTCGGCGAGGTCGTTGCGGACGGAGAACCAGAGGGCCTGCGTGTCGCCGTTGGCGGCGAGGACTTTCGCGTAAAGCTCTTCGCCGCGCGCCCTCATCAGCCCCTCGACCTGCTCGACGGTGACGGCTTCGGCGACGTCGGCGCGCTGGAGGTAGTCTTCGAGATACCAGCGGATCTCCTCCTGCTCCTGCTCGGCGAGGGCGAACTCGATGTTCGCCTCGGCCTCCAGGTCCGGCCGGCCCTGCCGCTTCAAGGTGAGGCGGACGGGGTAGTGTCCGTCTTTCGGGGCGTCCTGGCGAATGTGAAGCGTGGTCATGCCGAGGGTCTTCCTTTAACGCCTTCTGCCCTTCCGGCGCTTGCCCTTGTTCGGGCTCGGTCGAGGCTTGCCGCCGCCCTTCGATTCCGCGTCGGGCGCTTCGGGGGCGGGGGCGGAGTTGTAGAGGAGGCGGTCGAAGATTTTGAGGGAGTCGATGACTTTGAGCGATTCGATGTCGTCGTCGGACTTGAACTGGCTGAGGTCGGCGACTTCGTCGTTGGGGCCGAAGGTGACGGGCTCGTCCTGGAAGTCGCGGCGGTGGTAGGCGAGGACGAAGGCGTTGGGGCCGACGCGGAGGCTGCCGATGTCGTCGCCCCAACTCCCCCGGGCGAAGTCGAGGGAGCGGTATTCGGCCGGGCCGTAGACGCGCATCGTCTCGCCGCGGAACTCCGCTTCGCGCCACACGTCTATGTAGCAGTCGCCGGAATTTTGCGCCATGTCAGCTCAGTCGTCGGCGGGGTCGTACTCCTCCGCGTCCAGCATCGGCGCCCAGTGCGTGACGCCGTGGGCTTCGGTCGGGAGCCCGCCGCGCGAGTCTTCCAGGTACCAGCGCCCGCCGACGTAACGCCCCGCCTCAATCCTGTTACTTTCGCCGTCGTGAATCAAGACCCGCTCGCCCTCCGCGGGCTTCGCGTCCGAGACTTTGAACCAGGGCATGATACATCCGCCGGCCTCCCCGGGGTTTGAAAAAGACGCGCCCCGCGCGGTCTGGGGCCGGCGGGGCGCGTGAAGAGTTTCGACTGCTTTGACGTACGCCGTCGCGCGGCAAAGGGTTGTCAGGCGGCGCAGACTTTCGAGAGCGCGCCGGCCCACTTGGCGGCGACCGGCTCGCCGTACATCTGCCGCTCCTTCTCGCGGCGGATGGCGCAGGCCATGCGGAAGGCTCGCGCCTCGCCGTACTTGCGGATCGAGACGCTCGTGCGCCCCTTCTTCTCGCGGCCGGCGTTCCAGGAGACCTCGTAGACCTCGTTCTCGTAGACCTTGCCGTCCTTGCCCTTGTACTTCTTCACCGCGCGCCGCACGCCGGCGACGCCGACCTGGTTGCGCGGGTTGCTGCCGACGACGACCCAGTCGGTGCGCGGCTTGCCCAGCTCGCGCTCCAGCTCGTCGCGGCACTCGACGGCCGCCTTGAGCGCGGCCTCCTTGTCCCCGTGCTGGCGGTCGGTGACGAACTTCGACCGCGTCTCGTTGTTGAACCTCACGCGCACGTACCAGCCGTGCATCTTCTTCTGCTCGCTGTCGATGCGGCTGATTCCCTTATGACCGGATTTTGCCATGTGACTGCGGAACCGAATCTCCTTACATGAAAGTGTTGATGGCCGTACTTCCAAACTAAGACCCGCGGCGCGCTTTGTCAAAGGGGGGAGAGGAAAAACAGTAGACAGTAGTCAGTAGTCAGTAGAAAAAACGGGCGGCGCGTCCGAAGCCTTCGGGCCGGGCGCGCCGCTCTGTCTTCCTACTGTCTACTGACTACTGTCTACCCCTTCCTGCTCACCTCGCCTTCGCGGCGGCCGGGAGCTTCTGGCGGAAGTCTTTGACGAGGCGGCTGGAGAGGCGGCCGAGGGTCGGGAGCTTGAGCGGGCCGGAGATGGCGCGGCCGTAGGCGGCGTCGCGCAGTGCGTCGAGGTCGAACTTGTCCTTGAAGTGCCGGTTGTAGGTGTCGAAGGAGATGGCGAGCGCCTCCATCGTGCTGTAGTGGTAGCTGACGAGGAGGACGAAGTCGGCCTCGCTCGGCTTCTCTGCGACGCGGAAGTACTTCCACTTCTCGATCTCGTTGCGCACCTTCTTCTCCACGTCGAGCTGGAAGTCGAAATAGTCTCGGGGCTGGCCGCCGTTCCCCTCGGAGTCCGTGCCGACGGTGATGAGCGCGCGCGTGAAGGCGACGATGTAGACCGACTGCCCCTGGCGGAGGCTGAAGGGCTGCTGCGGCGCGGGGGCTTGCGCCGCGGCCGCGGCCGCGAGGAGGAACACGAAGACGAGCGCCGCCGCGGGGCGGGCGTAAAACTTCCTGCTCATGAAGCTCTTCCTTTCGGCGGGTGGGAGGGCCATTCGTCGCGCGCCCCCGGGGCCTCGGAGGGGCGCGCGGCCTCGAAAACCGTTCCCGGCTCAGCCGCCGGCCGACGGCGGCGCCTGCCCGAGTAGGCGCAGCATGTCCGCCCTGTCCTTCACCAGAAGGTAAAGTACGCTCCGCATGCGGCTCATCTCGGCCTCGACGTGGCCGAGCCTTGACGAGAGCGCCTTATCAATGCCGTCGCCCCGCAGGTGCACCTGCTCGACGTCGCCGCGGACGGCCGTAATCCCGACCTCAATCTTGCGGGTGAGCCCGGCTTCGACCTTGCCAAGCTCTTCCGCGAGTCCTTCCTTCGTCGCCGTCGCTTCCAGGCGGTCGCGAATCATCTCGACCGTGGAGGCGATGAAGTTCAGTAGGTTTTCGTTCTCTTCCGGCCGCCGGTTGCTACTCATGTGTCGGCAAGGGAAGTTGGCGGCCTTCCCACTCCTTTCAAGGTAGTGGTCTGGCGCGCCTATTCTACCACCCACATGTCGCCGCTGTGGATGAGCTTGTGGAGCTGGCCGCGCCCGGAGCGCGCGACCGACTCCTCGATCTGTTGGGCGAGGAGGTCTTCGTAGGTCTCGCGCCGCACGTCGCGGAAGATGCCGACCGGCTGCGGGAACTCGGGCTGCTCCATGCGCGCGAGCATGAAGGCGACCGAGGGGTCTTCGATGTTCACGTCGTGGACGAGGCAGTCGTTCTCGTTGAGGCCGGTCTCGGAACCCAGTTGGATGACCTCGGGGCGCGTGCCGTTCATGCGGATGCCGCGGTCGCGGTTCTTGCCGAAGACCATCGGCTTGCCGTGTTCGAGGTAGAGCACGCGCTCGGGCCTGACCGAGCGCTCGGTGAAGGACTCGAAGGCGCCGTCGTTGAAGATGTTGCAGTTCTGGTAGACCTCGACGAAGCTGACGCCCTTGTGTTTGGCGGCCGACTCGACCATCGACGAGAGGTGCTTCACGTCGATGTCGATGGCGCGCGCGACGAAGGTCGCCTCCGACGCAATCGCCAGCGAGAGCGGCGTGACGGGGTAGTCGATGACGCCCATCGGGGTGGACTTCGTCTTCTTGCCGAACTCACTGGTCGGCGAGTACTGCCCCTTCGTCAGGCCGTAGATGCGGTTGTTGAAGAGGATGATGTTGAGGTCGAGGTTGCGCCGCAGCGCGTGCATGAAGTGGTTGCCGCCGATGGAGAGGCCGTCGCCGTCGCCCGTCACGACCCACACCGAAAGCTCCGGGTTCGAAGCCTTGATGCCCGTCGCCACCGCGGGCGCGCGCCCGTGGATCGAGTGGAAGCCGTAGGTGTTCATGTAGTAGGGGAAGCGGCTGGAGCAGCCGATCCCCGAGACGAAGACGATCTTCTCGCGCGGGATGCCGAGGTCGGGCATCACCTTCTGGATGCTGTTGAGGATGGCGTAGTCGCCGCAGCCCGGGCACCAGCGCACCTCCTGGTCGGAGGAGAAGTCGGCCTTCGTCATCTTGCCCGGCGGCGGGGCGGGCTTGCCCGCGGTCACAGACCCCGGCTCGCTCTCGGGCGAAGGCCCGCCGCCGCTCACGTTGCCGCCGACGCCCGCCACGCCCGTCTCGTTCGGCCCCTTCTTCAGAATCTCGTCGCCGCTGTTGCCGTTTCCGTTCGTGCTCATGTTCGGTTCCTCTCGAATGATTGCGGTGAATATGGTTCGGGCCGGTTACTCTTCGACGTCCCGGCGGCGTCCCCGCCCGACGCCCTCCCACAGGCGCAAGTACTGTCCGCGCACGTAAGGGTCGAGGCGCCCCTCGAAGTCGGCCCCGAGGCCGCGCGCCTTAATCAACTCCTGTACGTCGGCCAGGTCTTTGAGGCGGTCGGGCGCCGTCATCCCCGAGGCCAGCTTCAGCTCGACCAGCTTTTCGAGCGTGACGACGCGCACGCCGTCAATCTCGACCGAGGCCGCCGCGGGCTCGGGGAAGACGACCGGCTTCGGGCGGCCGTCGCCGGGGTACTCGCCCGCGAGGATGACCTCGACGGGCACGCCGCCCCGCGTCACCCGCAGGCGCTCGCGCGCGCCCTCGAACGCGGGCGGGTAGCCGAGCCCGACCGGCTCGCGGCGGAAGGCTTCGAGCCCGGCGCGCGTCAGCACGAGGTCGATGTCCTCGGTGAAGCGCGGGTAGCCGTGCGCCATCAGCGCGACCGCGCCGATGACCATGTAGTCGATGCGGTGCCGGTCGAGGTCTTCGCAGAGGCGCGCGAGCGCGTCGTTGAGACTCCCCCCGCCCATAAGGTAGCGCAGCCCCTCCGCGTAGAGTTCGCGGACGGGCGTCTGCTCGGGCGTGGCGGCGCCGGTTTTCATCTTTGCCTCAAGCGTTACAGGTACTCTTCCACCTTCTTGACGATCTCGCGAATCTGGAAGGGGCGCCCCTTGACTTTGGAGAAGGGGACGGCGTCCACGAGGTACTTGGCGCGGATCATGGTGCAGAGTTGGCCGAGGTTCATCTCGGGGACGATGACGCGCTCGAAGCTGCGGAGCACTTCGCCGAGGTTCGAGGGGAAGGGGTTGAGGTGGCGGATGTGCGCCGACGAGACCGGCCTCCCTTCCGCCCTCAGCTTCTCGACGGCCGAGGTGATGGAGCCGTAGGTCGAGCCCCAGCCGAGGACGAGCACCTTGCCCGCGGGGTCGCCGTAGACCTCGACGGGGGGAATGTCCTGCGCGGCGCGGTCGACCTTGGCCTGGCGCATCAAGACCATGAAGTGGTGGTTCTCGGGGTCGTAGTTGACGTTGCCCGTGAGGTGCTGCTTCTCGATGCCGCCGATGCGGTGTTCGAGTCCGGGCGTGCCGGGCAGCGCGTAGGGGCGCGCGAGCGTCTCCTCGTCGCGGGCGTAGGGCATGAAGTTCGACGGGTCGGCGGCGAACTCGACCTCGATCTTCGGCAGGTCTTCGATCTCGGGGACGAGCCACGGCTCCGCGCCGTTGGCGAGGTAGCCGTCCGAGAGGTAGAAGACCGGCGTCATGTAGCGGTAGGCGAGGCGCACGGCCTCAATCGCCATCGAGAAGCACTCGGCCGGAGTCGCGGGCGCGATGACGATGGCCGGGCACTCGCCGTTGCGGCCCCAGACGGCCTGGAAGAGGTCGGCCTGCTCGGTCTTGGTCGGCAGTCCGGTGGAAGGCCCGCCGCGCTGCACGTTGATGATGACGAGCGGGAGTTCCGTCATCACGGCGAGGCCGATGGCTTCTTGTTTAAGCGCGACGCCGGGGCCTGAGGTGCCCGTCAGGCCGACGTGGCCGGTGAAGCTGGCGCCGATGGCGGCGCAGACGGCGGCGATCTCGTCCTCGGCTTGAAAGGTCTTGACGCCGAAGTTCTTGTGGCGCGCCAGCTCGTGGAGGATGTCGGAGGCGGGCGTGATCGGGTAGGAGCCGTAGAAGAGCGGCCGGCCGGTCAGCTCGGCGGCGGTGACGAAGCCGATGGCGGTCGCCTCGTTGCCCGTGATCTTGCGGTACTTGCCCGGCGCGGTGGCGGCCTTCTTCACCCTGTAGTGCGTGGTGAAGACCTCGGTCGTGTCGGCGAAGTTGTAGCCGGTCTTCAAGGCGACCTCGTTGGCGCGCATGACCTCCTCGTTCTTCTTGAACTTGGAGCGGATCCATTCGAGCGTCGGCTCCATCGGGCGGTCGTAGAGCCAGTAGAGGATGCCGAGCGCGAAGAAGTTCTTGCAGCGATCCATCTCCTTGCGCGACAGCTTCACGTCGGCCTCCTGCAAGGCGCGGATGTTGACGGTCGTGATGGGGAGCTTGTGGACGCGGTAGCCCTTGAGCGTGTCGTCCTCCAAAGGGTTCGACGCGTAGTTGGCCTTCTTCAGGTTCTCCTTGTTGAACTCGTCGGTGTTGACGAGGAGCGTGCCGCCGTCTTCGAGGTCGGGGAGGTTGACCCTGAGCGCCGCCGGGTTCATCGCGACGAGCACGTTGGGCTGGTCGCCGGGCGTGCGTATGTGCTGGCTGGAGAAGTTGAGCTGGAAGCCCGAGACGCCCGGAAGGCTCCCGGCGGGCGCGCGAATCTCGGCGGGGAAGTCGGGCAGCGTCGAGATGTCGTTCCCGAAGATGGCCGAGGTGTTGGTGAACTGCGTGCCGGTGAGCTGCATGCCGTCGCCGGAGTCGCCGGCGAAGCGGATGGTCACGGTCTCTAGCTCTTCAACGTCTCGCTCCCGCACGTCGGCGGGCGGATTCTCGATGATGGCGCTCATGCTCTTGCTTGCTGTCCTTTGTCAGTGGGATGGGTCGTGACGGAGATGGCCGGAAGTGACTTCATCAGGTTAAAGAATTTCCTTGACGGGGGAGTCCCGAGGCGGTCTAACGTGTCGAAGTCATTCTACACACCCGCGCTCGGCAAACTCAAGCGACCCGCCCCGGACGGCGCGAGCGCTTGCGCCGCGTAAAATCCCGCGGCGCCGGGTGAAAATCCCCGCCCGCGCGCCGCCCGCGGCCCCCTCCGCCCGCCCGACGAATCGCGTGCCCGCGCGGCCCCCGAATGCGTGCCCGCCCGTTTAGACGTTGACAGCGGCGGGCGCGGGTCGGATACTGCCGCCGCCAAAAGCATTCCCGACGGTTCATCCAAACACAGAGCGAGCAGACGGAAAGGAGAGACTGAGACATGAAGGGCAGTTCATTTCTAACCCTGGCGTTCTTAGCCCTCGCGGGTTTCGGCCTTCACGCGACGGCGGCGGCTCAGTTCCCGAAGATTCCCAAGATCGGCAAGCCGAAGGCGACCCCGACGCCGGCCGCCCAGCCGGCGGCCACGCAGCCGGCGGCCACGACCGGCGACGCCCAGCCGGCCGCGCAGCCGGCGGCCGCGTCCGCCCCCGCCGCCGCGTCCGCCCCGGCGCAGGGCGGGCCGACCATCGCCAAAGACTCGGTGCAGATGACGGCCTTCACCTTCAGCTCCTACAAGGGGAACTACGACATGTGGAGCTGGGTGCCGCTCATCACCTACCGCGTCAACGGCCCCATCCCGAGCGGCGGCCAGCTCTACGTCGAGTACACCGTGCCGGGCTCGCCGGCCGTCAGGTTCGATTGCGGCACCGAGGAGACGCCGGCCGACCGCTGGTGGAAGACCACGTGCGGCGGCCGCGACGGCGTCCCCGAGGAGAAGGCGACGACCTACACCGGCCCCTTCAACTTCGCCATCAAGATGCGGAACGAGCTGGCCGGCAGCGATACGACCCTCTTCACGGGGAGGGCGAAGGTCGGGAAGGTGCACTCCAACGAGATCAAGACCGGCAAGTTCGCCAACCACTTCGTCTACTACGTGGACCACGACTGGAACCTGCCCATCGGCTACGTCTACTACGTGGCCGACGACCTGAAGGGCTGGGAGAGGCCCATCCTCAACGTCGCGTTCTGGGTGCGCGGCGAGGCGTACAAGCTCGACCCGCACCTCTTCTACCAGGGCAAGGAGGTGGGCCGAATCATGTACGACGGCGAGCAGGTCGGCAAGGCCAGCTGCGAGTCGGACGTGGATAACAACACCACGCACTTCGTGGACGAGAAGGACGCGCCGCAGAAGGCGAAGTGGGCGCGCGTGCGCTGCACCTTCAACAACGTCCGCGGCTGGGACAGGTCGGGCGAGGGGCCGGGCATGTTCGGCGAGTTGTACCAGCTCAACAAGAACCCCGGCGAGTACGAGCTGAAGGTGCTGTGGAATAACAAGCTGGCGCGCTCCGTCAAGTTCACCGTCCAGCCCGACGGCAAGCTCGACACGAGCCTCGCCGCCTCGAACAAGCTCGGCACCGACCGCCTCATCGTCCCCGTCACAATCGTCGGCGACCAGGACGGCGCGTGGGACAAGGCCGCGTGGAAGACCGACGCCTTCTACGGCAACCCGCTGACCGGCTTCACGGCCGCGCCTTAATGCCCGCCGGCCGGGTGAAGACCGGGGGCGTTAGACACGCAGACGCGGAGGCCCGGCTAGAAGTCTTCTAGCCGGGCCTCCGCGTCTGCGTGTCTGCGTGTTAAATGTCTTAGCTCGCCACGTCGGACGCTTCCGTCACGTCGGAGGCGGAGCCGTCGGAGGCCGAAGCGGACGAGGACGGGCGGGAGGAGCCGGGGCCGGACTTGGAGGCCGGCGACGAGCCGGACGAGCCGGGCGAGGCCGTCGAGCCGGAGGCGGCCGACGAGGAGGTGGAGGAAGCGGCGGCGGACTCGGACTGCTCCTTGAGCTGCACCATGCGGCAGCTCCCCTCGAAGAGGGCGCCCTGCTCGATGACGAGGGCGGGCGTCTGGATGTTGCCGGTGACCTTCGCGACGCGCCCCATCTCGATGCGCTTCGAGGCGGTGATGTCGCCGTTGACCGTGCCGTAAATCTGCGCGACCGCGACCTCGACGTTGGCGTCCACGCGCCCGTTGGTCGAGACGATGAGCGTGCCGTCGGCCGAGGAGACGCGACCCGAGAGCCCGCCGTCCACCCGCAGCATGCCCTTGAAGTTGGCCTCGCCCGTCAGCGTGGTGCCGTTGCCGACGAAGCCGGTGAGCGTCCCCTCCTTGATGTCGCGCGCGAGCGACTCGCTCTCGGTGACGGCGCGCGAGGTGGTCTGCGTGTAGACCTGCTGCTGGTAAGCCTCGGTCGGCGTGGCGGCCGGGGTCGAGGCGGGGGCGGAGCCGTAAGCCGAGCCCGCGCCGGCGGAGGCCGTCGTGGGGCTCTGCGGCGTGTGGTCGGCCGTGTCGTCTGCGGTGTGCGTGTCCTTCGGATTTCTTCCCTGTCTAAACATGTCGGATTCTCCCAAAGTTTGAGAACTACAGGTTAGCGCCCGCGCCCGCGCGGGCGGGGACTCGCGGCCGGCGGCCGCGTCCGCCTCGGACTGGGCCGCTTGCGCGCGCCGCCGTATCTGGTAAAGGGGTCAGGTCAGGAGAGGCCGTCGGCGGCTCCACCGCCGGGCTTTTGAACAGACCTTCAAAACTCTCCGAGAGCGGGCCGATGATAAGGGAATCGCGGGCAATAGTAAAGAAGTAGTCAGGAGTCAGGAGTCAGGGGTCGGAAGGAGAAATGACTTAGGCGGGCGCCGGGTTTAAACCCGCGGCGCCCGCCTAAATTTTCTTCTGACTCCTGACTCCTGACTCCTGACTACAGCTTCTTGTTCTCGACGCTCAGCGCCAGCACGTCTTTGAAGGCGGCGGCGGCGACGCGCTTGGGCGGGTAGGGCAGCTCGATGCGGCCGAGGTCGGTCGTCGTGTTGCCGCGCATCGGCGCCGAGCCGAGCTTGACCCAGCCCTTGCCGAAGTCGGCGTAGACGGGGACGAGCATGCGGAAGTTGTCCGAGACGCCCGACTGCGTGACGCGCCCCGTCAGGGTGTTGCCGTCCAGGCTGTACTCCAGGCGGTAGCTCGGCATCTCCGTGCCGTAGACGTACTCGTCGAAGAACCAGTCCATCTTGCCGTTCCCCAGCACGTTCATCTCGGGGGTCATGTGGCGCTCGACGGCGCGCTTGAAGTCCTCGGTCGAGACGTCCTTGTTGTAGTTCGTCTGGATGAAGTCCTTCATCATCTCCGAGAAGCGCTGGTCGACGGTCTTGCGCTCGTACATCATCATCCGCAGCATGTGGAGGATGTAGGCGCCCTTCGGGTAGATCATGAAGCGGGCGATGCTGCCCGTCTTCCCGCTGTTGAGCCGGTAGCCCTGCGTGACCGGCCCGACGGTGTAGGGCTTCCTGTCCTTCGTCTGCGGGCGCGAGGTCGTGATCAGCTCGCGCTGGTCTTCCCAGAAGTCGACCCACTTGTCGTTGCCCTCGGTGACCTGCGCGTAGAGCGAGGCGGAGAACTCGGCGAAGCCCTCGCTCATCCACTGGTCGCGGTAAGACTTCCAGCCGACGAGGTGGCCCCACCACTGGTGCGCGACCTCGTGCGGCCCGACGTACTTGAAGAAGTCGTCCGCGGCGTAGCGCGACGACCCGGAGGCGAGCCAGCGCTGGGTGGAGTCGAGGAAGGCCGTGTACGGCATGTAGACCAGCGTCGGCCACGCCTGGCCGAAGTTGGGGGCGGGCTGCTGCGTCATGGCGACGCGCGTGTAGGGCAGCTTGCCGAAGAAGTTGTCGAAGATGCGCACCGAGTTCTGCGTGACCGGGAAGATGCGCTTCGAGGCCCCGGCCGTGGACATCGAGCCCACGCCGGACGAGACCACTTCCTCCTCGTTGGCGTAGAACTCGATCTGGTAGCCGGTCTGCTCGTCCACCACCTGCTTGCGCTTGAAGAGGCCGTAGTTGAAGCCGGCCACGGCCAGCTCGGTCTTCCCGCTCGACCACTTCGCCACGGCGCGGCCGCCGTCCACGGCCGGCACGCCCTCGGGCGCGCCCGTCCCGACGAGCGTCAACTCCTTCGGGTAGTGGAAGGTCACGTCGAAGGTGGCGCGGTCGCCGAACTGCGTGCCGCCGTTGTCCGGGTACCAGGTGTGGCGCGCGCGCGGGTCGACGTAGTAGTTGCCGCGGCCCGCGTCGAGCAGCGCGTCGCCGCCCTGGTAATCGACCGTCACCTTGTAGCCCCTGCCCGCCTCCAGCGGCTCGGGCCAGATGAGGGCGAAGTCGGCGTCGCGGTCCTTCTTCTCCTGGATGAACTGGAGGTCGCGCCCCTGCTCGTCGCGGACGCGCGAGACGCGCAAGCTGCCGTAGAGCTCGAACGGCAGGACGCGCGAGCCTTTGACGAGCGGGCGGAAGGAGAGGGTGTCGGTGGCGGCGAGCTGCGTGCCCTTGATGGCGCCGCTGATGTCGTGGTGCGTGATGTCGAAGATGCGGTGGTCTTCGTCGCTGTTCCCCCGCCCCGACTTGTACTCGTCCGTGAGGTGGAAGGCCGTCCAGTAGCCGCCGTCGGACTCGCCGTAGCTCGCCAGCAGGACCTCCTCGGGCGAGACCTCGGGGATGCCGAGCGGGTCCATCTGGAAGACCAGCTTCTCGAACCGGCGGCCGCCGACGAAGGCGACGAAGAAGCCGGGGCGCTCGGGCGTGTAGAGGTCGACGAGCGCGCGCAGCTCCATGTTCGTGCGCAGCGACGTGCGCAGCAGGTCGCGGTTGTCGGCGTAGATGTCGCGCGCGCGCGCGGCCTGCGGGCCGTTCGTCGCCACCCGCGCCTGCGGCGACGCCTTGACCTCTTCGTAGGTCTTGTCGGTGAAGCGCAGCGTCAGCTTCGTGAACCGCTCCTTGATGGTGGGCTCGCCGGTGAAGAGCGCGAGGCTGTGCTTCTCGTACTCGACGGGCGGCGTCAGACTCATCTCGCCCTCGCCGACGAAGACGGCGCCGGTGACGCGCCCCTCGACCGCGGGCAGGAAGTAGAGCTCGCCCGACTGGAGGGTGAAGGAGGCCGCGTCGCGCTTGATGACGAGGTTCGAGACCTGCGCGTACTCGCCCGCGAAGTCCTGCGCCGCGCCCAGCTTGCGCAGGCTCGCGTAGACCGGGTCGGAGTTCGGCTTCAGCCCGTCGGGCGTCACCGTCACCGTGGTCTCGACCAGCGCGACTTCGAGCTTGAAGTCGAGCTTCGTCGTCTTCCCCTCGGCGACCGACTGCTTCTCGGAGGTGACGGGGCCGAACCCTTCGGCGACGACGCTCACGGTGTAGGAGCCGGGCGGCACGTTGGGCACCTTGTACTGCCCCTGCGCGTCCGTCCTGACGCTGGCGAACGGCCGGCCGCCCGCCTCCGGGTAGACCGTGACGCTGGCGCCGACGACGACCGCGCCCTTCGGGTCGGTGACGGTGCCGCTGATCTCGCCCCCGGCCGCGGAGGCCGCCGGGAGGGGCGCGAGCAGGAGGGGCAGTAAGAGGGTTAAGGCGGCGAGCTTATTCCGGAGAGACATCTTCATAAAACTCCTGGTGCTGCGTGAGGGCACGCCGCGCGCGGGTCGAACTCGGCGGGGTGCTGTTTAAGGGTTGAAGGTGGAGCCGGGGAAGCCGGCGCGCGGGCCTCGGCGGCCGCGCGGGCTTTAAGGTTTCGCGGGCGTATTATTCCGGCCGCCGGCCGGCGCGTCAAGCCCGGCGGGGCGCCCTTGACTTCCGCGGCGCGCGCCGATAAAACGGCTGCCGAACCCGCAAGCTAAAAACGGAGCCGTAGACTATTCGCGCGGGGGCGCCGCAAGGCTCCCCGGACCCGCGCGGGAATTCTCAGGAGGGCTGGAAACGAGATGGCCGGTCAGTTGATCGAGTTTCGGAGCAACGGCGGCACCGCGCGAGGCTACCTGTCTCTGCCGGAGTCGGGGCGCGGCCCCGGCGTCGTCGTCATACAGGAGTGGTGGGGCCTCGTGCCGCACATCAAGGACGTGGCCGACCGCTTCGCCGCCGCGGGCTTCGTCGCGCTCGCGCCCGACCTCTACCACGGCGACGTGGCGCGCTCGCCCGACGAGGCCGGCAAGATGATGATGGCGCTCAACATCGCGCAGACCGAGAAGGACCTGCGCGGCGCCGTCGAGTACCTTCTGAGCCATGAGGCGACCGAGGGCGACCGCGCGGGCACGGTCGGCTTCTGCATGGGCGGCGCGCTCTCGCTCTACGCCGCGTCGAAGAACGAGCGGGTCGGCGCGCGCGTCGTCTTCTACGGCATCCACCCGAAGGTCGAGCCGGACTTCGAGCGCTTGCGCGCGCCCGTCCTCGGCCTCTTCGGGGAGAAGGACTCGATGGTCACGCCCGCGGTCGTCCAGGCCCTCGAAGAGAGGGTGCGGGAGCACGGCAAGTCCGTCGAGACGCACATCTACCCCGGCGCCGAACACGCCTTCTTCAACGACACGCGCCCCGAGGTCTACGACGCCGAAGCGGCGGCCGACGCCTGGCGCCGCACGGTAGAATTCTTACGCGAGCACCTGTCGGGGGAGAAATAGACAGTCGTTACCGTTTCCAGTCGAGCCGGTAGCGGGAGCGGTTTCGACACGGAGACACAGCTTGTTGAGTAATCCTCTTCGAGCCGTGTCTCCGTGTCTCTGTGTCTCCGTGTCCGACGCCTCTCCGCCATACGCGCCTGCAACTGACAATAGGCCGCCTCCACCGTCCTCACTGCCTGCTAACACACCACACGCCGGTTGCATCGGGCGGGGGGATGGCTTAAAACATTTGAACGTGCCGGGGCTGAGAATCCTTTTAATCATCCTGGTCGTCTTGATGGTGGCCGGCGCGTGGGCGCTGTTAAGGTCGAAGCGGCGGCGCGGGCCGATGGTCGTGCAGCCGCGGACGCTGCCCGCCATGAAGGGCTCGCTCGACGCGCCGGCCCGCCGCGTGGACGTGGCGTTGGGGCGCGAGATTCTCCACCTGCTCGAAGCGGGGCGGAGGGAGGAGGCCGTCGCGCTCGTGCGCGAGCGGACGGGGTGGGGCGCGCAGGAGGCGGACGAGGCGGTCGCCCGGCTCGACCGGCTGAGGAAGCGTTTGGAGTCGTAACGGATGTTCGTCGAAAGCAGGGTCAAGACGAAGCTGCTGCGCCAGATGGGCGAGGCGGTCAAGGACTTCGGGATGATCGAGGACGGCGACCGCGTGATGGTCTGCCTCTCGGGCGGCAAGGACAGCTACACGATGTTGGACCTGCTGCTCGACGTGCGGCAGCGCGCGCCGGTGCGCTTCGACCTCCTCGCCGTCAACCTCGACCAGAAGCAGCCCAACTTCCCCGCCGACGTGCTGCCGAACTACCTCAAGGGGCGCGGCGTGCCGTTCCGCATCGTCGAGCGCGACACCTACTCGGTCGTCAAGCGGCTCGTGCCCGAGGGCAAGACCTTCTGCTCGGTCTGCTCGCGCCTGCGCCGCGGGATCCTTTACAACACGGCGGTCGAGGAGGGCTGCACGAAGATCGCGCTCGGCCACCACGCCGACGACATCACGGCGACCTTCCTCCTCAACCTCCTCTACGTCGGCCAGCTCAAGGCGATGCCGCCCGTGCTGCGCTCGGACGACGGGCGCAACACCGTCATCCGCCCGCTCGCCTACTGCCGCGAGTCGGACATCGCCGAGTACGCCGCGCAGAAGAACTTCCCCATCATCCCCTGCGACCTCTGCGGCTCGCAGACGAACCTCAAGCGCGCGCGCGTCAAGCGGCTGGTCGAAGAGTTGGAGAAGGAGATTCCGCACGTCCGCGCCTCGATGCTGACGGCGCTGACCAACGCCGTGCCCTCGCACCTCCTGGACCCCGCGCTCTTCGACTTCAAATCCTTGCGCGCCGCCACCGGCAACGTCGAGGCCGAACTCGACGCCGCGCTCGGCCACGCCGAGCCGGACGACGCGCCCGCGCTCGTCTCCATCGGTTAAGCCAGAGGATTTCAGATTTCAAATTTGAAATTTCAAATCTTTAGTCTCCAGTGGTAATGGCCGCGACCAAGAGCAAAGCAAAGACTGCCGCGAAGAAGGCCAAGCCCGCGCCTGCGTCGAAGGCGAAGAAGGCCGCGCCGTCGAAGCCGAAGACTGCGAAGAAGGCCGCGTCGAAGCCGAAGGCCGCCGCGAAGGCCCGGGCGACGAAAGCGACGAAGGCGCCCAAAGGAAAAGCGCCGGAGGACGTGTTGGACTTCGGGGAGTTCCCGGCGGGGTCTGTGACGCGGCACGAGGTGACGCTGTGCCTGTCGTGCATCTTCAAGCTCTTCACGCAGCAGTTGGGGCTCGCGCCGCGCACCGCGTACAACGAGATACGGCGGTACGCGCCGAGCGTCGAGGAGCTTACTTCGCGCGCGCCGCAGCGGCCTTTCTTTAAACCGTCCGAAGAGAAGAGCCCGCACTGCCCCTACTGCGACGCGCCGAAGCGTTGGCACGCCGCCGTCCGCGTCTACCGCGTCGAGGGCGGGAAGGCTTCGGACGCCGCGCGCCGTGCGCTGGTGAAGCGGCTGCCGGCGAAGGACGAACAGTTCGTCGTCGGCGAGGAGAAGAAGACGGCGCGGCAGGTCTTCTTCGAGTGGCTCGAACGTCTCGGGCAGTCGCTCGACTTCGAGGACGACGCGGCCTGGATGTCGGCGGCCGCGCGCGCATACCTTGAGCGGCGCGAGCCGAAGGCGGACTGGGCCGCGGCCTTCGAGGGCGCGCGCGCGGTGCGGCGCTCGCAGCGCATCGAAGAGGGCTGGGAGCGCGACGGCGCGCGGCTCTTCCTCGCGCCCGCGCTCTACAACGACGTGCTGCTCGTCCAGTACCTCGTCAGCCGCTCGCACCGCCACGGCGGGCGCACCTTCGAGGGGCGGCTCACCCTGCCCGACCTCGTCGGCCGCATGCGCCGCGGCGGCCACCTCGACGCGCAGGGCATCACCGACCGCGACCGCTTCGACGTGCTCGAACAGCTCGTCGAACACCTCACCGGCGGCGACGCGCCCGCCCGCCTCCACTTCATCACCGACCGCCGCGAACTCCTCGACCGCGCCCGCGACGTCTACGACCGCCAGGCATGAGGAAAGATGTCAGATGCCGGATGCCGGATGCCGGTTAAAGGCACGGCGTCCTTACCGGCATCCGGCATCTGACATCTAACATCTATCTATCCATCTTGTTCCAGTGTATGCGCAGCGGCGTGGCGAGGGAGATGTCGCGCAGGTCGAAGATGGCGTAGGCGGCCTGCTCGGTCTTGACGAGCTGGTAGACGCCCGCCTGCGTCGTCGTCGAGACGGTGCCTTCGCGTTCGCGCAGGTAGCGCGTGGCGTCCGCGACCGACGGGCGCGCGTCGCTCGTGTTGTCGCCGAGCGCGTCCACGACGTAGGACTTCAGAAGCTTCGGCCAGTAGGAGGCGAAGAGGCGTTGGCTGGCGAACACGTCCGCCCAGACCGGCTTGCCGTTGCGCGCGACGACGACCCCGACGACGCCCGGCCGCAAGACCTCGCGCTGGAGCGCGCGCAGGTAGTCGTCCATCTGCGCGCCGACGCGCTTGCTCGCGTAGACCTCCTGGTACGTGTCCGTGTCGTTCGACGTGCCGAGCTTCGCGTTGTTCTCGCTGACCTCCTTCCAGACCTCGCCCTGCACCTTCTTGTCCTGCGCCGCGGCGCGCAGCTTCGGGTGCGCGAGCGCGCCGAGGCTGGAGAACTTGCCCTCGTCGGGCGCGGCCACGGGCGCGACCACACTCGTCTCCCTGCGCGCCGCCGTCCCGCCGCCCGAGCCGTAGCCGGCGTTGCGCGGCGTCCAGCGCCCGTGCTCGACGCAGAAGACGTTCAGCGCGACGGGGACGCTGACGGGCGAGATGAGCCGATCCTCCTGCACGATCCTGTCCTGCTTGCCGCCGACGACGACCTCGCCCGCCAGCAGCAGGAGCTTCTTGCCCGAGCGGTTGACGAGCGCCAACTCGTTCACCGAAGCGTCGGCGCTGTAGGCGACGTTCTGCCGCCGCGCGCCGCGTCGCGACGCGGCGCGCGCCGTCTGTGCGCCGCGCTCGGTGATGACGACCGTGCCGGCCTTCGTGCCCTCGTCGAGCGTGATGTAGGCTTCGGAGCCCTCCGCGTCGCGGCCCATGACGGGGAAGATCGTCAGGTTCTTGTACGAGACCGGCGCGAGCGGTTGCAGCTCCCGCTCGTTCCCGTTCCCCTTCGCGCGCGCGACCTGCTGCGGCCCCGCGGGCAGCGCCAGCGCCGCCAGCAGGAGCGCGCACGCGCACAGCGCCGCCGCCAAAGTCCTCGAACCCGGAATGAGAGTCATCGTTTGCCTCCTCAAAGGTCTGGTCTGTTTTTGGAACGCCTCGGGGCGCGCGCGGCCGTTCCGGGGCCGACGGCCTTCGCGCGCTTAACCGTTACGGGGTGTGAACGCGCGCGACCCGTGGAACTTGCGGGCGGAGTTCTATCGGGGGACGGTTCCACACGGT
This sequence comes from Pyrinomonadaceae bacterium, assembly GCA_036389235.1. Lineage (GTDB taxonomy): Bacteria > Acidobacteriota > Blastocatellia > Pyrinomonadales > Pyrinomonadaceae > QHXN01. The sequence continues at coordinate 6,411 of DASVQJ010000139.1, read as the reverse complement.
GATACAGAGACACGGCTCGGAGGGATATTGTTCCAGGCCGTGTCTCCGCGTCTCCGTCTCGAAAAGCTTGCGAGGGCCGAACCGTTCGCGGAACCGTGCGGGCGCGCGCGGTGTCGAAAGGCTCGTCGGCAATCCACGCGGGAGAGGTGAAACATGAGAGACGAAGGCGCGGAAGCTCAGGCGCGCACGCGGCGGGGGCTCGACGTGAGCCCGTCGGTCAACGTCACGCCGCTCATCGACATCCTGCTCGTGCTGCTCATCATCTTCATGGTCATCACGCCTCTGAAGCCCGCGCGCTTCAAGGCGCTGGTGCCGCAGCCCCCTCCCGAGAACAGCGAGATTATGAAGAGTCAGCTCACGCTCGTCGTCGAGGTGGACAGGGATTCACGCCTGAAGCTCATCCGCGGCGCGGAGACGGTCGCCGAGGGGACGGTCGGCGAGGCGGGCGGGGTGGCGGCGCGGCTGGCCGCGGAGTGGCGCGAGCGCAAGCTGGGCGGCGCCTGGAAGGTGGGGCTGGCCGCGCGCACGGACCTCGCGCCCGACGAACGCATCGAGCGGACGGTCTTCGTCCGCGCCCCGCGCTCCGCCCGGTACGGCGAGGTGGCGCGCGTCATCGACGCCGTCAAGGGCGCGGGCGCGCAGCCCGTCGGGCTCCAGACCGACGAGCTGCCGCAGTAGCGCGCCGGGGTTCAGACGGGGAAGCGGCGCTCCAGGTCTTTCGCTATCGACAGGTAGGTGGCCTTGATCTGGTTCTCGTACTCGCCCCGGTCGTCGAAGAGGCCCCTGAAGAAGGCAATCGGGTTGCGCAGGGCGGAGAGCCGTAGCTTGCCGGAGAGCTGGCGCACGTCCCACCAGCCGACCTCGTTGAGGTGGTCGCCGAGGACGGGGAACGACTTCTGCGGCACCTCTTTGGGCTCCGGCCGCGTGCCGCGCAGCGACGCCGTCCAGCGCTGCGACGTGACCGAGACGAGGCCGTCGTTGTGCCCCTCCTCCCTCTTCCTGATCTCCTTCCAGGAGTGCCGGAGCGGCCCGAAGACGCGTTCGGGCTCCTCCTCCCAGCAGGCGTAGGTCTGGTACAAGACCCCGTTGTCGGCCTCGGCCGCCTCTGCCCTCCGGTTGAAGGCGGCGCACGCGCCGGTCTTCAGGTCGAGGAAGCCGTCGAGGTCGATCACGTCGTGGAGCCCGCGGACGACTGGCTCGGCGCGGTGCTCGCTGCCCCAGTCGGCGAAGCTGGAGCCCTTGTGCGGCGTGCCGACGGTCGTCAGGCTGCACACGCTCCCGGCCATCCCGAGGTCGACGATCATGTGGCGCGCGTCGAGCCCGCCCATGCTGTGGCCGACGATGTGCACCTTCGTGTGCGGCTTCGAGGCGGCGAGGACGCGCTCGACCTCCCTCTTCAGGTCGGCGGCCCGCTCGCCGACGCTGCCGGCGAACTCCACGTCCGTGTGGTGAACGGCGAACCCGCTCTTCGAGAGGTGGCTGCGGATGTTGCGGAAGTAGTGGATGCGGTCGCCGATGCGTTCGGCCGGGAGGCCCAGGCGGTTCACGAACTCGTTGCGGAGGTAGTCGAAGCGCGCGACGCCGTGTGCGAGCAGGATGGGGTAGGTGGGCATGGTGTCCTCGTTGGTCCTTAACGTCCGGGCGGGAAGGGGCGAGGCCGCCCGGCCGCCGGACGCCCCGGCGGCGCGTCTTTATATCACGCGCCCCGCGCCGCGGACAGAAAATTTTCGGGGCAGGAGGGGGAAAACCAGTAGACACTAGTCAGTAGTCAGTAGAAGAGAGAAGCGGCGCTACTCAGTCTTTAGACCGGGTGCGCCGCTTTGTCTTCCTACTGCCTACTGACTACTGTCTACTGCTCTTCCACCGCTCACCCTTTGGCCTCGCGGGCGCGGCCTTCGTCGGCGGGGTCGGGCGGGCGCGAGGTGACGGCCGAGGCGTCCGCCTCGGGCGGGCGGCGCTTGTAGCGGTGCGTGACGGGGCGGCGGCGGCCGATGCCGATGGCGTGGCGCGAGATGATGAGCGTCGGCGGGAGCTGGCGCCGCTTGAACTCGTTGGCCGGCGACTCGACGCGGTTGAGGATGTCGTAGACGAGCGCGCGGTCGTGCCCCTCGGCGACGATCTGCTCGGGCGAGTACTTCCGCTCGAAGTAGAGCCGCAGGATGGGGTCGAGCGCGTCGTAGGGCGGGAGGCTCTGGTCGTCGAACTGGTCGGGGGCCAGCTCGGCCGAAGGGCGCTTGTCGATGATGGCGGCGGGGATGAGTTCGCCCCCGCGGTTGATGTGGCGCGCGAGGTCGTAGACCTCCGTCTTGAGCACGTCGCCGATGACCGCCAGGCCGCCGTTCGTGTCGCCGTAGAGCGTGCAGTAGCCGAGCGCCAGTTCCGACTTGTTGCCGGTCGAGAGCAGCAGGCGCCCCTCCGCGTTCGAGACCGTCATCAGGATGTTGCCGCGCAGGCGCGATTGCAGGTTCTCGGCCGCCAGGCTTTCGCCGCCGCGCGAGGGCTTCGTCAAACCCATCTCCTTCGTCAGCACCTCGAAGGCCGAGCTGATGGGGTGCTCGACGACGGGCATGCCGAAGTTGCGCCCGAACGCCACCGAATCCTCGACGCTCCCGCGCGAGGAGAAGGGCGAGGGCATCATCACGCCGAGGACGTTCTCCGCCCCGAGGGCCTCGCACGCGAGCGCGGCGACGACGGCCGAGTCTATCCCGCCCGAGAGCCCGAGCACGGCGCGCTTGAACCCGTTCTTGCGCGCGTAGTCGCGGACGCCGAGGACGAGGGCCTCCCTGATCGTCTCCACGTCGTCGCCGGGCAGGCAGCGCTCGTCGCGCACGCCGCAGTCGAGGTCGATGGTGGCGACGAACTCCTCGAAGGGCGGGGCCTGGAGGATGGTCTCGCCGCGGCAGTCGGTGACGAGCGAGGCGCCGTCGAAGAGGATGCCGTCGTTGCCGCCGACGAGGTTGACGTAGACGACGGGCAGCCCCGAAGCCTTCGAGCGGTGCGAGACCATCTGGCAGCGCTGCCCCATCTTCCCGCGGTTGAAGGGCGACGCGTTGGGCGAGACGATGACGGTCGCGCCCAGCTCGATCACCTCGTCGGTCGGGTCGTGCGTGTAGAGCCGCTCCTTCCAGAACGTCTTGTCGTTCCAGAAGTCCTCGCAGACGACGACGCCCAACTTCTCCTTCCCCGCCTCGAAGAGTTGCCGGCGCTCGCCCGACTGGAAGTAGCGCGGGTCGTCGAACACGTCGTACTCGGGCAGCAGGGTCTTGTCCGCGAAGCCCAGAAGCTCGCCGTCGCGGATGACGGCCGCCGAGTTGAAGAGCTTCCGCCCGTGCGCCGCGCCCGTCGGCCTCACGGTGCCCACGACCGCCGTCAGACCTACGGTCGCCGGGATGATTCTCTCCAGCGGTTTTAAAGAAGACTCGACGATGTCGCGGTCTAAGAACCAGTCGAGCGACGTGTAGCCCTGGACGCACGCCTCGGGGAAGACGATCAAGTCCGACCTCTCCCCCCTCGCCTGCTCGATGGCGCGCAGGATGCGCTCCGTGTTCCCCTCGAAGTCCCCGTTCGTCGTGTTGATCTGCCCGATGGTGACGCGCATGGCGAGATTCTATCACCGAACCGCCCCGCCTGGCTCCGCCGCTACAGCGGCGTTGACCCGGACGCGGCTGCCAGCCGGGAGCGCGGGCATCCTGCCCGCCAAAGCGTGCTGCAAGCACGCTTCGCCGTGACGCTTTATTCCTCGACGTTGAGATGTAAAGTCTGACGGCCTTCGCGCTTTCGCGCTCATGGCGGGCAGGGATGCCCGCGCTCCCGGCTCGGCGCTCGCACCCGAACGAACGCCGCTGTAAGCGTGCTCAAGCACGCTTTGGCGGGCAGGATGCCCGCGCTCCCGGCGTGGCCGTCGCGTGCGTGCGAACGCCGCTATAAAAATTGAAACCTATCCCTCCCCGTGTCCGCCGCCGCCGGGCGTCTCGATGCGGACGCGGTCGCCGGGTTCGAGGTCGCGGGAGCCTTTGGCGTCGAGCTTTAAGGTTCGGCCGCCGCGGACGAGTGAGTCGCGCCCGGGGAGTCCGTCGCGGCCCCCGTCGAGTCCGTAAGGCGCGCGTGTGCGCCGGTCGGCGAGGAGCGACATCCGCGCGGGGACGAGCGTCTCTATCTCCCGAACCACGCCGTCGCCGCCCCTGTGTCGGCCGCGCCCGCCCGAGCCGCGGCGCAGGCGGTAGGCGCGCACGCGCAAGGGGTACGCGTACTCCAGAGCCTCGGCCGGCGTGTTCAGGCTGTTGGTCATGTGCGTGTGGACGCCCGAGACGCCGTCCGCCGCGGGGCGCGCGCCCATGCCGCCCGCGACCGTCTCGTAGTAGGCGAACTCGCGCCCCGTGCGCGGGTCGCGCCCCCCGACGGTCAGGTTGTTCATAGACCCCTGACTCGCCGCGGGGACGCGTCCGGGCAGTGCCCGGGCCAGAGCCTTGAAGAGCACATCGACGATGCGCTGTGAGGTCTCGACGTTCCCGCCCGCGACCGGCGCCGGGTGCGTGGCGTTGACGACCGTGCCCGCGGGCGCGACCACTTCAATCGGCTCCATCAGCCCCGCGCTCGCCGGCACCTCCTCGGCGCCGACGAGGCAGCGGAAGACGTAAGCCACGGCCGAGACCGTGATGGCCTCGACCGCGTTGACCGGCCCCGAGACCTGCGGCGCGCTCCCCTTGAAATCGACGACGGCCCGCCCGCCCCTCACCTCGACGCGCACGCGCAAGGTCACCTCGCCTTCGCCCACGCCGTCCGAGTCGAGCGCGTCCTCGGCCTCGTACACGCCTTCGGGCACCGCGCGCAGGGTCGCGCGCATCATGCGCGCCGAGTATTCGATCAGGTGCCTCGCGTACTCCGCCGCCTCCTCCCTGCCCGCGCGCCCGACCATCTCAAGGAGCCGCGCCGCGCCCGTCTTCAGGGAGCCGACCTGCGCCTCGAAGTCCGCGCGCCGCTCGCGCTCGACCCGCACGTTCGCCATCAGAAGGCGCATCACGTCCTCGTTGACGCGCCCGCCGACGACCAGCCTGACGGGCGGAATCCTCAACCCCTCGCCGTACACGTCCGCCGCCATCCCCATCGACCCCGGCGTCGCCCCCCCGATGTCCGCGTGGTGCGCCCGGTTCGCCACGTAGAAGAGGGGTTGGGCGTCGGGCGTCGGGCGTTGGTTAGGACTAGCCTTTGAGGAATTCGCGCCGCGCCGCGGGCGTCCTGTATTCCCCGACACCCCATCCCCAACACCCAACACCCCTTCGAAGACTCCGGAGACGAGCGTCACGTCGGGCAGGTGCGTGCCGCCCGCGAAGGGGTCGTTGAGGACGACCACGTCGCCGGGGCCGACGGTCGTCTCGCGGAGCGCGGCGGCGACGGCCATCGGCATCGAGCCGAGGTGGACGGGCATGTGGTCGCCCTGCGCGACGACGCGGCCCGCCCGGTCGAAGACGGCGCAGGAGTAGTCGCGCCGCTCCTTGATGTTCGGCGAGTGCGCCGTCCGCCGCAGCGTCAGCCCCATCTCCTCCGCGACCGACGTGTAGAGCGCGCGGTAGATTTCCAGCGTCGTCGGGTCGAAGCGCTTTTTCATAACTCGATGACGAGGTTGCCGAGCCCGTCCACGAAGGCGCGCGCGCCCGCCGGGACGAGCGTGGTCGAAGAGTACTCGGTGACGACGCACGGCGACTTGAGCCGCGCGCCCTCCGCCAACTCCTCGCGCCGGTAGACGGCCACCTCGCGCGCGCCTTCGTCGAAGTGGACGCGCGCGGCGCGGTGCGGCCTGACGTTCGAGCCCTCTGACTTCGCGCGGCGCGGCCGCTCGTCCTTCAGCTCTTCGACCAGCCCCGCGGAGCGCAGGCGCGCGCTCACCACCTCGACCGAGTCGGCCGACTGCGCGTAGCCGTAGCGCGCCTCGTGCTCGCGGTGGAAGCGCTCGACCAGACGGCGCCCGCCGTCCCAGGCTACCTCGAGCTCGAAGGACTGGCCCGCGTAACGCGCCGCGATCGTCCGCTCGTGCCTCTGCCTCCCTTCCTCGAAGCCCTCACGTCTGAGGGCGGCGCGCGCCCCGCGCTCCATCTCAAGGAAGGCGCGCTCGACGCGCGCGGCGGCCTTCAACTCCCCCGAGCCGACTCCGAGCATGAGCGTGCGGCTCAAGCTCTTGACCACGTCCGCGCGCAGACAGCCCAGGGCCGAGAGCGCGCCCGGCGCGGCGGGGACGAGCACGCGCGGGACGCGGAGGGCGCGCGCCAGCTCCGCCGCGTGCAGCCCCCCCGCGCCGCCGAACGTGACGAGCGTGCAGCCCCTCGGGTCGAAACCCCTCTCGACCGAGACGGCGCGCAGGGCCCTCTCCATCCCCGCGTTGACCACGCGCACGACCCCGAGCGCGGCCTCCGCGGC
>DASVQJ010000138.1:0-1793 GCA_036389235.1 Pyrinomonadaceae bacterium | reverse complement strand
CAGGCCGTCTTAACCCGACACCCGACACCCGACACCCGACACCCATCACTTCCCCTCCAGTTGCAGGCGCAGGCGGTAGAGCTGCCGCACGTAGTCGGCCTCTACGTCCTGGGGAGCGGCGCCGCGCGGGTGGATGCCGCGGGCGACGCGCGAGCGGTGGAAGGCGAGTTCGCTGGCCGCGCGGTTGAAGCGCGTGCGCGCGCGCCAGTGCGCGAAGCCGCCCCGCGCCAGCGCGCGGTAGGTGGAGCCGGCGCGGCCGACCACGGAGCAGAGGCAGTCGTAGTCGGCCTCCGTGATGAGCCCGCGCAGAACGTCCGGGCGCAGGTGCTCGCGCAGGACGCGGCCCTCCCGCCGGAGCGAGAGGAAGATGACGAGCAGCATGCCGAAGAAGGTCGGCATCATCACCAGGAAGTAGGTCAGGAGCACGTAGGCGCCGTCCTCGTACGCCGAGGTCAGACGCGCCGAAGCGTTCCACGCCGCGTGCAGCAAGACGGCCGCCGCGAACCCGGCGGCGGGCGCCACCACCTTCACCCAGCCCCGCACCGTCTGCGCCGCCAGCCCCAGGCCCACGCCCGTCATCCCCGTAAAGAGCGGGTGCGCGAACGGCGAGAAGATGCCGCGCACGATGAAGACGCCGAGCGCGTTATGCTCCGCGACGGCCACGCCGTAGTACTTGACGTTCTCGGTCATGGCGAACCCCAGGCCGACCATCGCGGCGTAGACGACGCCGTCGGTCACGCCGTCGAACTCGTCGCGCCGCCAGAAGAAGAGCGCGAAGAGGACGAGCGCCTTGGCCGTCTCCTCGACCACGGGCGCGGAGACGACCATGCCGTAGGACTCTCCCGCCGAGTCGCCCGCGACCGCCGCGACGACGGCGACGCCGACCGAGTTGATGACGATGGCGAAGAAGACGGCGACGAGCGCGCCCCAGAAGAAGGCCGCGGCCAGCATCCACGGCGGCTCCGGCTCGTAGCGGTCGAGCCAGAGGACGAGCGTGACGTAGACGGGGACGGGGAGCGCCGCCGCGATGAGCCCGGCGAGGAAGGGGACGGCGCCGGTCTCGTAGCCGATGAGCCAGAGCGTGCAGAGCCCCGTGAGGAGTGCGGCGAGCACGGCCGCCGCGCCGAGCGCCCAGCGGAGCACGCCGCGCTTGACGGCCGGCGCCGGCGGCGCGACCCTCATACCGGGGTACGGCGGGGCGGGGAACTGATCCATATGGACTGTCCGCGCACACGGGCGGCGGAGAAGAAGGGGCGGCGGGGTCGGTCTTACGGCCCCCGCGCTTACCCCTGCGAGTTCAAGAGTAACAGAACGACGAGGCCGCCGATGAGCAGCACGGCCACGAAACCGATGACGGCGAGGATGAGCGTGTTGCTGCCCTTGCGCGGCGCGGGCGCGGGCTGCGGCTTCGGGGCTTCCGGCCGTGACGCGCGCGCGCCGCGCTCGGCGGTGGAACGCGGCGGCGTGCTCGAATGCGGGCCGACGAGGGTCGAGGCCAGGTCCCAGCCGCCGCCGGCCTGGGTCTTCCCGAGGTTCATCCCGATGACGGCCCCGCACGTCGCGCAGAAAGCCTGGTCGGCGCCGACCGGCGAGTCGCACTTTTGACAACGCTTCTCCATCTTCCTCAAACCCCCCTGGTCTGTCTGCGAAACGCCCCGGCGCAAACGGAACGCAAGTATAAACGCTGCGCCCGCCACTTCCAACCAGAATAATCGGATTGCGGGACGCGGACTCTCCGATTGCTGGACGCGGATTTAGGGTTGGGGGTTTTAGAGGATTACCGACAGCGCGAC
>DASVQJ010000137.1:0-10819 GCA_036389235.1 Pyrinomonadaceae bacterium | reverse complement strand
TGTTGACGAGATCCGCGCCGACCGGAGCGCCCGCCACGCGCAGCAGGCGGCGGCTGCCGTAATTGCACTGGACGAGCACGCCGACCGTGTAGCCGCCGAGCTCGGGCGGAAGGCGGCGCGAGGCCGTGCCGATGCCGCCCTTGAAGCCGAAGGCGACGGTGCCCGTCCCCGCCCCGACCGAGCCCTCCTCGACCTCGCCGCCCCGCGCGGACCTCAGGGCCGCGAAGACCTCCTCGCGCCCGACGTGGCGGCCGCGGATGTCGTTGAGCTGCCCGTCGTTCGTCTCGCCCACGACGGCGTTGACGCTGCGCACGTCCTCGTTGCCGGGGAGTCCGAGCATCCACTCGACCAGCGCGTCGGCCACGCGCGGGACGCCCAGCGTGTTCGTCAGAAGGATGGGCGTCTCAAGCTCGCCCAACTCCTCGACCTGCGTCGAGCCCATCAGCTTCCCGAACCCGTTGCCCACGAACACCGCCGCCGGCACCTTCTCCCGAAACAGGTTCCCCCCGTGCGGCACCACCGCCGTCACCCCCGTCCGCACGTCCTCACCCTTGATCAGAGTCGCGTGCCCGACCCGCACGCCCTCCACGTCCGTGATGGCGTCGAGCCTCCCCGCCGGCAGCACGCCCACCCGCAACCCTATGTCGCGCGCCCGCGGCCGCCGCTGTTCGTTGCCCGCCTGAGTCATCAGCGGGAGAAAGAGTAGCAGACAGGGTAACAACTTGTAGATTGTCATGTCGTGTGCGGGGCGCCCGCGCCCTCGGCTGTCAGGAGGGGTTAAGCATGACGGCGCTCAAAATCTTCTCGAACTCCTGCCTCCGGTCTTCATTTCTCAGTTGAACGACGTCAGACGCCGCAGGGAGGAGCGGGTTCCCCGGCCAGTCGAACCGTTGCAGGAACCAGCCGGCGACCAGGCCGGCGGCGAGCAGGGCCAGGGGCGAGAGAAACCATACCGACTGCTCGGCACGGTCGTACGTCAGCGCCCACATGATGACGAGCGGGCCGATGACCGTTAAGTTTACTGCCATTCCCCAACCGTTGCCGACGTGCCCCAGTACGGCAGGGGCGTTACGCAGAATCACCCTCGTTCGCCGGGCGACACCCCGGAGTAAAGGTAGTTCAATTTCTCCAGTATAAATCATGCTCATCATGATGGAGGCGACGAACCACGTAAAGGCTGACGTCACTAAAAGGATGGAGACGAGCGCGGTGGCCGACGCCCGCCCTATGAAGATGTACGTGCCGCCCCGAACGTCCGGCACATTTCGTTCCAGCGTAGAAATGCTCGCCAACAGACCGTCAAACTTATCCACGGACGCCACGTCTCTCAGCGCTAAGATGTCCTCCCGCTCGGCCGGCGGCTCGTAAGGGTTGGTGACGAGAGCCCACTTCTTAACTATCTGGTACGACCTGTCCTCCTCCGCCGGAAGGCCGCGGGACTCGTCCGAGGGATATCGTTGCTCTATCTCGTCGGCGACCGCCTGCGCCCGCTCACGCACCTGCATCAGCCAGCCGGCCTGGACGCGGTGCAGGCGGAAGGGCGAGACGGTCAGCAGCCACACCTCTTCCCTCCAATAGTTCCGAACGTGCAGCGAGAAGAAGGCGAAGAAGCAGGCCGCGAAGACGGCGAAGACGCAGACCACGACCGCCCTCCCCGCCCGGCGCCTGCGCCGTCGCAGCCGCAGATCGCGCGGGACGCGTCGCCAGTGTTTAAGGAAGGCGCGCTCAGACCGTTCGACGCCGCCCACCCGCGCGCGCAAGGCCCTCGCCGCGCAGTCGATGGCCCCGCTCCTGGTGTGAGCGGAGTCCGCGAGCGATTCGGCGATGGGGATGGCGAGGCGGCCGGGGAAGTATTCTTCGAGGGGCCAGACGGTCGAGTCCGCGCGCGGCGGGAGGAGGGCGGCGCGCGCGCGGAGGTCGTGCGGGCGGCTCTTGAGCATCTCGGCGAGGGCGCGGCCGGCGTGAGCTTTGACGACGGGGTCGGGGTCGTTGAGGAGTAGGACGAGTTTGTCGAGCGCCTCGTCGGTGCCGATGTCGCGGAGGAGTCGGACGGCGGCCTCGCGCCAGCGGGGCGCGCGGTGTTTGAGGAGGCCGGGGATGACTTTCATGGCGGCCTCGGGAGAGGTGGCGAGGGCGGATTCGAGGGCGGCGGCGCCGCGCTCGCCGTAGCCTTCGGTGAAATTGTCTATGGCGCGGGCGAAGAGTTCGCGCGCCGAGTCGAACTCGGGCGCGCGGCGTTGGGCTAAGGACGAGAGGACTTCGAGGGCGGCCTTGTATTCGGCGAAGGGGGAGATGAGGTCTTGAAGTTCGCGGGCGACGCGCTCGACGAGCGAGGCGTCGGGCGGCTCTTTCATGTAGAGGATGCAGCGGGCGGCTTCGGGCCAGCGTTGTTGTGAGACGAGGGTGTTGACGACGTAGGCGAGCGAGGGGAGGTTATCCACGAGGCCGCAGTAGAAGTAGAGGACTTCGATGAACTCGGGGCGGGAGCCGAAGTGCTCGACCACTTCGCGCGTCTCGCGCTTGCGCCTGGCCTCGCGGGCGGCGAAGTACTCCTGGATGGTGCGGTGGGCGCAGGTGTAGCTGCCTTCGTGGCCGGGCTTGATGATGCCGTTGACCTCGACGAGTTCTTTAATCAGCTCGCGCGGGTCGAAGTCGTCTCGGCGCAGAACCTCTTCGGCCTTCCGGCGGATGACCTCGCGGGTGAACTCCTCGGGGTCTTCGTGGCGCTCGGCCGTCTCAAGGCGGTCGAGGGCGACGCGTTCGAGAATCTGCCGCTTGTCGTCGGCGTCGAACGCCTGTTTGACGTTGCGGCGCGCGGGGCGGTGGACGAGCAGCTCGTCCACGGCGTCCTTGTAGAAGCGCTCGCGCGAGGAGGGCAGCTCGAAGTTGTCCGTGTCGAGGTAGAGCCCCGTCAGGATGGTCAGCAGCAGCGGGTTGCGGCAGATGTCCCTGATCTGCGGGTCGTCCTGGATGAGGCCGTAGAGCTTCATCGCCGTCCGCCCCTTGTGCGCGGGCCAGCCCTGTAGGAAGACGCGCATGTGGTGGTTGGCGAAGGGCTCGACGCGCACGACCTCGGGGATGACGCCCTGCAAGTCGCGCGTGCGGTAGCTGTGCTCGCGGCAGGTGACGAAGAGGCGGTTGCGGTGCGCGCGCTGGTCGTCGTACTCGCAGAACTTCTGTATCTGCTCGGCGACGAAGTCGCGGCCCGCGCCCACCTCGTCGAGCCCGTCGAGGATGACGAGCAGCTTCCCCTGTTCGAGCGCCGACTCGACGAACTTCTCGGCGCCGGGGAAGTGGTGGTCGGCGAAGGCCGCGACGACCGCTTGCTCGACCGTGTGCTCGCGCCGGGCGAGGTTGCGCAGGACGACGAAGACCGGGATGAGGTCGCGGAGTTCCTCCTCGCGCGCGCGCCCTTTGACGACGCTCGTCACGAGGCTCTTCATCAGCGTCGTCTTGCCCGTGCCCGGCCCGCCGAGCACGATGCAGCGGTGTGAGGAGGCCGCCTGCGCGAAGAGGTCAACGCTGTCTTCGGTCGCGCCGGAGATGAGCTTCAGCGGGGCGAAGGCGTGTTCGAGCGGGACTTCGAGGTTCGGGCCGACCGGGTTCTCGATGCGCGTCAGGTTCGAGCGCGAGACGTGCCGCCTGTAGCTGCGCAGCGAGATGGAGAGCGGGTTGCGCGGGGCGAGCCAACTGTACAGGGCCTCTTTGACGAAGCGGACGGGGCGGACGATCAGGTTCAGCAGCCACTCGGCCGCCGCCTTGCCGAACACGCCCATCAGCACGCCGACGAGGGCCGTGAAGACGATGAGGGCGATGGTTCCCGGCTCGGGGGCTTTGCCGAAGTCCACGGGCAGACTCCTTCGTGTGCGGGGGCCGAGGATTCAAATGCCGCGGCGGGGGCAGTATACCATCGGAGAGCGCCCCCCAAAATTTTTAACACTTCGGGGGCGAGCCGGACGGTCGTCGGCATCCCTTCAGGCGCAGGGGTTGGTGAAGCGCGCGACGTGCGTGCGCCCGCCGTTGCTCCCTGTAACGCTTCAACGCGTCGATGAGGTTTGAAGGCCGGAGGGTCTTGGGACGGCCCCGCGCCGTCCGCCCCGCGGGGCGGACGGCGCGGGGCCGTGCGCGGGTCTCGCGTGGGCACACGGCGCCCACGCGAGACAGACTGCGAACAGCGCGCGGCTCATCCTGCTCGACGTAAAACCCGGGGCGCGGTGCCGCGCACGTTCGGAGCGCAGTGGCCCCGCCTCAACCTCTGCGCCCCTTACCGCCCGAAGTCTTCTTGCCCGAAGACTTCCTGCCCGCGGCGCGTCCGGCGGAACCCTTCGACTTACCCTTCGCGCCCCCCCCGGCCGCCGCCTTCGCGGACTTCGACGCCTGGCGCGCGACCTTGCCCGCAGACTTCGAGGTCTGGCGCGCGACCTTGCCCGCAGACTTGGAAGCCTGACGCGCGACTTTGCCGGCGGAATTCGAGGTCGCGCCCGCGACCTCGCGGGCAGACTTCGACGCCCGACGTGCGGCCTTGCCCGCAGACTTCGTCGCGCCACGCGCCGCCGCGCCGGCAGAGTTCGAGCCACGCCGGCCGGACTTGCCCGCGGACTTCCGCGCGCGGCTCGTGGAGTCGAGCGCGTCATTAGGCGCGGGGACGTAAGGCGCGTCGGGCATGGCGGCCGCGACGTTGGACGCGGCGTCGGAGGCCGCTTCGCCCAGGTCTTCGGCCGCGTCGGCGACGGCGCCGCCCGCGTCCTGCGCGGCCTCGGCCTGCGTGCGCGCGAGGCGCGTGTTCCGGCGCGCGGCCTCGTTGACCGCGCGCTTGGTCGAGGGCTCCGGGCGCACGAGCTCGCCCGCGGTCGGGCTGACGTTCGACACCGCCCCGGCGGTTGTGTCCATCGCGGAGTTCGCGAGCCCCGCGGCCGTCTCGCCGGCCTGCCCGACGACGCGCGCCGCCGTGTCCACCACCTCGCTCACGACCTGGCGCGCGATGTCGAGCACGCCCCCGCCTCTCTTCTTCGTTGCCATCTTCACCTCCTCAGACAGTTGTCAGTAGCCGGTAGCCAGTAGCCGGTAGAAGAACCTTAGCCGGTGAATCGTCAGGGTGTCAGTGTCAACGCCCTTAAGGCGGAGCCCACTGACTGCCGGCCACCGTCTACCGGCTACTGACTGCCTACATCACTCCGCTTTCGCGGAAGCGTTCGAGCTGCGTGTCGGCGAGGCGTCGCTCGCGCGCGTCGAGCAGGAGCTTGGCGCCCGCGGCGGCGAGGATCGCCCCGAAGCCCGCGAGCGCGAAGAGGCCGCGGTGCGTCGTCGCCCAGAGCTGCGCGCTCGTGTCGGAGGCGCGCTCGTCGAAGCGGCCGCGCGCGCCGTGGTCGCCGGGCACGGGCTCCCAGAGGTTGTCGCGGCGGTCGGGCGCGACGGGCTCGTCGGTCTGCTGCTCCTCGTAGGCTTTGTGCGCGACGTACCGGTCGGCCAGCTCGGGCGCGAGCTTGTTGCCGACGATGGCCTTGACCGTCGGCCAGCCGACGTAGAGCTCGCGCCGCTCGTTGTGCGCCGCCCAGTAGACGGCGCGGGCCGCGACCTCCGGCTGGTAGATCGGCCCCACGGGCTGCGGCTCGTTCGGCAGGCGCGTCTTCACCCACGAGAACTGCGGCGTGTTGACCGCGGGCAACTGCACCATCGTCACGCGCACGTTCGACCCTTCGTGGATGAGTTCGGCGTGCAGGGAGTCCATGAAGCCCTGGACGGCGTGCTTCGCGGCGCAGTAGGCCGACTGCAAGGGGATGCCGCGGTAGGCGAGCGCGGAGCCGACCTGCACGACGCAGCCGCGGTCGCGCGGCAGCATCCGCTTCAGGGCCGCGAGCGTGCCGTAGACGTAGCCGAGATACGTCACCTCCGTCACGCGTCTGTACTCCTCGGGCCTCGTCTTAATCACCGGCGACAAGACCGAGAGCATCGCGTTGTTGACCCACACGTCAATCGGCCCCAACTCCTGCTCGGTCAGCTCGGCCGCCCGCTCGACGGCGTCGGCGTCCGCCACGTCCAAAGGCAGCACGAGCGCCCGGCCGCCCATGCGCTCGACCTCGCGCCGCGCGCCTTCGAGCCCGTCGCGGCCGCGCGCGACGAGCGCGACGTGCGCCCCGCGCCGCGCGAACTCTCTGGCGGTCGCGCGCCCCACGCCCGCGCTCGCGCCCGTGATGACGACCACCTCGGGCCGCTTCGTCGGGTTACTCATTTGGGAAAACCTCTGGTAGCCAGTAGACGGTAGTCGGTAGCGCTCCGCGCCGCGGCCGTTGACGGCGATAACCCGGCGGTTCGAGCCATGAATGTGTTTCTACCGGCTACTGACTACCGTCTACTGTCTACTCTCTTTTCACAAGACGTTCCCGTGTGCGTCGCCGCGCGCCGAGCTGGTGGTGAGCGAGTTGGGCGCGTCGAGGTGCGCGCCGTCGTCCACGCCGACGCCGAGGCGGTCTACGAGTTCGCCGCCGAGCCAGCCCGTCACGCCCGCCAGCAGGAAGGCGACGAAGCCCGCGACGAGCGCGGCCGTCGTCGGCCGGTGCGCCGCGGTCGGCGCGTTGTAGCGCACCCACAGGCTCAGCGCGAAGAGCACCAGCACGAAGACGTTGCCGACGCCGTGCAGCAGCCCGACCGACTTGGCGCGCGTCCCCGAAGGGATGGCGAGGTAGTCGATGAGGCCGAACGGCGCGGCCACGAGCCCGCCGACGATCCCGGCGGCGATCATCCAGAAGGCGACCGTCGAGAGCGTGTCGGCGGTCGAGGGGTCGCCGACGAACAGGTAGATGACGTCGAAGATGACCGCCGTGGCGAGCAGCCCGAACGGGAACGGGATCAGCATCTGGTGGATGGGGTGCCCGAGGGCTTTGGCTCTACTCTCCATGTTCCTCCTCCTCCTTCTTGTCCGACCCAAACTAGCGCAAGGGTTTGTCCGCGAGTTGGCGTAAATCTCAAGGAGCCGTCGCGGCGCCCCGGCGCACCCGCGCCCCACACTTCCGTCGGGCTGCATGTTCAGGGGAATCGTCCGGCTCAAAGATACTTCCGCGGCCGCGGGCTGTAAAGAGTTTTCCTCCCGTCCGCGCCCGCGCGAATGTTGCTATACTCGCCCGCGAAGTTATTCCATCCCGGCAGGCGAGGGGGCGGCGGATGAGCAGGAAGCGGGGCGAGGCGGAAGAGCCCGAGAGCAGGGCGGCGCTGCGGCGGCAGATGGAGGAGACGCGCGAGTCGATCAGCGAGACGGTCGCCGAGATCAGGTCGGTCGTCACGCACCAGTACGACGAGGTGCGCGAGACGGTCGAGAGCGTTAAGGAGGGCGTCGGCGAGGTGCTCGACTGGCGGGCCGACTTCGAGCGCAACCCTCTGGTCTGGGGCGCGGGCGCCGTCTCGGTCGGCATCCTCGTCGGCTTCGGCATCGCGCGCGCCTTCGACGAGAAGGAGGAGCCGCGCCCGCGCGGCCGCCGCAAGACCGTCACCACCGGCGAGCACCTCGTCGCCGAACTCTCCGGCTTCGCCGAGGTCGTGCTCCCGACCATCTCCGCGAAGGTCAAAGAGCTCTTCGGCCTTGACCTCGACGCGTACCTGCACGCCGCGCACGCGAGCAAGCCCGAGCCGAAGCGCCTCGACGGCAGGCGCGCGACGAAGAAGGGCGCGGCGAAGAAGGGCGCGGCGAAGAAGCGCGCCGCCGCGACGAAGAAGGGCTCGGCCGCCGGGCGCCGCGGCCGCGGCGACTGAGCCCGGCGGTGTATCGTTTCCGCGCCGGCCGCGGGGCGGGCGCCGGGCGCCGTCGGTGCCAACCGCTTGAAGTTCCAGACGTTCCGGCGCCGCCTGCGCCTGCGGCGCGGCGCTTGCATCTTTAACTTGGCGTTGCTCGAAGGGATATAAAAACGGTACGCGCGCCTTCGGCCCCGAGCGCCGCGGGCGCGCACGACAAACCTTTACCGTCGGAGGAGAAAGAGATGTTTGCGATTATCGGTTGGATCATCTTCGGTTTGATCGCGGGGATTATCGCGAAGGCCATCATGCCCGGGCGCGACCCGGGCGGCGCCATCGTCACGATCCTACTCGGCATCGCCGGCTCGGTCGTCGGCGGCTTCATCGGCCGCTCGCTGTTCTACCGCGGCGATAGTGAGCCCGGCACGATCATGAGCATGGTGTTTGCCGTCATCGGGGCCATCATCCTGCTGGCCGCCTACCGCCTCATCCGCGGCCGCAGCGTACACGCCTAAGAGCGTAAGCCGTAAGCCGTGAACCGTGACAAGAGGTAAGCCTCTTGTCACGGTTCACGGCTTACGGCTTACGGCTTACGGCCTTTTAACTCCCGAACCGCTGGTTGTACTCGGTCGAGGAGATGAAGGCTTTGACCATCTCGGCGTTGATGTAGTTGCCGCCGAACTGGTCGAGCTTGCCCAGCCAGAAGTTGAACCCTTCGGCGTCCGGGTCACGTCTGAGGTAGCCGAAGTACTGCATCAGCACGAAGGCCGCGTTGAACTCGCGCCGGGCGAACTCGGGGTTCTCGGCCACGCGGCGGACGACCGCGGCGCGCGTCTCCCTCCCCTCGTTCAAGGCGCGCACGAGTTCGGCGCCCTCCGCCCCCGGCTCGACGCCCGCGTTCGCGTAGAGGCGCGCGACGAACTGCTCGTTCGAGAGAGAGTCGAAGGCGGCCTTGAACTGCGGGCGCGCGACCCACTGCTCGACGAAGGCGCGCTTGTTCGCCTCAAGCTTCTCCGTCCAACCCGCCGCCCCCACGACGAGGCCGCGCCCCGCCTCCTGCGTGTCCGGCATGAACTCGACGAGCGCGGGCCTGCGCCCGTAGGCAGACTTGTAGAGCCGCTCGACGAAGTAACCCGTCTGCTGGAACTCGATGGAGAGGAAGAAGGCGGCCGAGACGTTGATGCGCTTCACCTCACGGCACTGCGCGTCCGCGCCGCACTCGTTCAACTGATCGACCCAGAACTGCAAGCCGGGCGCGTCGGGCTCGCGGTTGAGGAAGTCGTGGTAGTGCTCGCGGACGAAGAAGGCCGGGTCGTCCGCGGGGTTGCCGGTCGAAGTCGCCGCGTCGTTGTCCACGACCGTGACGACCGAGGCCGCCGCCTCGCCGAGCACGCAGCCCGAGCCCGGGTTGGCGAGCGAGAGGTTGACCTGCTCGTCGCCCTCGTCGGCCGCGTCGTCGGTGACGAGCAGCGTGATGCGCTTGCTCGTCTCGCCCGCCGCGAAGCGGAGCGTGCCGCGCGCCAGGGTGTAGTCGGAGCGCTCCGAAGCCGAGAGGTCGGCCGTCGCGTAATCGACCGAAGCCTCGCGCGCCACGTCGCCCGTGCGCACGACCTCGACCTCGAAGCTCCCCACGCCCTCGTCCACGCGCACGTCCGTCAGGGCGAACTGCGCCTTCGCCAGAGTCGTCTCGCCGCCCGAACCGCCTGAGCCGCCCGAGCCGCCGCTCCCGCCAGAGCCCGAAGAGTTGTTCAACGGGCGCGACAGAGAGAGGGAGACGAGGTACGCCTCAAGCGCGTCGATGTCTTCGGCCGAGAGGTGGGAGGTCTTGCCGTGCGTGTCCTTGATGACGCGCACGCCCGCGGCGGCGAGCTGCGGGTTGATCTGCCCGCCCGCGACGAGCGGCGCGAGGTTCGACGTGCCCAGACGGTCTATCTGCGCGCGGCCGTTCTCGACGACCGCGGGGCTGTCGAGGCTCACCATGACGGGGCCGAAGCCGTCGCCCGCGAGCGCGCCCGTGCGGTCGGCGACGGTGATGGGCACCTCGGTCGGCAGGTTGTTGCGCCCGCGCCGGTGGTCCGCGCGCACGGTGCGGAAGTTGAAGCCGCGCTCGCCGGGTTTAAGCAGCGGCGAGTCGGGCGGGAGCAGAATCTCGCGCACCGTGTGCGCGAAGCCGTAGTGCAGGTAGCGCGGCACGGCGTCCCAGAAGGCGCGCAGGTGTTTCGTGTTGCGCGAGGAGAAGTTCTGCGGCGTGCCCACGTCCTGCGGCGGGCCGAAGCGCGTGAAGAAGTAGTCGTTCTCGGGCCGGAAGAACGGGCCGTCGCCGTCCACGGTGGACTCGCTCACGACGCCGGGCTCGTGGATGTTGAAGTCCTGGAAGGTGTCGTCGAGCACCCCGTTGGTGAACTTGTTGCCGTTGTGGTGGCACTCGGCGCAGCCCGCGCCGCCCTGCGTGACGGACTTGGTGAAGATGTCTTTGCCGCGCTCGACCTTCGCGGCCTCCGTGTCGGTCTCGGGGAACTGGCCGAGCGGCGAGGGCAGGCGGCGCACCTCGTTGGCCGACCAGAGGATTTGCAGGTAGGCCATGTCGTAGTAGCCGATCTTCTGCGCCTTGCCCGAGAGGTCGGGCCGCCCGATGGCCTTCGAGTTCTCCTCGGTCTTGCGCAGGACGAACTCCTCGCGCGCCTTGAAGCGGTCGACGGCGTTCGGCTGCGGGAAGAGCGGCGTCGGGTTGCGCTCGCCGAGTAAGACCTCGCCGTTGCAGGCCGAGGCGTAGGCCATGAAGTCGTTGTTCAGGCCCTCGTACCACTCGGGCCAGTTGTCGGAGATGTCCTTGTTCTGCGGGCAGACCTTGAAGCCGCCGACGGCGTTCGCCGCGACGTTCCACTGGCACCCGTCCTGCCGCCCGTCCCAGTGGCAGAAGCCGCACGACTTCTGCGCGTCGTCCGAGTAGGAGGAAGAGAAGAACCAGCGGAGGCCCTGCTCCTCGGCGGTGGCGAAGAGGTTCTTGCCGTTGCTGCCCGTCGTCGGGTCGAGCGTCGTGTTCGTCACGCCGACGGGCAGGTAGCCGGCGCGCCTGAGCGCGCCCGCGGAGTCCACG
>DASVQJ010000136.1:0-8440 GCA_036389235.1 Pyrinomonadaceae bacterium | reverse complement strand
ATCGTCCCGACCAACGGCCTGTTGAAAGCGCGGACGTACGCGCTGGTGGACAACGCCCTCTCGCTCCGCCCCGAGCTTGACCTCTACCTCAACGTCGCGCTCGACGGCTACGGCGAGACGCACGACCGCGTGCGCGGCGTGCCCGGCAACTGGGGGCGCACGCTCGACTGCATCCGCTCGCTCTACCCCCTGAAGGAGCGCTACGCCGAACGCTTCCGCCTCAACGTCAACACGGTGGTCTGCGCCGAAAACTACACTGAGACGGAACGGCTCGCCGCGTTCCTGTGGGAAAACTTCCGGCTTGACGGCCACTACTTCAACATCGTCCGCGGCGAGACGAAGGCGGGCGAGGGGATCAAGCAGGTGCCTTCGGAAGTGCTGCCCGAGATGTACGCGCGCGTCGCCGCGCTCACCAGGCGTTACGCCGAGCGCATGTTCGCCGGGGACGACGCCGCCACGCGCTTCGTCAAGTCGGTCGCCTACGTCGGCGCCATCACGACGCACTACCGCACGCAGCACGCGAACTTCGCGGGCGCCTCCGGGTGGCCCTTCCCCTGCACGGCGGGCGAGACGACGGCCGTCATCGACTACAACGGCGACGTGCGCGCCTGCGAGCTGAGGGGGAAGTTCGCGAGCCTCCCCGACTTCGACTACGACTTCGGGAGGCTGTGGGATGCCGAGGGGCGGCGGGACGAGTTGGGGCAGATCGATGGCGGGCGCGCCTGCTGGTGCACGCACGTCTGCTTCATACACGACTCGATGCGCCACTCGCGCCGCGCGCAACTGCTGGAGGTGCCGCGCAACTACCTGACCCGCAACCGCTGGTGAAGAGAAAGACTGCGAACGCTTTCGGCCGCGGGAGCGTTTATCCCGGCAGAGGGAAGCACAGAAAATTCTATCGGCCGCGGAGGTTCTGCTGATGAAGTTCTTCAAACTCCTGCTCCTGCTCTTCGCGCTCGTCTTCGTCGTCTGGGGCGCGTTCTGGCTCTTCGGCGTGGTGGCCGGCCTGCTCTACGCGCTCGTCAAGTGGGCCGTCATCATCGGCTTCTTCGCTCTCGCCGGGGTCGGCGCCTACAAGCTGCTGGCCGGGCCAGACAGGGAGGAGCAGGCCGCGCTCTCGCCGGCCGACGCCGAGATGTTGAAGGCCGAGCGCCTGATCGCAGACCTGCGGCGCAAGGAGCTGACCAAATAATCGGGGGGGCGGATGGCCGAGGGCGAGCCGGAAAAGGGTGACGGCCGGGAGCGCGAGGCCGCGCGCGGCAGCGGCCTCGCGTACGCGGCGGGGCTGTCGATCTTCTTCTCGGTGCTCACGTGCATGGGGCTCGGGTGGCTGCTCGACCGCTACTTCGGCACCGGGTGGATGATGGTCGCCGGCATCCTCCTCGGCGCGGCCGTCGGCTTCTACCAGTTCATACGCATCATGTCCCGGCTGAACAAGTGAGGGCGGGCGCGCTCGACAGGCCGGCGCGGGGGCATGTAAAATCTTCCGTTCCGTGATGAGCGAAGGCGCAGACAGTGCGCGCCCGGCCGGGCTCGGGGACGCGGTTCCCGCAGGCGAAGCCCCGCGCGAGGCCGTGAGGCGCATCTTCCGGGACACGTTCCGGGCGGCGCTCGTCGCCGCCGTCGTGAGCGCGTTCCTCGCCCCGTGGCGCGTGACGGCGGGGCTGGCGCTGGGCGGCGCGCTCGCGCTCTTCAACCAGCACTGGCTGCGCAGCTCGGTCGAGGCGGTCTTCGAGGGCGCCACGTCCGCGCGGCCGCCGAGGATGAGAGCCGCGCGGTACGTCCTGCGCTACGCGGTCGTCGTCGCCCTGGTCTTCTTCGCCTACCAGTCGGGTCTGGTCTCGCTCGTCGCGACGCTCGCGGGGATGTGCGCGGTCGTCGCGGGGCTGCTCGCGGAAGGGTTCAGGCAGTTCTACTTCGCCATCGTACGTCGGGAGGAAACCTAGTCCATGTTCTTTCAGCACGCCGAGCACGGGGCCACACAGGGGGCCGGGCACGCCGCGCCCGCGGCCGGCCACGGCGCCGCCGCCACCGAGCACGCCGCGGCCGGGGCCGAGCACCACGTCCCGGCACTAGTCGAGTTCGTCAACCACCACGTCGGCGAGCCGGTGCACCAGTTCCAGCTTCACTACACGAAGCCGCTCTGGGACAAGTTCTTCCACATGTTCGGGACGACGGCCGAGTCGGTCTTCGGCCCGTACACGGCCGAGAACGCGGTGCCCTGGTACACGGTGATGTTCGTGCTGGCGGCGCTCTTCACGCTGCTCATCATCTTCCTGCTCAAGCCGCGCAGGCTCTCGGTCGATGAGCCGGGCTACGGGCAGTTGACGCTGGAGACGGGCGTGCTGGCCGTGCGCGACCTGCTGGTCGATAACGTCGGGCCGCACGGGATGAAGTACCTCCCCGTCATCGGGACTTTCGGCATCCTCATCCTCATCTCGAACCTGATGGGGCTCATCCCGGGGCTGATGTCGCCGACGGCCTCGACCTCGGTGACGTTCGCGCTCGGCATCTCGTCCTTCGTCTACTACAACGCCATCGGCATCAGGGAGAACGGGCTGGTCGGCCACCTCAAACACTTCATGGGGCCGATCATCTGGCTCGCGCCGCTGATGTTCGTCATCGAGCTCATCAGCAACCTCGTCCGGCCGATGTCGCTCGGCATCCGCCTGTTCGGCAACCTCTTCGGCGACGAGCAGATTCTGGGCACCATCTCGGGGCTCGCGCCGTGGACGAAGTGGGGGCTGCCGGTGCTCATCATGCCGCTCAGCCTCTTCGTCGCCTTCATGCAGACGTTCATCTTCGTGCTGCTGTCGATCCTCTACATCAGCGAGGTCTCGCACCACCACGACGAGCACGGGCACGAGGGGCACGGCCAGGAGCACGGCGGGCACGGGCACGCGCAGGAGTTGACGCCCGAGGCGGGCGGAGTGATGACCCTGCCGTCGCACACGTAAGAGTTTTTTTTAGCGGCCTTATACTTCGGCTTAACACAAGCAGAGGCGTCCGCCGGGGCGGCGAGTGCGACGGGACGCACGCACGTCGGGGCGCGGGGTTTAACCGGACGGCTCGGGGGAGTTGAAGGGGGCGGAGTCGGGAGCGTACGCGGGTGGCGCGAGGTTGTCGGGCTCGTCGGAGTTGTAGGAGCCCGGGGCGTGCCGAGATCGCTGGAGCGCCGTTGTAAGAGGGGCGGCGGATACCGGGTCGAAGCGAAATTATAGAAGCGCGCCGCGCCGGACGTTCTCTTCAGTCCCGAAGCTCTAAAGTCCCGGGCCGGAAGTCACAGGAGAAAACAGATGCAGAAACTGAGAACGGTCTTCTTCGCCCTCGTCGGCGTGCTGGCCATGGCGGCGCCGACCCTGGCGCAGACCGCGGCGGCCGACAACGCGGAGTCGGTGAACAAGTACAAGGCGATAGCGGCGGGGCTCGGCTTCGCGCTGGCGGCGGCGCTGGCGGCCATCGGCCAGTCGCGCGTCGCGGCGGCGGCGGCCGAGGGCGTGGCCCGCAACCCGGGCGCAGGCGCCCGCATCCAGACGTTGATGATTCTCGGCCTCGTCTTCATCGAGACGCTGGTGCTCTTCACGCTCGTCATCGTCTTCGCCAAGCTGTAAGGGGAGCGCCCGCCTTTTTCTCATTCTTGAGAGTAGAGGGAAGGGCGTCTAACCACAGAGGCACGGAGGGCGCGGAGGGGGCACAGAGTATTAAATCTCTGTGCCCCCTCCGTGCCCTCCGCGCCTCTGTGGTTAATGTCAACCAGCAGCACGTTCAACCTTCGACTCGATCCGGCGCTCAACCCTTCTTCCGCGCCGCGTGCGCCGCGCGAATAATCGGGTCGATGGTCGGCGCGAAGGGCGGGGCGTAGGCGAGGTCGAGCCGCTCGACTTCGTCAACCCTCAGCCCGGCGTGCAGAGCGGCGGCGAAGACGTTGACGCGCTGCGCGACGCCCTCGCGCCCGACGAGTTGCGCGCCGAGCAGGCGGCCCCTCGCGTCCGCGACGAGGCGCGTCTGAATCCGGGAACCGCCCGGGTAGTAGCCCGCGCGCGAGTGCGACTCGCCCTCGACTTCCGCCGCGTCGAAGCCCGCCTCAAGGGCCTCCTCCAACGAAAGCCCCGTGCGCGCGACCTCCAGCCCGAAGACCTTGACGGCGTTCGTGCCGACGACGCCCGCGTAGCGCGCCTCCGGCGAAGAGTCGCGCCCGGCGGCGTTGGCGCCCGCGACCCAGCCCTGCCTGACGGCGGGCTGACCCAGAGGGTGCCACACGCGCCGGCCGGAGACCTGTTGGAGCACCTCGCAGCAGTCGCCCGCGGCGTAGACGCCGGGCGCGCTCGTCCGCTGCCGCTCGTCCGTGCGGACGGCGCCGCTCTCGCCGACCTCTATCCCGGCCGCGACGGCCAGCGCCACCTCGGGGCGCACGCCGACGCCGATTGAGACCACGTCCGCTTCGAGCGCGCGGCCCGACTCCGTCAACACGCGGCCGACGCGTGTGCCCCGGCCCTCGAAGGCCGAGACGCGCTCGCCGAACAGAACCTCGACGCCGCCCGCGCGCAGCTCGTCCGCGACCGCGTCGCGAGCGCGACCCGCGAGCGCGCCCATCACTTTGTCGGAGGCTTCGACGAGCGTCGTGCGCAGGCCGCGCGCGCTGAACGCCTCGGCCATCTCAAGCCCGATGTAGCCGGCGCCGACGACGACGCCCGTGCGCGGCCGCGCCTCCTCGAAGTAGCGGAGCATCCGACGTCCGTCGCGCATGTGGCGCAGCACGAAGACGCCTTCGAGTTCGTGCCCGGGCAGCGGCGGGCAGACGGCCGCCGCCCCGGTCGCGAGCACGAGCGAGTCGTAACCGACCTCGCGCTCGGCGCCGCCTTCGCGCACGCGCACGACGGATTTCGAGGGGAGCAGCTCGACGGCCTCGCAGCCGAGCCTGACTTCGACGGAGTGGCGCTCGCGGAAGTATTCGGGCGTGTGGAGGACGAGGGAGTCGGGCGAGGGGATGAGCCCGGCGACGACGTAGGGGAGCCCGCAGGCGCCGTATGAGATGTCGCCCGTCCGCTCGAAGACGGTGACGGGCAGGTCGGGCGCGTTGCGCCTCGCCTCCATCGCCGCCGCGAGCCCGGCCGCGACGCCGCCGACGATGACCAGTCCTTCCTTGCCCAAGTGCGCCGCCGCCGAATTTATGTTTGATGGGAAAGCACGTGCAGCTTAATCGAGACTAACGTCGAAGGCAAAAGGCGTCGCCGGAAGGGTGAGCCGGTGACGTCGTCTTACGGGCCGCGCGGCGGCGGTTACGCTTAGCGCTGACGCTCAAGCAGGACGCCGAACTCTTCGGCGACGAGGCCCTCGCGCCCCTTGCCCGGCCACGTGATCTTATAGTTGTCGGCGTCGAAGAGGGCGAGGACGACGAAGCCCTCCGCCGCGAGGCGGTTCAGCTCCTTCTGCGCCCCGGCGGACGCGGGGGCGAGTGTGGTTTCCATGACCTGCTCGGCGGCGTTGTGGCGTGTCTGTAGCTCGAACCTCAGGAGCCTGTACTCGCGTCGCGCGGGCTGGCCCTGCTCGAAGATGAGTGCGCGCCGCGCGCCGGTCTCGTCGGGGTAGGTCGAGCGGAAGACCGCCCCCGCCTCTTGCAGTCGCGCCAGCTCCTTCTCGAAGTCCTTCTTCGAACTCTTCAGCCAGACGTACGTGAGCGGCGGCGGCGTGCCCGGGCGGCGGTACATGAGGGCTATCTTGTGGCCGGCGAGGGCCAGCCTGAAGCCCTGCCGCGCCAGCGCGTTGACCCTCTTCGGCAGCTCGTCGCTATCCCAGAGGTTGGCGGAGCGGACGACGCGCACCTCCGCGCCGGCCTCGGCGAGCGCGGGGTCGGGCGGCTCGCGTTCGAGCAGTATCTCGGACTTCGAGAGGAGGTGCGCGGGGGAGAACCCCGCGGCCAGCTTCGTCCTGACGGCGGCCGTCAACACGTCTTCGTCCGTCTGATTCTTCCCGCGTCCGCCGCGCTTGGTGTCGGCCAGCGCGTACTCGCGGGGCGACTCGGAGCCCTTCCGCCTCTCGAAGAGGAAGAAGTCTCCGTACTCGCAGTCCTGCATGTAAGGTTCGCCCGGGACGGCCCCGCCGTAGTAATTGCAGGACGCGTAGAGCATCGAGTGCGCGGCGAGGCGGAAGCCCTTCTTCGCCAGCCGCCCGTACGCCCCCGCGAAGCCCGGCTTGTGGGTCGCGTCCGGCGAGCGCGTGTGCGTCCACGCGTACTCGTACTGCGCCTCGTCGAGCGCGACGACGGCCGGGTCGCCCTTCAGCGAAGTGACGACCCTGTACCCTTGCGCGCCCGCGCGGTTCAGGCCCTCGATGAAGTCGTCGAAGGCGGCGCGCAGGACCGGCACCATCTCGTCGTAGGTGCGGGTGGAGAAGGAATTCCCCCGGTAGCGCGTCGCGAAGACCAGCCGGTACTTCTCCGCGTTCGGGTCGGGGACGAACTTCGGCTCTTCGACTTTCGGCGTGCGCACGGCCTCGGGCGTCGGCGTGGGCGTCGGCGTCGGGATGACGCGGCCCGACTGGGCGGGGGCGTTGGGCGAGAGCGCGGCCGCGAGCAGGACTGCCGCGGCCATGCCGGGCCAACCGATTTGCAGCGTCTTACTTCTCTTCATGACGGGGACGCTCAGGCCGTGCGCCCGTAGACGGAGACGTGCTTCTCGCTCTTCGCGTCGAAACGCCCGCGCCGCCAGTCGCCCCAGCGCTCGCGCAGGCTCAGGCCGGCGAGGCGGGCCATCAGGTCCAGCTCCGGCGGCCACGCGTAGCGCACCTCGACGGGGAAGACCCGCGTCCCGCCGTCGGCGAAGACGACGTGCCGGCTCTTGAGCTTCTGCCCGACGGGGTCGTGCTCGTAGATTCTGATTCCGACGCGTTCGTCCGTCATGTGCAGGAGGCGGACGCCCCGGCCCGCGCTCAACTGCGCGAGGTCCGGGACGAAGGCTTCGACGACGAACGCCCCGCCCGGCGCGAGCCGCGCGGCGACGTTCCGGAAGCAGCGCACCTGCTCCTCCTGCGTCTGCAAAGCGAAGAGGGTGTTGTAGACGACGTAGACGAGCGAGAACTCGCCCCCGACGCCCGCGTCCGCGAAGTCGCCCATCGTCACCGGCAGAGACTCGCCGCCCGGCTTCGCCCTCAAGGCCGCCACCATCTCGGGCGACGCGTCGATGCCGTGCACCTCGACGCCCCGCGCCGCTAAAGGCAGCGCCACCGTCCCCGTGCCTATCCCCAGCTCAAGCGCACGACCCGCGCCCGCCAACTCCTGCAACACGTCCACGGCCGCCTCGTCGAAATACCCGAACCACTGGTCGTACACGTCCGCGCAGCGCCGGTTGTATACCTCTTCTACTTTGTCTTCCATAGGCACGGGGTGAAGTTAGAGTTTAGCAGGGTCGAGAATCTTCCGGAGCGCGTCGGCCGCGGATTCGCCGCCGCGGACGCAGTCGGGGAGGCCGGCGCCTTCGAAGGCGTTGCCGCAGAGGGCGAGGGCGGGGAGGCGGCCGGCGAGTTCGCGTATGCGCGCGACGCGGGCGGCGTGGCCGAGGTGGTACTGCGCCATCGAGCGCGGCCACTTCTCGACGTGGGCGAAGATGGGCGGGGCCTCGACGCCGAGCAGGTCGCGGAGGTCCTGGCGGACGGCGGCGACCATGCGGTCTTCGTCCAACTCGAACATGTCGGGCTGGAGCGCGCCGCCGACGAAGGCGCGCAGAAGGGCGTGGCCCGCGGGGGCGCGCGAGGGGAACTTGACGCTGCTGAAGGTGCAGGCCAGCGTCGCCCGGCGCTCGACGAAGGGGACGACGAAGCCGAAGCCGTCGAGCGGGTGCGGGATGTCGGCGCGCCTGTAGGCGAGGTTGACCGTCGCGGTCGAGGCGTAGGGTATCGCTTCCAGCTCGTCCGCCAGCGCGTCGTCCGAGTCGCGCAGCAGTCGCGCGGAGGCGTAGGCGGGCAGCGCGAGGCAGACGGCGTCGGCCCCCAGCGTCTCGCCCGCGTCGGTCGTCAAAGACCAGCGGCGCGCGCCGCCTTCGGGGCGCAGCGACGTGACCTTCGTGCCCGGGCGGGCGCAGCCTTCGGGCAGGCGCGCGGCCAGGGCGTCGGTGAGCACCTGCACGCCCTCGTCGAACGAGAGGAAGAGGCTGTAGCGCGCGCCGCTCGCGCCGCGGCCGTGGCGCGCGTCGTCGGCGGCACGCCGCCCAGCCTTCCACATGGCGAGGATGAGGCTGCGGTCGCGGCGCTCCATTTCGAGGAAGCGCGGCATCGTCGCGCGTAGAGAGAGCGATTCCGGGTCGGCCGTGTAGATGCCGCCGACCATCGGCTGCGCCATGCGCTCAAGCGCCTCGCGCCCGAGGCGGCGGCGGACGAAGGCCGCGAGGCTCTCGTCGTCACGGCCGCCGGCGCCCCTGCGGCGCGGGAGCACGAGGTCGAGCGCCAT
>DASVQJ010000135.1:0-33460 GCA_036389235.1 Pyrinomonadaceae bacterium | reverse complement strand
GAGACACGGAGACACAGCTTCTTGAGCTATAGGCCCGAAGCTGCGTCTCCGTGTCTCCGCGTCTCCGTGTTCAACTCTCACCCGCCTCACGTTCGACTAATAACAAAAAAGACTGACTCGCAGCCGTTGTGCCGGGCCACGCGGCGGTTGACGGGCGAGACGAGCCGCGGGTCGAGGAGCCCCGAGCCGTCAAGGCCCTGCCACATGGCGCGCACGCCGCGGAAGATGGTGGGCCGCCGCGCGTGTACGAGGTGGTTGGAGAGGGGCGCGCCCCACTTCTCGGCCTGCGCCTTGAAGACGCGGCGGGCGTAGTCGTCGGCCTCCTCCGGCCGGACGGGTTCGATTCTCACCGCGGTCGCCTCCTTGACCTCGCGCGCCGGCGTTCCTACAATCGACGGCGACAAGTTCCCCAAAAGTCCCCCGGTCGGTTAAATCTTATTTTAAGGGGTGAAGTATGTCTGCACAAAGAAGTGACAACAGCCAGGGCGACACGGGGACTCGTGACATCACGTACGACCTCGTGAGCGTCATCTACCACGCGCTCCAGGGCGCGGAGACCACGGCGCTCTACATCGCCGACGCCGAGCAGGAGGGCAACCAGGAGCTCGCCGCCTTCTTCCGCGAGGCCAAAGAGGAGTACCAGCGCCGCGGAGACCGCGCCAAGCAACTGCTCACGACGCACCTCGGCAGCGGGCAGGGCCGCGGCGCCTCCGGCGGCGGCGGCCAGTCGTAGGAGTAGACAATAGTCGGTAGTCAGTAGAAAACATCGGCGGGCGTTGCGGGTTAAAACCTGACGCCCGCCGTAGTTCTCTTTACCTACTGACTACTGACGGCTGACTACTACTCTTAGTATTTGGGGACGCTCGGGTCTACGTCGTTCGACCAGGCGGTGATGCCGCCCTTGAGGTTGAGGAGCTTGCCCTTGAAGCCGGAGCGCGTGAGCGCCTCGATGGCCCTGGCGCTGCGGACGCCGCCCTTGCAGTGGACGACCGTCTCGCGCCCCTCCTCGATCTCGCCCATGCGCTCGGTGACCTGACCCAGCGGGATGAGTCGCGTGCCGGGGATGCGCGCGATGTCGTACTCGTTGGGCTCGCGCACGTCGATGATCTGTAGGTCGTCGCCGCGGTCGATGCGCTCCTTCAACTCGGTCGCAGTGATCTCTTCCATCATTCCTCCCTCCGTCGCTCCTGTCGTCTGTACAGCATCGGGCTGCGGGCCGAGGCCGCAGAACTGCTCGTAGTCGATCAACTCCTTCACCGTCGGGTTCTCGCCGCACACGGGGCAGGCCGGGTCTTTCCTCAGCTTCAGCTCGCGGAAGCGCAGCTTCCACGCGTCGAAGAGGAGCAGCCGGTTGACGAGCGGCTCGCCGCCCCCGAGGACGAGCTTGATGGCCTCGTTGGCCTGGATGGCGCCGATGATGCCGGGCAGCACGCCCAACACGCCGCCCTCCGCGCAGCTCGGGACGAGCCCGGGCGGCGGCGGCTCCGGGTAGAGGCAGCGGTAGCACGCCCCGCGCGCCGCCCAGAAGACGCTGGCCTGACCCTCGAAGCGGAAGATGGAGCCGTAGACGTTCGGCTTGCCCGTCAGCACGCACGCGTCGTTGACGAGGTAGCGCGTCGGGAAGTTGTCGGTGCCGTCCACGACCATGTCGTACTCGCGGAAAAGCTCCAGCGCGTTCTCGCTCGTGAGCCGCGTCTCGTAAGCCTCGATCTTGACGTGCGGGTTGATGTCGTTCAGGCGGTCGCGCGCCGACTCGATCTTCGGCCTTCCGACGTCCTTCGTCCCGTGCACGATCTGGCGCTGGAGGTTCGACGCGTCCACCACGTCGAAGTCCACCACGCCGAGCGTGCCGACGCCGGCCGCCGCGAGGTACATCCCCGTCGGCGCGCCCAGGCCCCCCGTCCCGATCATCAGCACGCGCGCGGCCTTTAACTTCCGCTGACCTTCCATGCCCACCTCTGGCATGATGAGGTGTCGGCTGTAGCGCGCGATCTCTTCGTTCGACAGCGAAGGCGGCTCGACCGCCCCGACCTCCGCCTCTGTCGCCGCGCCGCCCGCGATGGCCGGGATGATGGAGACGGTGTCGCCGTCCTTGACCGGCGTGTCGAGCCTCTGCGCGTGGCGTATGTCCTCGTCGTTGACGTAAACGTTGACGAAGTTGCGCAGCGTGTTCTGCTCGCCGTAGAGGTGCCGGCGCAGCTCCGCGTGCTCGCCCGTCACCTTGTCGAGCGCCTCGCCCACGGTGCCCGCCTCGACCGACACCTCGGCGCGGTTGCCGGCGAACTGCCGCAGCGCCGTCGGGATGAATACTGTGACCGCCATTGTCTGAGACTCCTTCTGCTTAAGCTCTTACGGTTGCCCCTCGTCCTCGGGCTCGTCCTCGTCCGGCGCCTGCGGGTCGGGCCGGCGCGCGCCCTCGGGCACGAGCCACGCGTTAAGCCTGCCGGCGCCCCACGGCCAACGCTTCCCTTCGAGGACGACGACGCGGTTGACGACCGCCACGCGCGACGGCTCAATGCCGCGCGAGTTGATGAGGTAGTACCGCCCGACTTTCAGATACCAGCCGGCCCGCCCCTGACCTTTGCCCTTCGGGTCGTAGCCGACGAGGAGGGCTTTCGTCCCCGGAAAGTTCTGTAGCTCGACGGCGAAATTATCGAGGCGCGCCGTCACGTCGCAATGGCGCAGCGGCCCGTACTCGTCAACCTTTCGGGCCTCCGCGGGCTGCGCGGCGGGCGCCTGGGCCGCGTCCTGTGCACGCGCGGCCGGGGCGGGGGCGAGCGCGCCGAGCGCGGCGGCCGCCGCCAACAGAGCGTTTAAGGGGAGTGCCGTCCGGGCTCTTCCAGACATACTACGCCTCCTCCAGCTCCTCCTCTTTGAAGCGCGAGCGGTCGGCCTCAAGCTCCCACGAGCGCAGGTCGGCCGCCTTCCCTCCCCGCACGGAGACGACGACGTAAGACATCGTCGGCCACGGGGCGAGGTGTTCGAGGTCGTACTGCGAAGGCACGGCCGGGTGTTCCGGGTGCGAATGGTAGTTGCCCACCACGCCCAGCCCCTCGGCCGCGTAGCGGCGCTCCGCGCGCGCGTATTCGAGCGGGTCGATTGCCATCCGGTGATGCTGCTCGCCCTCGTCGGCGAAAACGTTCTGCACGGGGTACGTCGCGTGGATTATACGCGCGCGCCCGTCGTCCACGATACGCCCGACGAGCAGCCCGCAGCACTCGCGCGGGTACTCGCGCTCCGCGTGCCGCTCTATCTCCGCGCGCAAGGCCGCGCCGAGTCTTATCACACGCCCTCCCCCCAGAACTCTTCGCCCAGGTAGCGCCCGCCGCCGTCGCAAAGGACGGTGACGACCACCGAGCCCTCCGGCAGCCCTCGCGCGTAACGGAGCGCCGCCGCCACGTTCGCGCCCGAGCTGACGCCGACGAAGAGCCCCTCCTCCAGCGCGAGTCGCCGCGCCGTCTCCTGCGACTCCTCGGTCGAGACTTCGACGCGCTCGTCCGCGAGGGCCGCGTCGAAGATGCCGGGCACGATGGAGGTCTCGACGTGGCGCATCCCTTCGAGCCCGTGGAGCGGCGAGTCGGGCTGCATCAGCACCGCCTTCAGGCCGGGGTTCAGTTCCTTCAAACGTCGGGCGGTGCCCGTGAACGTCCCCGAAGTGCCGACGCCCGCGAGGAAGTGTGTGACGCGGCCCGCGGTCTGCTCCCAGATTTCCGGCGCGGTGCCCTCGTAGTGCGCGCGCCAGTTCGCGGGGTTGTCGTACTGGTTCGGGTAGAAGTACGCTCCGGGCTCCTCCGCGACCATGCGCCGCGCGAGACGCTGCGGGGCGTCGGCCCCCTCGCGCGGGTCCGTCTCGATCAACTCGGCGCCGTAAATCCGGAGCGTGCGCTTGACGTTCGCGTTGGCCGGCAGGCACAGGCGCACGCGGTAGCCGCGCGCCGCGCCGATCAAGGCGTATGCGATGCCCGTGTTCCCGCTCGTCGCGTCGAGCAGGACTTTCCCGGGCGTGAGCCGGCCGCTCGCTTCGCCGTCGAGAATCATGGCGAGCGCCGCGCGGTCTTTGACCGAGCCGCCCGGGTTCAGGTGCTCGGCCTTCGCGTAGACCTCGACGCCGCGCGGCAGCCCGCGCGCCAGACGCGGGAGCTTGACGAGCGGCGTCCCGCCGACGTTCTCAAGCAGCCCCGTTGGTTCCTTCCTCACGCACGCCCCCGCGCCCGAACCAATTAAAGACCGCTCACTGGCCGAGTTCGCGCTTCGAGAGATACCAGTCGGTCACCTCGTTCTTCGACCTGAAGTCGTCCTCCATGCGCTTCGACGCGTCCTCGATGGTCTGCGGCGGGGGGACGACGACCTTGTCGCCCTTCTGCCAGTTGGCGGGCGTCGCGCACGCGTTCTGGTCGGCCGTCTGCAAGGCGTCGAGCGCGCGCAGGACTTCGTCGATGTTGCGGCCCAGGCTCATCGGGTAGTAGATGAGCGCGCGCACCTTCTGCTGCGGGTCGATGATGAAGACCGCGCGGACGGTCGCCGTCTCGGACGCGCCCGGGTGGATGAGCCCGTAAGTTTGCGCGACCCTCGTGTCGAGGTCGGCGATGACGGGGAAGTCGATCTTGACGCCGAAGTGTCCCTCGATGTTCCTGATCCAGGCGATGTGCGCGGGGACGGAATCGACCGAGAGGCCGACCAGCTGCGCGCCGCGCTCCTTGAACTCTTCGGAGCGGCGCGCGAACTCGACGAACTCGGTCGTGCAGACGGGCGTGAAGTCCGCCGGGTGCGAGAAGAGGACGACCCACTTGCCCTTATAGTCGGAGAGCTTCAGGGGGCCTTGCGTGGACTTGGCCTCGAAGTCCGGCGCCGTGTCGTTAATGCGGGGCAGGCTCGCCGTCGTCGCCTGCGTCGGTGCTGTGCTCATAACTCGACTCCTCTTGTCTTCTGGAATTTGTGGATGGGTGAAATGTCTTTCGGCTTAAATGGCTCCGGCGGCTTGCGGCCGCCGTCCTTTAAAAGCTCCTGCGAGAGATTTTTGCTTGCCGCAAGCTTACACTAAATCCCCCCGTTTTCAACTGCCCGCGCGCCTGATGAAAACTGCCGCGGCGAGTTGAGGCACCCCGCGCTTTTTGCTTTCCCCGCCGGGCATACGATTTAGTGCAGGCCGCACCTCCTTTAACTCGCACGGCGGTTAAAGCTGCCTCGCCGAGGGGCTGGCTTTTCCGCGTGAAATCCGCTAAATACTGTGGCGCAAACAGAAAACAGCCTCGCACATCCTGTGGCACACACGTTGCTCAACCTAAGAGCGGCGGCCTGAGCGCGACCCTGTTCGCGAGGCGGCACGCCGATTGAGGAAGGATTGAAGAAGATGACAAACGGCAAGAGTTTCGCCAGGAGGACGACTGTTCTCGTAGCCCTGTTCGCGCTGCTGCTCGGCGCCGTCGCGCCCGACGCCTCGGCGCAGCGCCGCCGCACGCGGCGCACCGTCCGCAGGACGACCACGACCGTCCCCGCGCCGCCGCCGCTCCGTTACTACACGGTGCCGGCCGACACGGTCATCCGCGTCCGCATGGACACGGAGTTGAATTCGAGGACGGCGCGCGTCGGCGACCGCTTCTCGACGACGGTGACCGAGCCGGTCTACGGCGGCGGCAGCGGGGTGGACGTGCTCCCCGTGGGCAGCAAGGTCTGGGGTCGGGTCTCTTCGGTGACCCGCTCCGGGCGCCGCACCCCCGGCCGCATCACCGTCGCCTTCAACCAGGTGGAGTTGCCGAACGGCGTTCGTCACCCCATCAACGGTTCGCTGTCGAGCCTCCAGACCGACGACGTGAACTCGGATAACGAGAGCACGGTCTCGGGCAAGGGCAACCGCAAGCGCGACGCGGTCTTCATCGGCGGCGGCGCCGCGACGGGCGCCATCATCGGGGCCATCGCGGGCGGCGGCAAGGGCGCGGCCATCGGCGCCATCCTCGGCGGCGGCGCCGGCACGGGCGCGCGGGTCTACGAGCGCGAGCAGGAGGCGGAGGTGAAGTCGGGCACACAGTTCGGCGTCATCCTCAACCGCGGGGTGTCTTTGCCCGAGTACAGGGCGCAGTAAGTTCTAACGAGATCGGCGGCCCCTCGCGGGGCGGCCGTATCGGGGGAAGCCCGCAAGCGAAGGGGAGAGCGCGGGCGGGCTTCCCACCGAAATTTGAAAGCCACCTGAAAGGCCATCCAAGGGTTCGGTCGCCCCTGTCAAGACGTAAGTGAGCGACCGCACAAGGAGAGGCCCGCTGCGAAGGGGAGAGCGCAGCGGGCCTCTTCTTTTTTTGCCGTCACCGTCTTCTTGAGAGGTGGTCGTCGAGCGACAGCGCCCCGGCCCCGTGGAAGAGCAGGAAGAGCGACGAGAAGAGCATGCAGAGCGCGAGCCGCGCGGCGTCGAGCGGCGCGTCCAGATGCGCGATGACGAGCGCCGCCACGAAGTTAATCACCATCACCGCCGCCGCCGGCCTCACGAACAACCCGAGCACGTACAGGATGCCGCACGAGAACTGCGCGTACGCGGACAGGTACGCGGAGAAGAGCGGGAACGGCACGCGCCTGGCCGCGAGGAAGTCGCGGAACTCGATCATGCGCTCGTGGCTGAAGACGTTATCCTGCGTCCCGTAGACGAGGATGAACCCGACGGCCAGTCGGACGAAGAAGGCCCCCTTCTCTCGATGCCTCTCGAAAAAACCGAAACCCGGGATGTGCGACATTAGACGGTGCCCCGCGGAAGGATGAGACTGCCCGTCGTTTTTAACGCGCCGATGCGCCGGGCGGGAAGGGGAATGTGACGGCGCGGACTCTCGACGTGACGAGCTGGTTTATCCTCGAACCCGCTCCCCTGTCGGGCTCAGCCCGTCGCGGCCGCCCCCCTGCCCTCTCGCACGTAGACGAGCCGCCCGCCCACGACGGCGGCGACGGCGGCGCCGTGGAAGGCGTGGCCGTCGAAGGGCGTGTTGCGGCTCCTGGATTTGGAGCGGGAGGCGTCGAACGTCCAGCGGAGTTCGGGGTCGAGGATGGTCACGTCGCCGTGCGCGCCGGGCCGGAGCGTGCCGCGGCCTTCGAGGCGGAAGATGCGCGCGGGGTTGACGGAGAAGAGTTCGACCAAACGTTCGAGCGTGATGAGGCCGCCGTGGACGAGGCGGTCGAAGGCGAGGCCGACGGCCGTCTCAAGCCCCGTGATGCCGAAGGCCGCGCGGTCGAACTCAAGCTCCTTCTCGTCGGCGTGGTGCGGCGCGTGGTCGGTCGCGATGGCGTCCACGGTTCCGTCGGCGACGGCTTCGAGTATCGCGTCCAGGTGTTCCCTGCTCCGCAGCGGCGGGTTCATCTTCGTGTTGGTGTCGAAGCCCTCGCAGGCCGCGTCGGTGAGCGTGAAGTGGTGCGGCGTGACTTCGCAGGAGACTTCGACGCCCCTCCCCTTCGCGCGCCGGACGGCCTCGACCGCGCCGCGCGTCGAGACGTGCGCGAGGTGTACGCGCGCGCCCGTCAGCTCGGCCAGCGCGCAGTCGCGCATCGCGTCCGACTCCTCGGCGAGCGCGGGCCGGCCGCGCAAGCCCAGCCGCAGAGACCACTCGCCCTCGTGCATCACGCCGCCGGCCGCGAGCGTCTTGTCGTCGCAGTGATCCATCACCGTCAGGTCGAACCCGCGCGCGTACTCCATCGCACGGCGCATCAGCCCGGGCGAAGGGACGGGGTGCCCGTCGTCGGTGACGGCGACGATGCCGGCGCGCTTCATCTCGCCCATCTCGGCCAGCTCCTCGCCGCGCGAGCCTTTGGTGATCGCGCCGACGGGGAAGACGTTGGCGAGGCGGGCGGCCGCCGCCTGCTCGACGACGAAGCTCGTGACGGCCGGGTTGTCGTTGACGGGGTCCGTGTTGGGCATCGCGCAGACGGAGGTGAAGCCGCCCGCGACGGCGGCCCACGCGCCCGACGCGATGGTCTCCTTGTACTCCTGCCCGGGCTCGCGCAGGTGCGTGTGGAGGTCGATGAAGCCGGGCGCGACGACGAGCCCCGTCGCGTCGAAGACCTCCGTGCCCTCGGGCGTGGCCTCCCCGCTCTTAAGTAACGCGGCCACGCGCCCGCCCTCAATCAAGATGTCGCGGCCGCCGTTGACGCCCTGCGTCGGGTCTACGACGTAGCCGTTGGCGATAAGCAGTCTCATCCTTTTACTTGAATCCTTCGGAGCGCGCGGCGGTCGCGGCGCTGCTCAGCGGCTCGGGCAGAGGCTCCGCCTCGGGCTTAGCTTGAACCACGGGGTTGGGTGTGGAGGTCACCACGCCCGCGCCGCCGCCGAGCAGGTAGAGCACGGCCATGCGCACGGCGAGGCCGTTGGCGACCTGGTCGAGGATGAGCGAGCGCGCGCCGTCGGCCACGTCCGAAGCGATCTCGATGCCGCGGTTCATCGGGCCGGGGTGCATGACGATGGCGTCGGGTTTGGCAAGGCTCAGCCGCTTCAGGTTGAGCCCGTAGTGCACGGCGTACTCGCGCAGAGACGGAAGGAAGGCGCTGTCCTGCCGCTCGCGCTGGATGCGCAAGACCATCAACACGTCGGCCCCTTCGATTGCCTCTTCCACACGCCGAACAACACTGAGCTTCCCTTCACCCGCGAGCGCGGCGAACTCGGGCGGCGCGAGCGTCCCCGGCCCCGCGACCGTGACCGAAGCGCCGAGCGTCGTCAGAAGGTGCGCGTTCGAGCGCGCGACGCGCGAGTGGAGGATGTCGCCGAGGATGGCGACGCGCAGCCCCTCGAAACCGCCCTTGCGCTGCCGGATGGTGAGCGCGTCGAGGAGCGCCTGCGTCGGGTGCTCGTGCGCGCCGTCGCCCGCGTTGACGACCGAGGCGCGGCAGACGCGCGCGAGCTGGTGCGGCGCGCCGGCCGAGGGGTGGCGGATGACGATGAGGTCAGGCCCCATCGCCTCAAGGTTGCGCGCCGTGTCGAGCAGCGTCTCGCCCTTCGTGACCGAGGACGAGGAGGAGCTGATGTTGATGACGTCGGCGGAGAGTCGCTTGCCGGCGATCTCGAAGGAGGTGCGCGTGCGGGTCGAGGCTTCGAAGAAGAGGTTGATGACGGTGCGCCCGCGCAGCGTCGGCACCTTCTTGATTTCGCGCTCCGATATTTCGCGGAAGGTCTCGGCCGTGTCGAGGACGTGCGCGATCTCTTCGGCGCTCATCCCGCGAATCCCGAGCAAGTTTCTCTGCTTCAGCACGGCGCTCGTCATGTGGAACCGTCTCGGCCTCAAGTCCTGAAACGAAAAGGCGGCCAGTCGCGGCCGCCTTCGTTAACCCTCCTCCTCCTGACCCGCCGGTCGTTCCACGATGACGACCGCCTCCTCGCCGTCGAACTCGTCGAGCATCACCTTGATGATCTCGCTCTTCTTCGTCGGCACGAACTTCCCGACGAAGTCGGCCTGGATGGGGAGCTCGCGGTGCTCCTTCCCGCGGTCGACGAGGACGGCGAGCTGCACGCGGCGCGGCCGGCCGAAGTCGATCAACTGGTCGAGCGCGGCGCGGATGGTGCGCCCCGTGTAGAGCACGTCGTCGATGAGCAGGACGTTTCTGCCCTCGACGTCAATCGGCAGGTCGGTGCGGTTGACGATGGGGTTGGCGCCGACGGTCGAGAGGTCGTCGCGGTAGAGCGTGATGTCGAGGACGCCGACGGGCGGGCGCTCGCCCTCGATGTCGGCGACCTTGTCGGCGAGGCGCTGGGCGAGGGGCACGCCGCGGCGCTGGATGCCGATCAGGTAGAGGTGCCCCGCCCCGTGGTTCTCCTCCACGATCTCGGACGCGAGCCGGGCCAGCGCACGGTTGATGCGCATGCCGTCCATGATGCGCGCTTTCTCCACGAATTCCATCGGCGCGGATACTACCACAGCCCCACGGACGGATGGAAGGTTGCGAGGTCTGCGTCGCCGGAATCATATTCGACCTCATTACAGCGTTGCGGTGTGCGGTTCGATCTTTTATCTATCCGTCGCATTTCGAAGTATCCCATTTTGTTTTGCACCGCTTCGGCGTCTACACCAAAAACCGCGCGGCACGCAGGCACGTCGCCCTCCCGGGCCGGCGGGGTGGGGCCGTGCTCTCAAGCTTTTCCATTTAATCCTGCGTGTGCCGCCGGCGCCGCCTCGAAAGATGCCCGGACGGCCGGCCTGGCACGGGGCGTGCTTGAGCTATGTGCGGGGTTTATGCCCCCGTCCCGAGGGGACAGAACTCACGGAAGAAAAGATTATGGATGGCGAGAATCATAAATCGGAAAGTCTTCCGCCCTTGACCATGGGGGTTATCGTCGAATCGCTGAAGCCTTCAGAGATGCGGTCGGTGATCACCACCACCGTCACGGTGATCGTCATGGCCTTCGGGGCCGGCGTGTGGCTCACGTCCATGAAATACGACTTGGATAATAGGAACCATCAGCTACAGGACGGCATACAGCGGGCCGCAGACCTGGAGGAGCATGCGGAATTTCAGAAGACCATCCGCAACCTTGAGGATGAAGTACGCAAATTGACGCTGATGAATGAGGAGTTGGAGTCCCGGATGTCGGCTCCCGAAAGAAGAAAAAAGGCCGGTGCCCCCAAACTCGCCCCCCCCCCGAAGACGCCCTCCCTTGTCGTGATGCCCCTTAAAGAAAGTCCTTAGACGCACGCGCGCACGGGTGCGACGAATGCTCTAATAACCCCAACCGGCCAGATGTGAAAGTGTCACACCGCGCCTCTTCGTGGCCCCTTGCGGACTCGACAATGGGTCGCGCGGGCGGGAGAATTTATAGGTGTGCCCGCGGGTGGATTCGTACGGCCGGGTGCTCGTCAGGCAAGGGGTTTATGCGTTCGACGATTAATAGTTATCTTGAGGATTATGTGAGGCGCGGCGGGGAGACGGCGTTCGCGCACAGGCGCGGGCTGCGTCTGGTGCGCTGGTCGTACCGGCGCGTGGCGGAGGCGGCGTACGGGTTCGCGCGCGAGTTGGAGGCGCGTGGGGTCGGGAAGGGCGAGCGGGTTCTGGTGTGGGGGGCGAACGGGCCGGAGTGGGTGGCGGCGTTCTTCGGGTGCGCGCTGCGCGGGGCGGTCGTGGTGCCGCTCGACGTGGAGAGTGCGCCGGATTTCGTCGCGCGGGTGCAGGCGCAGACGCGCGCGCGGCTCGTGCTCTACAGCGCGGAGACGGGGGCGCGGGCCGCTTCGCTCGGGCCGCCGGCGGTCGCGCTCGAAGAGCTTGAGGGTGTGGTTGCCGTTCGTCCGCGCGGGCCTTTCAAGGGTGACGAAATCTCCTCGGGCGACCTCCTGGAGATCATCTACACGTCCGGGACGACGGCCGAGCCGCGCGGGGTCTGCCTGACGCACGGGAACCTGCTCGCGAACCTCGCGCCGCTCGAAGAGGGGATGCGGAAGTACATGAAGTGGGTGCGGCTCGTGCACCCGCTGCGGTTCCTGTGCCTGCTCCCGCTGAGCCACGTCTTCGGGCAGTTCATGGGCATCCTCGTCCCGCAACTCCTGGGCGGCGAAGTCATCTTCGTCGACGCGCTCAACCCCTCCGAGATCGCCAACACGGTCAAGACCCGCAAGGTCAACGTCGTCGTCACCGTCCCGCGCCTGCTCGACTCCCTGCGCGAGCACGTCGAGCGGCGCGAGGAGTCGCGCGGGCTCCTCCCGGACCTGCGCCGCCGCATCGAGCGCGCCGAGGGGGCGCACCCGCTCAGGAGGCTCTGGACGGCGCGGCGCGTGCACAGGTACTTCGGTTGGAGGCTCTGGGCTTTCGTGACCGGCGGCGCGACGCTGGGCGCCGAGACGGAGACCTTCTGGCGCCGGCTCGGGTACGCGGTCGTGCAGGGCTACGGGATGACGGAGACGGCGTCGCTCGTCACCGTCAACCACCCCTTCAAGATCGGGCGCGGCTCCATCGGGAAGACCCTGCGCGGGCAGGAGGTGCGGCTCGACGAGTCGGGCGAGATTCTCGTGCGCGGCGCGAACGTCTCGCCCGGCTACTGGCGCGGAGACGGCGTGAGCGAGCCGCTCGGCGACGGCGGCTGGCTGCGCACGGGCGACCTCGGCGAGATGGACGCGGCCGGCAACATCTACTTCCGCGGCCGCAAGAAGGAGACCATCGTCACGGCCGCGGGGCTCAACGTCTACCCGGAAGACATCGAGGCCGCGCTCAACCGACAGCCCGAAGTTAAGTCGAGCGCCGTGGTGGGCGTCGAAGGCCCGCGCGGCCCGGAGCCGCTCGCGGTGCTCATCATGCGCGAGGCCGGGGCCGACCCCTCGGCGGCGGTCGAGCGGGCCAACGAGTCGCTCGCGCGCCACCAGCACGTGCGCCGCTGGCAGGTCTGGCCCGACTCGGACTTCCCGCGCACGCCGACGCAGAAGGTGCGCAAGCGCGACATCCTCGAACGGGTCGCCCCGAAGCGGAACGGGAAGAGCGGCGGCTCGAACGGGAGTCATGTCGATGGTGCCGCCGCCGGGAACTCGGTCGCCGGCCTTCAGACTTCGACGCTCGGCCCTTCGCCCGCGTCACTGATCGCCGCGCTCGCGCCGCGCGCGGGCGGCGAGGCGCCGGCTTCCTTGGACTCTTCGGCCAGCCTCTCGGCCGACCTGAAGCTCGACTCGCTCGGCCGCGTCGAGTTGCTGAGTGCCCTGGAAGACCGCTACCAGATCGAGATTGACGAGGCGAGCTTCACCGCGGCGACGACCGTGGGCGACGTGGAGCGCATCGTCGGCGCGGGCGGCGCGCGCGCCGCAGAGGCCGCGCAGTACCCCTACCCCGCGTGGGCGCAGGCCGCGCCCGTCCGCTGGTTCCGCGTCGCCTTCTACTACGCGGTCGTGCTGCCCATCACGTCCGTGCTCTGCTGGGCGCGCGTGGAGGGGCGCGAGAACCTGCGCGGCTTAAGCGGCCCCGCGCTCTTCGTCTCGAACCACATCACGTACTTCGACCACGCGCTCATCATGTCGGCCATGCCCGGCCGCTTCCGCCGCCGCCTCGCCATCGCGCAGGAGGGCGAGCGTCTGCGCTGGTGGCGTAAGCCTCCGGCCGGCACCCCCCTTTTGAAAAGGCTGCGCTGGCGCGCGCAGTACTTCCTGGTCGTCGTCATCTTCAACACCTTCTCGCTCCCCAAGGCGAGCGGCTTCCGCCGCAGCTTCGCCTACGCGGGCGAGTCTGTAGACCGCGGCTACAACCTGCTCGTCTTCCCGGAGGGCATCCGCGCCGAACGTCTCGGCATGAGCCCCTTCCGCCCCGGCGTCGGCGTCCTCGCCTCGCGGCTGGGCATCCCCGTCGTGCCCGTCCGCATCGACGGCCTCATCGAGCTCAAGCTCTCCGGCCGCCGCGGCTTCACCTCCCCCCACCGCGTCACCATCCGCCTCGGCGAGCCCGTCACCTACGCGCCCGACGAGGACCCGACACAGATAACCGCCGACCTCGAACGCCGAGTCAAAACCCTCTGAAACTCTCCCGGCGGGGTGCGACCTCACGCCGGGAGCGCGGGCATCCTTGCCCGCCATGAGCGCGTCAGCGCGAATGCGAAGGAGCGCCGACACTCAACCTGGAGTGTAGGCGCTTCACGGCTGAGCGTGCCGGGGCACGCTCTGGCGGGCGGGGGTGCCCGCGCCCCCGGGGCGTGCGTCTGAAGTTTTTGACAGCCTTTCGGCGGCTCTGTTACGCTCGGTTCGCTCTTTACGCACTCCCCTGTGACAGCGTCCACGTGATGCTCTATCGCTCGCTGCTGCGTCCCCTGCTCTTCAAGCTGCCGCCGGAGACGGCACACGAGTTCGCACTTCACGCGCTCTCGCTCGGCCTCGGCACGGGCGTGCTGCGCCGAATCGCGGGGGGGCCGGCGGGCGGCGCGCGCTTCGGAGAACTGCGCCGCTTCGGCCTGAGTTTCAAGAACCCGGTCGGCGTCGCCGCCGGCTTCGACAAGAACGGGCTCGTGGCGCCGCAGCTCGCCGCGCTCGGCTTCGGCTTCGTCGAGGTGGGCACGGTGACGAACCTCCCGCAGCCCGGCAACCCGCGCCCGCGACTCTTCCGGCTGCCGCTCGACCGCGCGCTCGTCAACCGGCAGGGGTTCAACAACGAGGGCGCCGGCGCGCTGGCGCGCAGACTGCAAAAGGCGAGGCCCGACTGCGTGCTCGGCGTCAACATCGGCAAGAGCCGCGCGGTGCCCGTCGGGGAGGCGACCGCCGACTACCTGGCGAGCTTCCAGACGGTCAGGCCGCACGCCGACTACGTGACCGTCAACGTCAGCTCGCCCAACACGCCGGGTCTGCGCGAGCTGCAACGCGCGGACCTGCTCACAGAACTGCTCGGCGCGCTCCAACGCCGCAACCGCGAACTGGCCGGGACGGAAGGCGGACGCTCCGTCCCGCTGCTCGTCAAGATCGCTCCCGACGTGGGCGCGGGCGAGCTTGAATTGATTGTTGACGCCGCGCGCGGCGCCGAAGTCGCGGGCATCATCGCGACCAACACGACGACCTCGCGCGCGGGACTCCGCACGGACGCGGCGCGTGTCGCCGTGTATGGCGAAGGGGGCCTGAGCGGAGCGCCGCTGCGCGAGCGCTCGACGCGTCTGGTCGCGGCGCTCCGCAGGTTGACGCGCGGCGCGTTGGAGATTGTCGGCGTCGGCGGCATCTTTAACGCCGAAGACGCGTGGGAGAAAATCTGCGCGGGCGCCGGGCTCGTGCAACTCTACACGGGCTTCGTCTACGAGGGGCCGGGCGTCGCCCGGCGCATCGACGAGGGGCTGGCCGCCCTCGTCCGACGCCACGGCTTCAAAACCCTTGACGAGGCCGTCGGCTGCCGCGCCGACGAGTTCGCACCTTTGTAGCTCGGAGGTCGCACAGCTTTCGCCGAAGGAGGAGGGGCAGAAACGATGACCACAGGCACGGCCGAGACCGTCTCCGCGAAAGAGAAACTCATCGTCGCGCTCGACGTGGAGAGCGCCGGAGAGGCTTTAAGACTGTACGACGAGTTGCGCCAAGAGGCGGGCATGTTCAAGGTCGGCTCGCAGCTCTTCACGACGGCCGGGCCAGACCTCGTCCGCCGTCTCGTCGGCGAAGGCGCGCGCCTCTTCCTCG
The DNA here is from genome assembly GCA_036389235.1 of Pyrinomonadaceae bacterium. GTDB lineage: Bacteria > Acidobacteriota > Blastocatellia > Pyrinomonadales > Pyrinomonadaceae > QHXN01. Next base: position 18,395 of record DASVQJ010000135.1, on the reverse strand, counting down.
ACCTCAAGTTCCACGACATACCCAACACCGTCGCCGCCGCCGCGCGCGAGGCCGTCCGCCTCGGCGTCGCGCTCTTCAACGTCCACGCCGCGGGCGGCACGGAGATGATGCGCCGCGCCTCGGACGCGACCGCCGAAGAGGCCGCGCGGCTCGGGGTGAAGAGGCCGAGCCTCATCGCCGTCACAGTCTTGACGAGCATGGACGCGGACGCGTTGGACGAGACGGGCATCGCCTCGGCCGGGGTCGAGGAGCACGTCCGGCGTCTGGCCCGGCTAGCCGACGCCGCCGGCCTCGACGGCGTCGTCGCCTCGCCGCACGAGATCGCACCCGTCCGCGAGACGGTCGGGCGCGCGGGCTTCCTCGTCGTCACGCCCGGCGTGCACCCCTCGGCCGCGGCCTACGCCGACCAGAAGCGCGTCACCTCGCCGTCGGAGGCCGTCCGCCGCGGCGCCGACTTCGTCGTCGTCGGCCGCGCCATCCTCAACTCCCCAGACCCCGCGTCGGCCGCGCGCGCCGTCGTCGAAGAGATGGAGAAAGGAGTGAGCGGTGGGCGGTGAGCGGTGAGCAGTTTTCAGTTTTTGAGTAAGCCGCTTTTATTGCTTACTGCTCACCGCCCACTGCTCACTCACTATGGTCGAATATCATAAGCAGGGTAGCGGGCCGGCCTTCGTCTACGTCTGCGGGATCGAGGGGTCGGGGAGGCTCTTCTACAAGCAGGCCGCCGACCTCGCGCGCGACCATACGGTGGTCTCGTTCCCTCTGCGCAGGGACGGTTGGTACGGGATGGGGCGGCTGGTCGAAGACCTCGCGTGGGTCATCCGCGAGGCTGGCGGGCGCGCGACCGTGCTCGGCGAGTCGTTCGGCGGGCTGCTGACGATGGCCGCGGCGCTCGAACACCCAGAGTTGTTCGAGCGCATCATCCTCGTCAACACCTTCCCGCACTTCCGTCAGCGCCTCAAGATTCACGCGGGCTGCGTCCTCTTCCGGGCCTTCTACCCGATGCTCAGGGCGCACCGGACGCGCGGCGCCCGCCACATCCTCTTCGGCCCGGACGTGGGCGAAGAAGACCGCCGGCTCTTCCGCGAGTACACGGCGGACGTGGGGCGCGAGGGCTACGTCTCGCGCCTGCGCATCATCCGCGACACCGACCTGCGCCCGCGGCTCGGCGAGTTGAAGACGCCGACGCTCGTCGTCGCGGGGACGGCCGACCGCTTCCTCGACAGCGTGAGGGCCGCGCGGCAGATGGCCTCGCTGCTCCCGCGCGCGCGGCTCAAGCTGCTCGAAGGGACGGGGCACGTCGCGCTCCTCTCGGGGCGCGTGAGCGTGCGCGAGTGGCTCGCGGAGTTCGAAAACATTTGAGCCGCGCGCCGTCACCGTTGGAACGAAGGCGCGCGGCGGGCGTGTAACCGGAAGGCGCCCGGGCGTTTGTCGCGCACGGGCTTTATTTGCGAAGATGTCAGGCGGGTTAAGAAGGGGGCACTCTTTGGGTCGAGTTTCGATGGCGAGGGTTTGGCTGGCGGCGCTGGCGGCTTTGTGTCTGTGTACGGCCGCGCCGGGGCAGGTGCGCACGGACGCCGCCTCCGCGCCGCTCTCGCAGGCGCCCTACCGCGTCGGCGAGCGCCTGACCTACACGGTCGCCTTCTCGAACTTCCCGACCGCCGCCCACGTCGAGACGCAGGTCGCCGCGCGCGGGCAGCTCCAGGGCCGCGAAGGCGTCGAGCTGCGCGCGCACGTCGAGACCATCGGCGTCGTCTCGGCCGCGCTCTACGCGCTCAACAACACCTACGCCACCTTCGTCGACCCCTTCGACGGACTCCCCTACCACGCGCGGCAGTCCATCCGCCAGGGCGCGCGCGTCCAGGAGGTGGCGCAGGACTACAACGCGCCGCTCGGCGCCTCCGCGCTCTCGCAGGGCCGCGACGTGGCCGTCGCGGCCGGCACGTACGACTTCCTCTCGGCGCTCTACCGGCTGCGCGCGCTGCCGCTCGCGCAGGGCGCGACCTACGCGCTCAGCGTCAAGCAGGGCGAGGCCGTCTACGACGCCGAGGTGAGGGTGACGGGTCGCGAGACGCTCAAGACTAACGTCGGCTCCTCGAACACCGTCGTCGCGGAGGTGCGCGTGCGCGGCAACAAGGAGGCCGACGAGTACCGCGTGCGCCTCTACTTCACGGACGACGAGCGGCACGTGCCCGTGCTCATCAGCGCGCGCCACCGCGCCGGCGAGATTCGCGTCGAGCTGGCGAGCGCCGAGTTCGTCGGCGAGACGCAAGGCCCCCTCGCCGCGGCGACGCCCACGCCGACCGACCCCGGCATACGCCTCCCGCCCGGACAACTGGCCGGCAACAACCCGCCCCGCCCCACGCCGACGCCGGCCGTTAAGCCGACGCCCGGCCCCGCGCCCTCGGCGGCGCCGGCCGACCTGCCCTTCAAGCCGGGCGAGCAGTTGAACTTCAACTTCTTCCTCGGGCCGAACGCGCAGCCCGCGGGCTCCGCCTCGTTCCTCGTCCGGCCGCGCGCGCGCTACTTCAACCGCGAGGGGCTGCTGCTGACGGCGAACCTCCAGACGGCCGGCCCCGTGCAAGCACTCTTCCCCGTGAGCGACCAGGTCAACTCGTACGTGGACGCCTCGACCGTGCTCCCGTTCCGCACGGAGCTGACGCTCGCGGAGGGCAAGCGGCGTGCGCGCTTCGTCGTCTCGGCCGACCAGCAGGCCGGCAGCGCGCTCTTCGAGGACGGGACGCGCGTCGAAGTCCCCTTCGGCACGCACGACCTGCTCTCGGTCTTCTACGCGCTACGCTCCTTCGACCTCACGCCGGGCAAGCGCAACTCCGTCTCGCTGCTGCTCAACAAGCGCCCGCGCGTGCTCTTCATCACCGCCCTGCGTAACGCCCCTCTACAGCTCGGCGGTCAGAACATCCCCGCGGTCGAGCTGGCCCTCGCCACGAGCGACCCCGCCGGCGACCGCTTCGCCCTACGCCTCTGGGTCAGCACGGACAAGCGCCGGCTGCCGCTCCGGCTCACGGCCGCCACCCCGCTCGGCCCCGTCCGCGCAGACCTCGCCATCATCCCGACTTCGCTGCAATAGACGGGCTCGCGCCGCGCCCGTTCGGAAAATTACCCCAAGATGAAATTGAAATCTATTTTCAAGAGGAGTATATTCTTAACCGCGGCACGCGTGATTTCGTGCCGCCTCGATCTTGAACCCCTTGTCATCTTCGGTGAACGTTTATGAGTCTCGCCTACGCCGCAGCCGGACAGGCCGGTGAACTGCCGAAGCGGGCCGACGCGGTCGGCACGGCCGCCGTCTCCCTCGACGCGCTCGAAGCGGGTCGCCACGCGCGCGTGACGGCCGTGCGCGGCTCGGGCGCGGTGGCGCGCCGCCTGATGGAGATGGGCGTCGTGCCCGGCGCGCCCGTCCGCGTCATCAAGGCCGCGCCGCTCGGCGACCCCCTCGAAGTCCGCGTGCGCAACTACCACCTCGCGCTCCGCCGCAGCGAGGCCCAGACGGTTTCCGTAGTGATGAGTGATGAGTGATAAGAAAATCTTTATCTCATCACTTATCACTTATCACTCATCACTTCCCCAATGAGCAGTATCCTCGAATCCCCGCCGCAAGCGGACGCGCCCGCCGGGGCGGGCGTTAGGGCGGAGGCCAGGCAGTTGGTCGTGGCGCTGGCCGGCAACCCGAACGCGGGCAAGACCAGCCTCTTCAACGCGCTCACGGGGCTCCGCCAGAAGGTCGCCAACTACCCGGGCGTCACGGTCGAGCGCAAGGAGGGTCTGTGGGCGCTCGAAGCCGAACAGACGCCCGCGCGCCTCGTAGACCTCCCCGGCCTCTACAGCCTCGACGCCGCGTCAATCGACGAAGAGATCGCGCGCGACATCCTCACGGGTCGCATGGAGGGCGTGCCCGCGCCCGACGTGGTCGTGGCGGTCGTCGACGCCACCAACCTCGAACGCAACCTCTACCTCGTCACGCAGCTCCTCGAAGCCGGCCGCCCGCTCGTCGTCGCGCTCTCGATGGTCGATCTGGCCGAGCGCTCGAAGCTTGAGGTCGACGCCGACAGGCTCGCGCACTCGCTCGGCGTCCCCGTCGTCCCCGTCACCGCGAAGTCGAAGCGCGGGCTCGAAGAGCTGGCGCGGGCCGTGCTCGACGCGGTCGGCTCGCGGCCGCCGTGCGCCCTGTGGCGGCTGTCGCCGGTCGCGGAGGCGGAGGTCAGGCGTCTCTACGCCGCGGGCGCGCCGAGCCGCGAGAAGGCCCTGCGCGACCTCTACTCGGACGAGCTTCCCGAAGACGCGGAGCGGCGCGAGGCGGTCGAGCGGGCGCGTGCGCGCCTCTCGGGCTCCGACCCGCAGTGGTGGCAGGAGCCTCTGACGGCGCGCTACCGCTGGATCGAGGAGGTCACGGCCGGGGCCGTGCGCGGCGCGAAGGACGCGCGCCCCAGCTCGACCGAGCGCATCGACCGCCTCGTCACGCACAGGTTCCTCGGGCCGGTCTTGCTGTTGCTCGTGATGGCCGTCGTCTTCCAGGCGATATTCTCCTGGGCGACGCTGCCGATGGACTTGATCGACCGCGGGTTCGGCGCGCTCGGCGAGGCGGTGCGGGCGCAGATGCCGGCGGGGCTTCTGACAGACCTCGTCGTGGACGGCGTCATCGCGGGCGTCGGCGGGGTTCTGGTCTTCCTGCCGCAGATTCTCCTGCTCTTCTTCTTCATCGCGCTTTTGGAAGACAGCGGTTACATGTCGCGCGCGGCGTTCCTCGTGGACAGGCTGATGCGGGGCGTGGGGCTGCACGGTAAGGCTTTCATGCCCCTGCTGTCGAGCTTCGCGTGCGCCATCCCCGGCATCATGGCGACGCGCACCATCGAGAACCCGAAGGACAGGCTGGCGACGATTCTAATCGCGCCCTTCATGTCGTGCTCGGCGCGGCTGCCCGTCTACACGCTGATGATCGCGGCCTTCTTCACGGACGTGCGCCTCTTCGGCTTCGTGCCGGTCGGCGTGCTGCTCATGCTCTCGATGTACATGCTCGGCGTCGCCGTCGCCATCGTCGTCGCGTGGGTTTTGAAGCACACGATCCTGAAGTCGCCGCCGCCGCCGCTCGTGCTTGAGCTGCCGCCCTACCGCGTGCCGAACTTCCTGAACGTGCTGCACACGATGAGGTCGCGCTCGTGGCTCTTCGTCAAGCGCGCGGGCACGGTGATTCTGACCATCTCGATTCTGCTCTGGGCTTTGATGACCTTCCCGCGCTCGGAGGCGAAGCCCGTGCCCGACGCGCAGGAGGGCGCGGCCGTGCAGGCGATGCGCGAGACCGGGGTCGAGTCGAAGGGCGAGCCGGCGCCGCTGACGGCGAAGGGCGAGGGCGACACGGCGGACGAGGGCGCGCAGTTGCAGCAGAGCTACGCGGGGAGGCTCGGCCACGTGCTGGAGCCGCTGATCGCGCCGCTCGGGTTCGACTGGAAGATGGGCATCGGGCTCGTCGCGTCGTTCGCCGCGCGCGAGACGATTGTCTCGACGCTGAGCATCGTCTACAACGTCGGCAAGGACTCGGACGCCGACTCGCCTTCGCTCATCGAGGCCGTGCGCGGCGCGAAGCGGCCCGACGGGAGCCCGGCGTGGACGCCGCTCGTCGCCGTCTCGATGATGGTCTTCTTCGTGCTCGCGTGCCAGTGCATGTCCACCATCGCGGTCGTGCGGCGCGAGACGAACTCCTGGCGCTGGCCCCTCTTCATGGTGGCCTATATGCTCGTCATCGCCTACGCCGCCTCGTTCGTCACGTACCAGGGCGGGAGGCTGTTGGGGTTAAGTTAGGCGCGTGTTTAAGTCCATGAATTTCGACTGGCAGACCGTCGCGGTCGCGCTCATCGTCGCCGGGGCGCTCCTCTACGCCGGGCGGCGGGCGCTCGCCCGGCTGCGCTCGTTCGGGGCGGGCAAGGGCGGCGGCTCGTGCTCGACCGGCTGCGGGACGTGCGGCGACGCGGACGCGCCGCTGCGTCAGTCGAACGTGCTGGTTCAAGTCGGCAGGTCTAAAGGCGCGGGCCGGCCCCGGCGCTGAGCCGAACCTCACGAACTCGCCATCTCAGGAAGCGGACTTGCGCGCGCGGCGGGGCGCGTCGGCGGCGCGTTCGAGGCAGGCGTGCGAGCAGTAGGTCGCGCCGCCGCGTAAAGATACGGCGCGCGAGGCGGGCATCCACGTGCCGCAGGCCGCGCAGCGTCGCAGCCTTTCGTTGGCGGCCTTCTTCGGGCTCGACTGCTGCGGGAAGCCCCCGGGCGCCGCGCCCCCGCGCACGCGCCTCACCTCGCGCAGGACGCCGAGGAAGCGGCGCAGGCCGCGGATGTAAGGGCGCAGCCGCCAGTAGACGAGGAAGGCCACGGCGGCGAAGAGCAGGAGGATGAAGAGGTATTTCAAGGCTTCTCCTTCGCGGCGTTCCTCTTCTGTTCGAGCTGCGCGCGCAGGCCGGGCAGCTCCGCGTTCGAGGGGTTCACCTTCTCCAGCTCGTCGAGCCGCCGCGCGGCCTCGTCCAGACCGCCCGTCTCGATCAGCGCGGCCGCGAGGCTCTGGAGCGTAAGCTCCTGCTTCGGGTCTTTCTGGAGCGCGCGGCGGTACTCGCCGATGGCGCGCTGCGGGTTCGGGGGCTTGTCGAAGAAGTACGTGCGCCCGAGGTTGGTGCGCACCTGCGCGTCGTCGGGCTGCGCGGCCAGCGCGGCCTCGTAGAGCTTGCGCGCCTCGCCGAGCGTCGCGGCGTCGCCGCTCCGGCTCGCGATGAGGAAGTGCGCGTCGCCCGCGACGACGGTCGTGCGGTAGTTCTTCGGGTCGAGCGTGTGGGCGCGCTTCAGGATGCGCGCCACGTCGGGGAGTATCTGCGCGTTGCCCTTCTCCCACGCGTAGAAGTAGAGCGCCTGCCCGACCTTGTGCTGCAACTCCGCGTTCGTAGGGTCGGCGTCCGCCTGCTTGACGGCGTTGCCCAACTGCTCGTCGGTCAGCGTCGGGAAGGAGCCGTCGCCGCCGCCGCCGGGGGCCGAAGCCTGTTGGGCTTTGGACGAAGAACCGCCCCCCTGCGCGCCCCCGCCCGCACGCGCGGCCGCGAGCTCCCCGCGCAGCTTCTCCTGCTCCCCGCGGTTGATGCCGTTGGCGAGGAAGAAGCCGGCGAGGAAACCCAGTACGACCCCGAGGGCGCCCACGACGAGAACTTTTCTGTTGGGTGAAGGGTTATCCGGCATCGTTGGAACCCGAGCTTTCGACGCCGAAGTGTAGCAGAAAGACCCTGCGAAGGCGACGCGAAGCGCCCGCCGGAAAGACAGAAGCCCCTGAGCCGCCGGCAGGGGCGCGACGGCTCAGGGGCTTCTCCGTTCTCTCGCGCGGGCGAAGGCCGCCCGTGTCTAGTCCTCTCCGCCGCCGCCCTGCTGTCCGCCCTTGTACGGGAGGTCGTCCCTGCGGCGCCGCGGCAGAGGGTCTGTGTCGCGGCGGCGCGGGAGCTGGCCCGGCGCGCGGCGCTCGACGAAGTTCGGCGGCAGGCGCGGGCCTTTGACCGCCTCTTCGAGGATGCGCGTGATCTCCTGCGAGAGCGTGCGGTGCTCGCTCGTCGCGCGCTGCTGGAGCGCGCGCTTCAACTCCGCGGGAACGTAAGCGCCGATGAAGACGCCTTTACGGTTCGCCATTCTCGGGTTCTCCTGTCGCCTTTGAGACTGAAGCAGTCCCGTGAGGCTTGGGGTTCCGGGTTCCGGGGTGAAAGAGCTTTGGGTGTCCGCGGATTCGAGAACAGGTCTGTAAGCCGAATTCTGTCCACCGCGAACCCCGCGGGGTTCGCGGATGGGCGATCATTCCTCTAGGCCGTACGTTGCCGGACGGCTCAAGCGACCTACCCGGAGGCGTGGCGCGCTCTCGAAAGAGCGCGCGTTCGGACGGGCCGCCCTTTGCCCGCCTCCCTATTTGGTCTTGCACCGCGAGGAGTTTGCCTGGCCGCGCCTGTCACCAGACGCGCCGGTGCGCTCTTACTTTAAGCCCGTGAGGGCCGCACCGTTTCACCCATCACCCGCTGCCGTCCGCCGAAGCCGAAGGCCCGCTGGCTGGTCTGTTCTCTGTTGCACTTGTCGTCGCCTTCCGTTCAAGCGTCTGCTCTCGCAGCCTTTAAACGGCCGGCGCCCCGCCGTTAGCGGGCTCGCTGCCCTTCGGTGTTCGGACTTTCCTCCCCCGCGGCCTTATAGGCTGCGGCGGCGACCGCCCGACCTGTTCTCAAATCCGCGGCGTGGATTATAGCAAAGCACCGTTGAACACGTACAGTCCAAAGGCGTCCCGCGTAAAACTTTGATGAATCGCGGCGCAAAGTAATTGCGCCGGAGGCGATTCCCTGTCAGCCGAAGTATTTAAAGCCGACGCGGAGGTTGTGGAGCGACCCGGGCGGGACGGAGGAGATCATGACCCAGGTCATCAGGGAGTGGCTGAGGCCGACGGCGAGGATGTTCGGCGCGCGCTGGTAGACGTAGGCCCACAGCAGCCCGCCCGCGAAGGTGGCGAACGTCAGCCACGGGTTCGGCAGGTGAAAGAGCGCGAAGAGGAGTCCGACCAGCAGCACGCTCAAGAACCCGCGCCCCAGAGCAATCTGAGCGCGCCGGTTGATGAACCCCTGGAGCGCGTACTGCTGGAGCGGCCCCCACACGAGACTCAGGCCCGGCACGCCCATGATCGACTGCCCGCCCTCCCAACGGTCGAAGTCGAGCGTGCCCGCGTACCAGCCTACGCCGACGAGGAGCGCCGCGACGGCGAGCATCGGCGGCAGGAGCAGACGCGCCGCCTTCCAGAAGTTGTCGAGCCGCCAGCCGACTTCGCGCGCCGACTCTCCGCGCGCGCGGTGCGAGAGGAGCATGAGGACGACGGCCGTCGTCACCGGAATCAACATCAGCAGCCGCCCGCGACCCGCGAGCGTGCCCACGACCCACTCCGCGGCGAGGGCCGACGTGGAGGCCGCCACGATCTCCCAGGCGGCGAGCGCGCGGTCTTCGGCCGTGAAGCTTTCCGTCATTTAAGGTTGAAGCCGCGCGGGTCGCCTATCTGCCGGAGCGTGCGCCGCGCCCCGCCGCGCCCCTCGCGGACGGCGTAGACGCGCGCCTCGTACGCGCCGGGGCGCGGCCGCTCGAATCGAAAGACGAAGGCCCGGCGGCCGCGGCCGGCAGAGTCAACCGGCGTGTCGTCGGACACAGCCTCACTCGCTAAGACGGCGGCGGCGAAGCGACCGTCGAGGAAGAGTTGGACTTCGACGGGCGAGCCCGGCCGTTCGAGGTCTACGACCCAGCCGCTCACACTCAGCCCGTCGGCGTGTTCGAGTTCCCCGTCGAAGTCGGTTCGGTATGTGACGGCGTGCGCGTAGACGGCGAGCCCGCAGACGAAGAGGAGGTCGAGCGCGAGCTTCGCCGCGACGAGCTTCGCCAGCCGTCGGCGCGCGCGGGACGCGCGACGGGCTTCGTCGGCAGAAAAAGGAACACGGAGGCCGGGCGCCTGTGCCCCGGCCTCCGTGTCCGTCTGCTCGCGCGCGGCGGCGTCCGTCATTGCCCGCGGTACGCGTTCGTGTTCGAGTCCTGGTAGGTCAGCGTGTGGCGCGGCGTGATGACCGCGTCGGCGGCGAGGTTCGGCCGCAAGCGGACGGTCACCTGCAAGACCTGGGTGTCGCCCGGCGCGAGTTCCGCCACGCGCCACACGAGCCCGCGCCCGCCGCCGAGGTCTTGCAGAGTCAACTCCGGTGACGACGAGACGAACTCCAGGGCGTCGGGCAACTGCTCCGTCACGACCAGACTCTTCGCGAGCCCGCCGCCGTCGTTAACCAGCACGAGGCGGTAGAAGAGCGTGTCGCCCGGCTTGACCTCCGTGTTCGGCAGCTCGGCCCGCACGCGCACGCGCGGCGTCGCCACGGTGAGCACGGTCGAGTCCTCGCCCGCGATGCGCGCCGAGGCGTTCATGGCGCGCGTGACGAGGTTGTAAGCGAACTGCGTGCGGTCGGGCGTCGAGCGCGGGATGTCCACGCCGAGCAGGACGGGGTACTGGCCGCCGCGCGGGTCGAGCGCCGCGGTCTGCGTGACGGCGGGCTCGTTCGTCTGGTGGCGGCCGTCGCCGTTCAGGTCGGCGTAGACGGTGGCCTGCGGCGCGCCCGGCGCGACGATGCGCAGCTCGAAGCTCTCGGGGTAGTTCGAAGGGTTGCGGACGATGAACGGGACGTACATCGTGTCGCCCGGCGTCGCCGTCAGCCCCTTCGAGACGGCCTCGACGCGCGCGCCCGCGACGCGGCCGACGGAGATGGCCGGCCCCTCGAAGTTCGAGGGGATGAACAGACTCTGCGTGCGCATCGTGCCGCGGCCGACCGGCTTGTTCGGGCCGGCGAGCGCCTCGCCCACGGCGCGCAGCGTGACCGTGATCTCGCGGTTGTCGCGCGACTCAAGGTCGCCCAGAGACCAGATGGCCGTGCGCGACGGCCGGTCGTAGGAGATGGGCGAAGGCGTCGCGCTGACCAGCTCGAAGTCTGGGTTGAAGACGAAGTCGGCGCGCGTCTGGCGCGCGGTGGCGCTGCCCGCGTTGCGGACGCTGATGCGCTGCGTGAAGGTGTCGCCCGGCTGGACGGTCTCCTGCAAAGCGTTCGAGGCGGCGGCGAGCGCCGCGGCGACGACGGTCAAGGAAGCGTCCGTCACCCTCGTCACGGTCGCGTCGGCCTGCGAGGCGGCGCGGACGAGGAAGCGCTGCTGCTGGTTGTCGGGCGCGTTCTCGGGCACGCGGGCGTTGAGCATGACTTCGAGCGTCTGGCCGCGCTGCAACTGCGGCGTGACGAAGACGGGCAGCCCCACGTCCGTGCCGCTCTGGCTGAAGCTCGGCTGGTACTCGGCGGGCAGGTCGGTCTCAAGTCGGAACTGATCCTCCTTGTTGCCGGCGTTGGTGATGACGAGCGGCAGTTGGATCGTCTGACCGGGCTGCGCGGCGAGCGCCGAGCGCCGGAGCGCGAGCTGCAAGTCGGGCACCTGCCGGACGGTGATGCTGAAACCGCCGCCGCCGGTCTGGCCGTCGCCGGTGCCCGTCGGCGCCACTGACGCCGTCTCGACGGGGCGCGGCAGGGGCGTCGGCGTCACGGCCGGCGTGGGCGCAGGAGTGACGGAGGCCGTCTCGTTGCGCGTGGCCCTGCGGACGGGCGTCGGCTGCGGCGTCGGCGTCGCGGCGGGCTGAGCGGCGGCGGGCTGCGCCGCGTTGTTGCGCGCGTTCCGGTTGCGCCTGCCCCCGGCGGTGCGCGGGCGCTCGGCCTCGCCGCCGCCGCGGACGGAAAGCTCTGGCAGGTTGGCGGTGTTACCGGCGGCGACCTCCGTCGGCGTCGGGCGCGGCGTGGCGCGCGGGCGCGGGGGCGTCGGGGTCGGCGTGGCCTTCGCCACCTGCACGGGCGTGGCGCGCGGCGTGGGGGTCGCGGCGGCCGGCGCGGGGCGCGTGGGCGCCTCGGCGCGCGCCGTCTGGAGTTCGGTCTCGTAGATGTCGGAGAAGGGCGTGTCCTTGATGGCGCGCAGGCGCTCGGCGACCTCGGCGGCCTCGGGGAACTTGCCGAGCTCGATGTAGGAGCGGCCGAGCCAGAGCAGCATCAGGTCGGCGATGAAGCTGTCGGGGTGCCCCTTCAGGAAGTCGCGGAAGACGGCCGCCGCCTGCTCGTACTGCCCCTTGGCGAAGAGTGCGCGCCCGCGGTTGAAGGTCTCCTGTTCGGCCTGTGAGGGGGCGTCCTCCTGCTGCGGCGCGGGGGGCGCCGCGGCGTAGGCGGCCGTGCTGGCGAAGGGGGACAGGACGAGCGCGGCGGCGAGCGCGGCCGCGCCGATTCGATTCCACTTACTCAAAGTTATGTTCCTCCGACGGGCAGGTGCGAGTCTAAACGAGTCGAACGATCCGGCGCGTACGCGAGAGACGCACATGCGTCGCGCTCTCAGAGTGAAACCTTTCTGTCCGACTGCGCTGGATAATACAGCGCGCGGGCGCGGCGGACAAGGCGCTCGAAGGCGCGAACGGGTGAAGGCGAAAAGGGTGGCGGCCCCGCGACGGGGGCCGCCCTCATCTCTTCTTGACGGGCGCGGACGAGACTTCGACGCGGTCGCCCGGCTGGAGCAGCGGGTCGGGCACGACGCCGTTCTCGATCTCGCCCAGGCTGTACTCGGTCTGGGCGAGGCGGCCGTCGGCGCCCGCGCGCAGCACGCGCACGCGCGCGCCCGCGGGCCTCGTCGCGCCGCCCGAGGCGAGCAGGGCCTGCGTCAGGGTGATGCCGGAGTGGAAGTCCTTCTGCCCGGGCGCGCCCACCTCGCCGCCGACGTAGTAGAACTCGGGCGGCCGGACGGTGAGCGTCACCACGTCGCCGGTCATCACGAGCGTGTTGAGCCCGGCGGCGTCATTCAAGTCGACGTTGACGACCTTCCCCGTCGAGTGCGAGATGATGACGGCGCGGCCGGCCTCGGGCTTGGGCTGCGCCTCCGCGACGACGACGTAGAGCGGGATGGCCTCGCGCCTGAGAATCTTGGTGCCGGGGTCGCTGACGAGCCCGCTCACGAGGACGGCGTGGCTCGCGTACTCGCGGACGCTGACGCGCACCTGCGGCCTCTCGTAAAGCCCGCGGTGGCGGAACTCGGCGACGAGCTGCGCCGACAGCTCGTCGGTCGTCATGCCCGCGACCGTCAGAGGGTCTTTGAGCAGGGGGTAGTCGAGCACGCCGCCCGCGACGACTGAGTAGAGCGTGTTCTGCCGCGGGTCCTGCGCGTTGAGCAGGCGTATGTCGAGCACGTCGCCGATGCCGATGCGGTAGATGCTCGCGGGCGAGACGGCCGCCGTCGGGGCCGCGGCCGCGGGCGAGGCGTTCGCGGGGCGCGCGGCGGGAGGGGGCGCCGCCGGGTTGTTCGGCTGCGCCGTCGGCTGGCTGCCGTTCGCGTGCGAAGTCCCCTTGCCCGTTCCGTTGGAGCCTTCCGCGCCGGTGGAAGTCCTGACGGGCGCGCCGACGGGGAGGCCGGGCTCGCCCGCGGACTTCGGGGGCGCGTCGCTGGTCGATGAAGCGTTGGTCTTGAGTGCGGGCGCGACCGTGGCGGCCGTCGCGTTCGAGAGGGCGGAGTCCTGGCCCTTCCCCTGCTCTTTCGCGGCCTCGCGCGGCTTCTCCGGGGATGGACTCTTCGCGTCCCTCTTCTCGGCGGGGGCCGGGGACTTCTCGTCCTTCTTCGGCTTGGGGTGGGCGGTCGCTTCGGCGGCCGTCTCGTCCGCGGCCGGGCCGACGCGGACGCCGGCCTGGGCGTGCGTGTCAGGCCCCGCCATGCCGCAGAGGGCGAGCGCGGCGGCCGCGGCGTAAAGGAACTTCTTCATACGGGCACTCTTCCTTGCTGGTCCGTCGGCGCCGCCGCGTCCGCCGGGCACGGCGGTTTGGAAAGCGGCATCAATCGGACTCTTCCCCTTGTTCGTCGGCGGGCTGCCCGGCGGCGGTTCGTGGGCAATGAACGCCCGGGCGACCCTCACCTTGCATAAACTACTAAAGCGACCCGGTTCGCAGATAAGTGACCCTTTCGCCGGCCGTCTGTCGAAGCTTTCGTTTGCGCGTGTGTTCGTGTCGGGCGTCGGGTGAAGGGCCTGGAAATGGTCAAAGATTCGGGCCGTCCGCCCGTGTGTTGATTCTACCCTTTGGTTTTCGGGGGTGGCAAGATTTCTTTGGGGAAAAGATTCGGCCAGCGCCCGCCGAGCCTCACGCGCACCAACTCTTCCACGTCGTCGGCGGTCGCGCATTCCAGACACTCTTTCGCAATACGTTCCGCCTCCTCCAGCTCAAGCCCCGCGACGGTGCGCCGCACGCGCGGGATGGCCGTCGGCGCCATGCTCAGCTCGCGCGCGCCGAGGCCCAGCAGGACGGCCGCGTACGCGGGCGACGCCGCCATCTCGCCGCAGACCACGGAGCGTATGCCGGCCGCCGCGGCGGCCGCGAGAGCGCGCCGCACGCAGATCAGAACCGCCGGGTGGAGCGAGCGGAACCAGCCCGCCACCTCGTCGTTGCCCCTGTCCACCGCGAGCGTGTACTGGACGAGGTCGTTCGTGCCGAGGCTGAAGAAGTCCACCTCGCGCGCGAGCTTCTCGGCGACGAGCACGGCCGAAGGCACCTCGATCATCGCGCCGACGCGCACCGCGCCCACGTCCTTCCCTTCCGCGCCTAACCTCGCGCGCTCGTCCTCGATGACTTCGCGCGCGCGCCGCACGTCGGTCACGTCGGAGACCATCGGGATGACGAGGTCTATCGAACCCCGCGCGGCGGCCCGCAGGACTGCGCGGACCTGCGTCCGCAGCAGCTCCGGGCGTTGCAGGCAGAGGCGGATGGCGCGGAGGCCCAGGGCGGGGTTGCGCTCCTCGCCCGCGTCCGCGCGCGACCCCGGGAGCTTGTCGCCGCCGAGGTCGAAGAGGCGAACCGTCAGCCCGTCCTCGCCCGCGATGCGCGCCAGCGCCTCGTACGCCTCGCACTGCTCGTCCTCGTTCGGCACCGAGCCGCGGTGCGAGAGCAGGAACTCCGAGCGGAAGAGGCCGATGCCGTGCGCGCCGTAGCGGTTCACCCACTCGTACTCGACCGGCAGCTCGACGTTCGCGCGCAGGGTGACCTCGACGCCGTCGCGCGTCCTGAGCGGCGCGCGCAGCTCCTCGCCCGAGGCGGCGCGCGGCGCGGGCGACTCCTTCGCGGCGCGACCCTCGGCGGCGTAGCGTTCGAGCGTCCCCGGCGTCGGGTGGAGCGCGACCTCGCCGCGGCCGGCGTCGATGACGATCTGGTCGCCGGTGCGCGCCGCGCGGTAGAAGTCGCGCAGGCCGACGACGGCCGGGATGCCGAGGCCCCGCGCGATAATGGCCGTGTGCGAAGTCCAGCCGCCCACGTCCGTGGCGAACGCCTTGATGTGCGTGAAGTCCAGCTCGGCGAGCGTCGAGGGCATCAGCTCTTCGGCGACGACGACGGCGTCTTCGGTCAGGCGGCGGCCGAGCATGCTCTCGCCGGAGAGGGCGACGAGCAGGCGGCGCGTCACGTCCTCGATGTCCGAGCTGCGCTCGCGCAGGTAGTCGTCCTTGATCTCCTCGTAGACGGCGAGGATGCGGTCGGTCACGACCTTGACGGCCCACTCGCTGTTGACGCCCTCGCCGCGGATGACGGCCTCCACGTCGTCGTTGAGCTTGCGGTCTTCGAGCATGAGGAGGTGCGCGTCGAAGATGTACGCGTGCTCCTCGCCGAGCGTGCGCGCCGCCCGCTTCTTCAAAGCCAACAGCTGGCGGCGGGCGAGGCGCACGGCCGCGCCGTAGCGGCGCACCTCGCGCGCGACCTCCCCCGGGTCGAGCGTGACGCGGTAGATGCTCGTCCGCCCGCCGCTGTGCACGCGCAGCACGCGCCCCGAGACGGCCCCGTCCGAGACGGCCACCCCGCGCCAGCGCCGCTCGCTCTTGTCCCTCCTGCTGCTCACTCTTCCACTTCCCCGAACCCGCCGCCGATGAGCTGGCACAAGGCGTCGAGCGCCGGCCCCTCGTCCGGCCCCTCGGCCGTGATCTGCAACTCCGTGCCGCGCGCCGCCGCCAGCATCAACACGCTCAGGATGGACTTCGCGTCGGCCACCGCGCCCCGGTCCGCGCGCGCGAGCTTGAGGGTCGAGCGGAAGGCCGTCGCCGCGCGCACGAGCTTCGCCGCGGCGCGCGCGTGCAGGCCCAGGCGGTTGACGATGGTGACGCGGCACTCGACCAAAGTCGGCCCCCTTCCCCCTCCCCCAAACTTCCTTCAGCCCTTGCGCCCGCCGCCCGCGAGCAGCTCGCCCGCGAGGTAGATGCCCTGCCGCCCCTGGTCGCGCACGAGGCGTGCGGCCTCTTCGAGCGGCACGCCCGGCTGGAGGCCGGCGAGCTTGATGACCATCGGCAGGTTGACGCCCGTCACCACCTCGACCTCCCCCCGCTGGAGGAACATCGAGGCGATGTTGGTCGGCGTCCCCCCGAACATGTCGGTCATCATGAGCACGCCGCCGCCCTCGTTGACGCGCTCGACGGCGCGGCGGATCTCGTTCTTGGCGGCCTCCACGTCGTCGTGCCAGCCGATGGAGACGGCCGTGATGTGCTTGAAGCTGCCGATGATGGTCTCGGCCGCCGAGAGCAGCTCGTTCGCCACCTGCCCGTGCGACACGATCACGCCGGCCACGCGCCCCGCCTCCCCTGGCTCTTTAGCTGTGTCAGGCATCAGTCGGCTCCGTTCTCACTTACCGCCCGCCCTCTTCTTCGACTTCCCCACGTCGCGGTGGACGGCCGCGGCCTCGTAGCCCCCGCGGCGGAGGTGGCGCGCGATCCAGTTGGCCGTCATCACCGAGCGGTGGCGGCCGCCCGTGCAGCCGATGCCGATGGTGACGTAGGACTTGCCCTCGCGCCGGTAGAGCGGGAGCAGGTAGTCGATCAGCTCGGTGAAGCGCCGGAGCGTCTCGCGCACCTCTTCGCTCGCCTTCAGGTAGCGGACGACGCGCGGGTCGTGGCCCGACAGCTCGCGCAGCTCAGGCACGAAGTGCGGGTTCGGCAGGTGCCGCACGTCGAAGAGCAGGTCCACGTCGTGCGGCGCGCCGTGCTTGTAGCCGAAGCTGTAGACCTGCACGCGCATCCGCGCCCCGCCCCTCTCCGAGCCGAAGCGCTCGATGAGCAGGCGCCGGAGCGTGTGGACGGTGTGCCCGGAGGTGTCGATGACCTGGTCGGCGAGCTGCCGTATCTCGGACATCGCGCCGCGCTCGCGGCGGATGGATTCGAGCAGGCCGTCGCCCGCCTCGGCCGGGTGCGGGCGGCGCGTCTCGCTGAAGCGGCGCACGAGCGCCTCGTCCGACGCCTCGAAGAAGAGCACGAAGACGCGCAGGCCCGACGCGCGCAGCTCCCGCAGCCGCTCGGGGAACTCGTTTAAAAATCTCCCCTCGCGGATGTCCACGACCAGCGCGGCGCGCTCGATGTGCGGGCGGTTGTGGTCTTCGGGCTGCACGAGCCGCCCGAACGTCGGCATCAGCGTCAGCGGCAGGTTGTCCACGCAGAAGTAGCCGAGGTCTTCGAACGCGTTCGTGGCCGAAGACATCCCGGAGCCGCTGAGGCCCGTGATGATGACCACGTCGGGCGCGCCCGCCGCCGCCGCGCCGACGCCCTCGGCCTCCCGCCCCTTCTCAGTCATCCCCCGCCCCTTCTCGCCCCGCGCCCTCTTCGCGCCGCAGACTCGCGTCGTGGCGCGCCACGAAACTCTCGGCCGCATTGTAACCGCGCAGGCGCATCAGGTGTACGCGCACCGCCGTCTCGACCAGCGTGGCGAGGTTGCGCCCCGGGCTCACGGGCAGGACGAAGTACGGGACGGCGACGCCGAGGATGTCCAACGTCCTCTCTTCCAGGCCGAGCCGGTCAACTTCGGCCGCGTCCACCCAACGCTCCAACCTGATGTCGAGCCCCAACTGCTTCGGCCCGCTGACGGCCGAGACGCCGAACAGCTCGCGGATGTTGAGGATGCCCAGGCCGCGTATCTCCATGTGCTCGCGCAGGAGGTCGGGCGCGCCGCCCATGAGGAGGCCGGGCCGTCGGCGGCGAATCTCGACGAGGTCGTCGGCGACCAACTGGTGCCCGCGCATGATGAGGTCGAGCGCGCACTCCGACTTGCCCACGCCGGACTTGCCCTCGATGAGCACGCCGAGGCCGTAGAGGTCTAACAGCACTCCGTGCCGCGTCTCGCGCGGCGCGAGCGCCTCCTCAAGATATTCGGTGACGGCGGTGATGGCCGTGGAGCTGACGAGCGCGGTCTGGATGAGCGGGAGCACGGCCGCCTCGCACGCCTCGACCAGCTCGGCCGGCGGCATCAGACCTTTCGTGACGAGGACGCAGGAGATTTTTTCGAGTTCGAGCTTGGCGACGGCCGCGCGCCTCTCCCCGGGCGAGAGCTGCCCGAGGAACTGCAACTCGCTCTGCCCGACGATCTGCACGCGCCCCTCGTGGACGTAGTGCGGGAAGCCGGCGAGCGCGAGCCCGAGCTTCTGGATGCGCGGCGTGTCGAGCCTCCGCGCCGCGGCGCCGCGCTCGCCCGCGAGGAAGGAGAGCGGCAGCCCCTCCGGCGCGCGCGCGACGAACTCGCCGACCGTGATCGTGGGGCTCTCGCCGTTTTGGGGTGTCGTCGCCATCGGTTAAAAGGACGAAGGATGAAAGGGACGCCGTACGGCATCCCCTTCATCCTTCATCCCGCCGCCTTCGCCCTTCGAAACATTCAGGGCTGGATGAGCCCGTAGTTGCCGTCCTTGCGCTTGTAGAGCACGCTCAGGCGGTCGGTGTCGGAGTCGCGGAAGACGACGAACTGGTCGCCGTCCTCGGCGAGCGACATGACGGCCTCCTCGGCCGTCATCGGCTTCACCTTGTA
>DASVQJ010000134.1:0-1517 GCA_036389235.1 Pyrinomonadaceae bacterium | reverse complement strand
TGTGCAACCTGGCCGCGGCGCAGGCCAGCGAGTTCGGCATCAGCCGCGGGAGCCGGGTGCTGCAGTTCGCCTCCTTCAGCTTCGACGCGTCCGTCTCGGAGGTCTTCACCGCGCTCGTCTCCGGCGCGACGCTCTGCGTCGCGCCGGACCCGAGGGCTCTGAGTAGTGAGCTTCTCGTCAACGTCCTGCGCGAGCGCGAGATTAACGTCGTGACGCTGCCCCCGGCGGTGCTGGCCGTCACCACGCCGGAGCGCCTGCCGGCCCTGCGGACGGTCGTCTCGGCCGGCGAGAGCTGTTCGCCAGAGACGGTCGCCCGTTGGGGCAGGCACTGCCGCGTGATTAACGCCTACGGGCCGACGGAGAACACCGTCTGCGCGACCATGCACGAGTGCGTCGAAGCGGACGTGGACGTGGTGCCCATCGGGCGCCCGATGCGGAACACGACGCTCTACCTGCTCGACGCATTACTCCAGCCGGCGCCGGTCAACGTCACGGGCGAGGCCTATGTGGGCGGGGCCGGCGTGGCGCGCGGCTACTTGAACCGCCCCGGGCTCACGGCCGAGCGGTTCATCCCCGACCCGTTCTCCGCGGAGCCGGGCGCGCGACTATACCGGACGGGCGACGCGGCGCGTTACCGCGGTGACGGCGAGGTGGAGTTCGTCGGCAGGCTCGACGGGCAGGTGAAGGTGCGCGGCTACCGGGTCGAGCTGGGCGAGGTCGAGGCGGCGCTCGCCTCACACGCGGCCGTGCGCGACGTGGTGGTTATGGCGCGCGACGACGAGCAGGGCGGGCCGAAGCAACTCGTCGCCTACGTCGTCGCAGACCAGTCGCGGCCGGCGCCCGCCGCGGCCGAACTGCGCGAGCACGCGCGCGAACAGTTGCCCGACTACATGACGCCTTCGGCCTTCGTGCTGCTCGAAGAGATGCCGCTGACGCCGAACGGCAAGGTCGACCGCCGCGCGCTGCCCGCCCCCTACCAGGTCGAGGCGGAGCAGGGGGCCGCGGCCGACCCGCGGACGCCCTTCGAAGAGATGCTGTGCGGCATCGCCGCCGACGTGCTCAACCTTGAACGCGTCAGAGTCACGGACAACTTCTTCGAGGTCGGCGGCCACTCGCTGCTCGCCACCCAGTTCATCCTGCGCCTGCGCGAAGTGTTGCGGGTCGAGTTGTCGGTGCGCGACCTCTTCGAGAAGCCGACCATCGCGCAGGCGGCGGCGGAGGTCGAGGCGCGCCTGCGTGCGGGCGAGGGCGAGGGCGTCCCGCCCATCGAGCGGGCCTCGCGCGGGGGCGGGCTGCCGGCCTCCTTCGCGCAGCAGCGCCTCTGGTTCCTCGACCAGCTGGAGGGCGGGTCGCACGCCGCCTACAACATGCCGGGGGCGTTCCGCCTGCGCGGGGCGCTCGACCTGGAGGCGCTGGGGCGGACGCTCTCCGAGGTGGTGCGCCGCCACGAGGTCTTGCGCACGAGCTTCGCGACGGCGGCCGACGGCACCCCGGTCCAGGTCATTCACGCCCCGCAG
>DASVQJ010000133.1:0-27676 GCA_036389235.1 Pyrinomonadaceae bacterium | reverse complement strand
AGTCACACGGCCTTCGCGCCTGCGGCGCTCACGGCGGGCAGGATGCCCGCGCTCCCGGCTCTCACCTCCTTATTTTGTTTCGCATGTCGGTATTAGCGACGAAATTTACCGGGCGATGGGTAAGGCCCGGGCCGAGCCCCTGAAAGGGGCGGGCAGAATAAAGCCCGGGGTTGGCACCCCGGGCTTTATTCTGCCGCCGCCTCCGGCGGCTGGTTGACTCGTTACGGGGCGATGGTGAACTTCTCCGAGCGGGTGGCGGTGTCGCGGCCGTCTTGAACTGTGACCTTCAGCTCGTAGTCGCCGGGGGCGTACTTGTCGATGGGGACGGCGCTGGCGTACTGGACGCGGCCGTCGGCGTCGGGGGCGGGCAGGTCGTTGGAGGACTGGCCGAGGGTGCGCCCGTTCTGCGTGATCTCGATCTTGAGCTTCGCCGGGGGGGCCGCCGCCCCGCGCGGCGGGTAGACCGTGACGAAGAAGGCGAGGTTCTTGCTCGCGGCCTTGCGCACCGGCTCGCCCATGTTCGGGTAGAGGAGCAGCTCGCCGAAGTGGAACGGGTTCCGCGACTGCCTGTCGGCGGCGGCGGCCTGCTCGGCGCTCTTGATGAGGACGATGCTGCTCAGCCTCAGCCGCGACTCGTCCGCGGCCGGGACTTCGAGCGCGCCCTCTCTGGCGCTCGCCCGCCCGTCGGTCGCGTCGAAGACGATGGAGGAGACGGTGTAGCGCCCCGGGTCGAGCTGCGTCTCGCGGTAGAAGAGGATCGTCCCGCGCTTCGCGGCGTCGAGCCGTTCGAGCGGGCCGCCGAGGATGTACTGGTTGCTCAGCTTCCGCACCACGCGCCGCGACTCGTCCCTGACGAGGACGACGACCGAGAAGTTCGTGGCGTACTGCTTCTTCTCCTTGTTGACGACGAAGTTGATCGAGCCCGACGGCACCTCGACCATGACGGGCACGAGCGCGCCCCTGCCCGCCGCGCCGAAGCTGAAGGCGGCGACGCGCGAGTCGAAGGCGTTCGGCGGCGCGGACTTCGACCCGAGCAGCGCGAGCGGCTGCGCCTCGTAGTGGAGCACGGGCGTGTCGTAAGAGTTTTCGAGCGCGTAGTAGCCCTTGCGCGCCTGCACCTCGACGCCGGGGCGGTTGACCTTGACGCTTATCTGCCGGAACTTGCCGTCGAAGTTCTGGCTCCGCGGGCTGTACGACAGGAGGTAGTAGCCGTGCAGGTCTTCGTCCACCTGCCGCAGGCGCGCGCCGGGGTTGTTGGTGCCGCCGATGAAGAGGCCGCCCGTCTCGCCCGCGAGCTGGCTCAGGCCGCCCTCCGGGTTCTGGTTCATCAGGTCTTCGTTGCGCTCAAGGTCGCGCGTCATCGGCCCCGACCCGTCGCTCGGGCTGCCCGCGATGGCGATGCGGCGCCGGCCGAGGGCGGACATGGCGCGGCCGGCCTCCGCGTCCGCGCTCAGCACGCGCAGGCCCGCCGCGTCCACCGTGTAGATGCTGACGTTGGCGCGGTTGGCCGCGCTGATGACGCTGCGGAACTGCGACTGCACGGCCGTCGGGATCGCCACGCCTTCGGAGAAGAAGATGATCGCCTTGCGGCGCGGCAGGCGGTTGAGCGCGCTGATGACCGCGAGCAGCGCGTCCGTGGTCGCGTAGCCCTGCTGGCCGCGCTCAAGAACCTGGAAGCCCTCGACGGCGCGTCGCGTCATCTCCGCGAACTGCGCCTCGGCCGCGTTCGCGCCCGCCGCGCCGATGGAGCCGCCCGTCTCCTGCCCCGTGCCCGCCTGCGCCGCGCCCGAGAAGGGGTCTGAGTTCGTCTGAGCCATCTGCTTGTTCGCCGCGTCGGCCGCGGGCTCGGCGCCGGCGTTGTGGGACGAGGAGCCGCGCGCGGCGAGGCGCTCGACGGCCTGGCGGACGAGCCGGCCGTCGCTGGTGAAGGGCTGGACGGCGCGGAGCGAGAGGTCGATGCTGAAGACGCCGACGAAGTCGTCGGGGCGCGTCTCGTTGCCGACGTAGCTGAGCGCCGCGTCGCGCGCGCGCACGCGCGCCTCCGCCGACAGGCGGTCGAAGACGAGCGCGACGGCGCTCAACGGCGACGCGCCCGAAGGCCGCGGGGGCGTGCGCGGGCCGGCGGTCGCGGCCGGCGCGACGGCGCCCTCCGCCTTGCCCGCGGCCCCCGGCTCGGCCGCCGCGCCCCGCGGGCGCGAGACGAGGCGGAACGAACGTATCTCCTGCCTGACGCCGTCCTCGTAGACCTCGAAGTCCGAAGCCTTGAGGTCTTTCACCAGCACGCCCTTCTTGTCCTTCACCACCGCGTCCATCAGCACCTCCGTGGTGCCGACGACCACCGTCTCTTCGTCCTGCGCACGCTCCTGCGGGTTCTGCCACGCGCGCGGGAAGGCCGAAGCCGCCGTGACGGCCAGGATTAAAACGGAGGCGAGTATTCTCATGACAACCCTCTCTCGGTAGTTAGCGTTTGACCGGCGCGGCCTCCTCCTCGCGGACGAGGAGGTAGCGGTTCGGCGTCACGTCCTTCAACTTCGTCAACGTTCCCGAAGGCCAGCGGACTTCGACCTCGTCAACCTTCGGGGCCGTGCCCAGGCCCCAGAGCAGGCGCGTGTCCGAGGCCGAGAGGTAACTGGCGCCGCCGAGCGCCTGCTTCACGCGGCGCGAGGCGCCGACCCTGACGGTCACGCGCGCGCCCACCGCGTCGCGGTTGCTCTTCGAGCCGACGAGGTCGAGCCCCAGCCAGTTGTTGCGGTTCCCGCCGTCGTTCCGCAGGAGCACGGGCGGCTCGCCCGCGTTCATCAAGAGCAGGTCGGGGTCGCCGTCGTTGTCGATGTCGCCGGCGGCCAGGCCGCGCCCGAGGTAGCGCCGCTTCAGGGCCGCGCCGTGCTCGGCCGCCACGTCGCGCATGCCGCGCCCCGTGTTCTCGAAGAGGAACGGCGGCTCGGCGTAGGTCGTCTCGGGGAAGACCTTCTGGATCGGCTCGAACGGGTGGCCGTTGAGGACGAACAGGTCGACGAGCCCGTCGTTGTTGTAGTCGAAGAAGCGCGTGCCGAAGCCGCTCATCGGCAGACTGACCCTGCCGAGCCCCATCTCGTACGTCGTCTCCGTGAAAGTGCCGTCGCCGTTATTGTGCCAGAAGGCGTTGGTCTGCTGCGAGAAGTTAGTGACGAACACGTCGAGGTGCCCGTCGCCGTCCACGTCCTCCGCGTCCACGCCCATCCCGCCGCGCACCGCCCCGTTCGGGTCGAGCGCGCACTCGGCCTCGAACGCGACCTCCGAGAACGTCCAGTCGCCGTTGTTGCGGAAGAGGAAGTTGGGGTCGGAGTCGTTGGCCTGGAAGATGTCCGCGCGCCCGTCGCCGTCGTAGTCGAAGGCGAGCACGCCGAGCCCCTTCGCCCTGTGCCCGGCCAGCCCCGCCTTCGCGCTCACGTCGGTGAACGTCCCGTCCCGGTTGTTGCGGTAGAGCACCGGCGCCAGCCCTTTGAACTTCGAGATGTAGCAGTAGGGCCGCCCCTCAAAAAAATCGCAGGGGACTTTCCCCGCCGGGTCGAAGTCGAGGTAGTTGCAGACGAAGAGGTCGAGGTGCCCGTCGGCGTCGGCGTCGAAGAAGGCCGCGCCCGCGCCCCAGAGACGGTTCCCGACCCCCGCCTTCTCCGTCACGTCCGAGAACGTCCCGTCGCGGTTGTTGCGGTAGAGCCGGCTCGCGCCGTAGGCCGTGACGTAGACGTCCGCGTAGCCGTCGTTGTTGTAGTCGCCGGAGGTCAGACCCATCCCCGCCAGGCGGTTGTCGATGCCGGCGGCCTCCGTCACGTCCGCGAAGGTGCCGTCGCCGTTGTTGCGGTAGAGCGCGTCCCCCTGCCTCGCCTTCGAGTCGGGCGCGGCCTGCTGCGCGTAGCCGACGAGGTAGATGTCGAGCAGCCCGTCGTTGTTGTAATCGAGGAAGCCGCCGCCCCCGCCCATCGTTTCAATCAGGTATCGCAAGCCCGGGGCCAATTGTCTGGCCCCCCACTTAATTCCCGATTGGTTCGTGATGTCGACAAACTCGATTGGCCTCGCCTCCTTCGTCGCGGCCTGCGGCGGGACTCCACGCGCCGGCGCCGCCAGCGCCGAGCACGCGGCCGCAACGAGCACGAAGGTCAGGGCGAGCCTCATGCCCGTAAGTTAAACCATCCGCGGCGAAAGTGACAATAAAGCCGCCCGGCAGTGTGCGCACGCGCCGCGCGCGGCCGCGGCGTTAGAGATTTCAGTTTCGTTCGCGTCGTTGGAACGGGGCGCGGGAAAAATTTTCTTGACAAAGATGGGACTTAGTATTAGCTTTTGTTTGGTCGTGCAACAAAGCGCAACGCTTTCAGGTCAATTCAGTCCGCTGCAATTAAATAGTTTGAGCCGGGATCGACGAGGCGTCTCCGTCGGCCGTCGTTCGCTGTAGCGAGCCGCTGTAGCGAGCCGAAGGCCACGGGTGCACTCTCATTGAGTCGGAGAGGGTGAGGCACTTGGTCTCCTTACTCCCTTGCTCTTGAGTTTTTCGTTGCGGCCCTCCGTGTGCGCAGATTTAATTCGCGGGCTGACTCGGTCGGTCAGCCGCTTCAAGATCCGAAGGTTCCTTTGGAGGCCACTCATGTCAGCGACAGTCCAGGCGCGGCAATCAATTTCAGACAGCTCCGGGCAGGCTTCAGGCGGCGGGGGGAAGGCGAGACTCCTCCTCTCCTGCCTGTTGCTCGCTGCGCTCTCCACGTTCGCGGCCGTGCCCGTCACGTTCGCGCAGGGCTCCGGCTCCACGGTGCGCGGCGACGTTAAGGACCCGAACGGGGCGGTCGTGCCCGGCGCCACGGTGACGCTCGTCGACGCGCGCGGCGCGGAGCGCAAGGCGACGACGACCAGCAGCGGCTCCTACACCTTCACCTCGGTCGACCCGGGCCAGTACACCCTCCGCGTGGAGGGGGCGGGCTTCAAGACTTCGGAGCAGCAGTTCTCGCTGGCCCCGAACGAGACGCGCGGCCTGGACGTGGCGCTCGAAATCGGCGCCGCCAACGAGACCGTCACGGTCACCGACCAGGGCTCGGCCATCAAGACGGAGACCGGCGAGAGGTCGGACACCATCACCTCGACGCAGATCGAGAACCTCTCGATCATCAGCCGCAGCAGCCTGGAGCTTTTGCGCATCCTGCCCGGCGTCGTCGCCCCCGACCCGAGCGACCCGAACTCCGGCATCGACCGCGTCTCGTTCGGCGGCGGCTCGAACGCGACGGCCAACTACACCGTCAACGGCATCCGCGGCACGAACAATAACGTGAGCATCGACGGCTCGCGCGTCGTGGACATCGGCTCGAACAACGGCACCATCATCACGCCCAACGTGGACATGGTGCAGGAGGTGACGGTCAAGACGAGCAACTACGCCGCCGAGTACGGCTCGGGCGGCGTGCAGATTTCGGCGACGACCAAGGGCGGCACCAAGGACTTCCACGGCGCGCTCTACTACTACTTCCGCCCCAACAAGCTCCAGGCCAACGACCGCTCGAACAGCGTCCTGCGCACCGCGCGCCCGCAGACGGACTTCAAGTACCCGGGCGGCAACCTGAGCGGCCCGCTCCTTCTGCCCTTCACCAGGTTCAACCGGGACCGCGACCGCCTCTTCTTCTTCGTGGGGTTCGAGGTGCAGCGCCAGAGGCCCGACCGCGGGTCGAGGCTCGGCACCGTCCCGACCCAGGCCGAGCGCAACGGCGACTTCAGCAATTCGCCGTCCTTCTACTCCGGCAACCGGACCCCCGCGCAGGGCGGCAACCTCTGCCCGCCGGACACGATCAGTTGGGCGGGCTGCCCGGCCCCCGGCGGCGCCGGCCTGGACGGCGGGTCCAGGTCGCCCGTGGCTAACGGGGACTTCAGGCCCTTCAGGAACCCCATCGGGGCGGCGCTGCTGAACCTGTTCCCGCTGCCCAACTTCGTCCCAGACCCCGGGAGCGGGCTGGCGACTCAGAGGCGCAACTACGCGTCGAACGTCATCGCCCCGAGCGACCGCACCGACCTCAAGATGCGTTTCGACTACAAGGTCACCAACAACACCAACATGTACCTGCGCCTCGCGCGCGAGGCCGAGACGGACGACTCGCCGTACGGCATCTGGTGGGGACCTTCGGCGTTCGAGCTGCCGAGCCACGTGGTCGGCGACAACCTCGGCCGCTCGGCCGCCATCAACATGACGAGCGTCATCAACCCGACGATGACCAACGAGGTGGTGCTGAGCGCCAGCAAGCTCGGGCTCTACTACGACTACGAGGACCCGGCGAAGGTCAGCAAGTCGGCCCTCGGGATCGCGAACCTGCAGACCCCGCTCGCCTCCCGGGCGGTGACGCCTTACTCCCCGCTCCAGCTGATCAGCTGGGAGTCGAACAACTCGAACCTCTGGCAGCCGGGCGGCCTCCCGCTCTTCGCCTACAACGACAGCCTCTCCGCCTCCGACACGCTGTCGAAGGTCTACGGGAACCACACGCTGAAGTTCGGCGGGCTGGTCGAGCGCGCGACGAAGGTGCAGAACGTGCAGGGCGCGCCCGAAGGGCAGATCAACTACGAGGCCAGCTCGGCCCGTTCGACCGGCAACGCCTTCGCGAACCTGTACACGGGCCGCATCAACGGCTTCGACCAGACCACGAACATCCCCGTGGGGCGCTACAAGTTCTGGAACTTCGAAGGGTACGGGCAGGACAGCTACAAGATCCGCCCGAACGTGACGATTGAATACGGCGCGCGCCTCTCCTACTTCGGGACCAACCGGGAGACTACGGGCCTGGGCACCGTCTTCGACCCGGCCGCCTACCAGCGCAACCAGGGGGCCTTCCTGCCCGGCGCCAACGGCCAGATCGACCTGACCCGGCCGAACGGGTTCCTGACGGAGGCCCGCGGCGAGATACCCTCGGGCGTCTACGCCGAGGGGCCGGGGCTGAAGATCGGCCCTCGCCTGAACGTCGCGTGGGACATGTTCGGGAACGGCAGCACGGTGCTGCGCGGCGGCGCGGGCGTCTTCTACAACCGCGTCCAGGGCAACTACCAGTACGTCGTGCAGACGCTGCCGCCCAACACGCTGACCGTGCACGCAGACAGTTGGGGCGCGCCCAACAACGACATCACCATCGACAACATCGCCCGGTTCAACCCGCTCAACATCCCGCCGGGCGTGAACTGTCGGGCGGTCGGCAGCGGCGTCTTCGGCGTCGGCTGCCCCGGCGGCTTCACCACCCAGAACCGCTTCGAGAACGGCACGCCGCGCATCACGACCGCCAGCGTCTCGCTGGCGCGGCGGCTGCCGTGGAAGAACGTCGCCGAGGTCTCCTACGTCGGGACCTTCGGCCGCCACCTGCCGCAGAGGCACGGCATCAACTTCATCCTCAACTCCCTGACCTCGGGCCGCTTCGGCGACGACTGCGCGACGAACGGGCCGCACTGCGCAGACCTGTCGAACCCCGTCCACCGCGCCGCGGTGGGCAGCAACCCGGCGGCCCTGGCGCTGCTCCTGCCCTACCCGGCCTACGCCGGCAACGGCGGCGGCATCCAGGTGCAGGGCTTCGACGGCACGTCGAACTACCACTCGATGCAGTTCACGCTCAACCGCCAGTTGGGCAGGAGCCTAACGTACTTCCTGACCTACACCTTCTCGAAGGCGCTGGGCACGACGGCCGTGGGCGAGTCCGACGGCGACCAGATCGTCGACCCGCTCGACACGCGCGGGCGCAACTACGGCATCCTGCCCTACGACCGGACGCACATCTTCAACCTGTCTTACAACTACAACTTCCCCGACCTGGCCCGCGGGGGCTTCCGGAACTGGTTCACGAGGGGCGCGCTCAACGGCTGGCAGATGTCCGGCATCACGACCATGCAGAGCGGCCGCCCCATCCGCGTCAGGTTCACCGGAGCCCTGACCGGCAACAGCGTCCTCTTCTCGTTCTTCGGCAACAACGCCGTGGCCGGCGGGAACTCGCCCGCCGCCTCCGGCATCGCGCCGATAGTCCTGCGCAACGCCTCGACCGGGAACACCGACCTCAACGGGAGGTACCTGGACGTGTCGGCCTTCGGCGTGCCGGCCTTCGGGAGTTCGGGGCCGTTCCAGTCGCCGTTCTACCTCCGCGCGCCGACGACGAGCAACTTCGACGTGACGTTCTTCAAGAACTTCAACTTCACCGAGAGTAAGAAGTTGCAGTTCAGGCTCGGGCTCTTCAACGTCTTCAACCAGGCGTTCGCCAACTCCGACCTCGGCGACATCGCCGGGCTGAACGGGCAGAGCCTCGCGCTCAACACCCTGAACGTCATCGACCCGTCGAGCATCGTGCGCGACGCCAACGGCGTCGTCACGAACGCGGGCCACTGCTTCCGCATCGCGGAACGCACGCCCACGGGCACGGGCCAGATCGCCGCGGACAGCACCCTGTGCGACCCGACCAAGGGCTTCATTATCGACCCCGCGTCGGCCGCCAGCTTCGGCCAGATCGTGAACAAGCACGGCCACCGGAGGGTCGAGCTGGCCTTTAAGTTCTACTTCTAAAGCCGGCCCGTCAGTCCCGTCTGCACAACTGGTGCGGTGGAGGTCTCAAAAGGCCCCCGCCGCACCAGAAGTTTTTTCTTCGACACACGCGGCGGCGCCGGAGGAGGGAAGTTGACACCCCAACGGTTCAAAGGCGGCGGGTCGGGCGCGGGAAAGTCCCGCGCGCCCTTCCCCGGTCTCGCCACGGCGCTCCTGCTGTGCGCCGTCGCCTCCGGCGCGGGCGGGCAGCAGAAGGAGCTGCCGCGGATGCCGCAGCCCGCGAGGGTCTTCACCATCCAGGGGCAGGTCACGCTCCCGGAGGGGGTGCCGGCCGGGCACACCCTCGTCACCCTCGTCAGCCGGGCCGGCGTGCCCCGTCAGACCTTCACCACCGAGCACGGGCGCTTCGAGTTCGAGGGCATACCGGAGGGCGAGTACTCGCTGTCGGCGAAGAGCCTGACCGACCCCGGCCTGACCGCCGACCGCGTCGAGACCGACACCAGCCGCACGGCCACCGGCAACCTTTACGTCAACCTCAACCTGCGCAAAGAGGTCGCGTCGTCCGGCGCCCCGAAGAAGGCGGAGGCCGTCTCGGTCGTCGAGGTCGAGCAGAAGGTGCCGAAGCGCGCGCGCCAGGCGTTCAGGGAGGCGCTCAAGCTCAGGGAGGGGCGCCGGAACGACGAGGCCGTCCGGAGCCTCACGCGCGCCGTCGAGCTGTTCCCCGACTACTTCCAGGCGCTCGCCGAGCGCGGCGACCTGCTGATCGTCGCGGGCAGGCTCTCGGAGGCGGCCGAAGACTTCGCGCGCGCGCTGAAGGTCAACCCGCGCTACGGCCCGGCGCTGCGCGGCGCGGGCTACTGCAAGCTGGAGAGGCGCGAGTTCGAGGAGGCGGCCGGGCACCTCGAACAGGCCACGACCGCGCAGCCGACCGACGCCAACGCCTACCTGCTGCTCGGCATCGCCTACCTCGAACTCGACCGGCGCGGGCAGGCCGAGGGCGCGCTCCTCAAGGCGCTCAGCTTCGACACGCGGCGCGAGCTGCGCGCGCACATACACCTCGGCAACCTCTACGCGCGCGAGGGGCGCCACGGCGAGGCGGCCGAACAGTTGCGCAAGTACCTCGAAGCGAACCCCGCCGACCCCGACGCCGCCCGCCTCAGGGAGGTCGAGGCCAGGTGGCGCGCGCGCGCCGCGGCGCCTTGAGCGCCGGCCGCGGCGCGCGCCGCGTCCGAAAGGCGGGGCCTCTTTGTGACCCCCAAACGCATCGGCTATAATCTGCGCCGATCAGTGCGGCGGATGTCTCCCCGGGCGGCGCCCATTTAAAGAATCCCAGGCATCACGGTTCACCAAAATTCTTATGCTCACCGGTCTGTCTTTAGCTCTGTTGCTGGCCTTGAGCCCGGTGCAGGACGGGGCGGCCGTGCGCCAGTCCGAGGCGGACTTCGCGCGCGGGGTCGAGGCGCAGCAGCGGGGCGACCTCCAGGCCGCGCGCGCCGCCTACGAGGCCGCGCTGCGCGGCGTCCCGCGGCGCGCCGACGCGCTCTCGAACCTCGGCGTCGTCTACGCGCGCCTGGGTCAGTACGGCGAGGCGGTGAAGAGCTACAGGGCGGCGCTCGCCGTCGAGCCCGGCATGCACGAGACGCGCCTGAATCTCGGGCTGGCCTACTTCAAGACCGGGGAGTTCGAGCCGGCCGCCGCCGAGCTGTCGAAGGTCGCGGCGGCGCAGCCCGCGAACCACCAGGCGCGCCTGCTGCTCGGGCTCTCCTACTTCCAACTGAACAGGCTGGCCGAGGCGGTCAAGGAGCTTGAGGCGGTGCACGCGGCGCAGCCCGAGAACGTCGCCGCCAGCTACGC
Source organism: Pyrinomonadaceae bacterium (assembly GCA_036389235.1). Taxonomy (GTDB): domain Bacteria; phylum Acidobacteriota; class Blastocatellia; order Pyrinomonadales; family Pyrinomonadaceae; genus QHXN01. The sequence goes on along the minus strand of DASVQJ010000133.1, from coordinate 17,307 downwards.
GCTCGGCACCGCCTACATCGCGCTCGAACAGCCGGGCAAGGCCGAGCCGCTGGTGCGCGACGTCTTCTCGCGCGTCGAGTCGGCCGAGGCGCACCTCATCGTCGGCTCCTTCTACCTCGCGATTAAAAACTTCCCGAAGGCCGTCGAAGAGCTGCGCGCGGCGGGTCAGCTCAACGCGAAGTTGCCGACCGTCCACTCGCAGCTGGGGAACGCCTACCTCTTCTCGGGCAACCGCGAGCAGGCGGCGGGCGAGTTCGCCGCCGAGCTTGAGCACAACCCGCGCGACTTCAACGCCAACGTCCGCCTCGGCTGGCTCTACCGCGAGGACGGGAAGCTCGACGAGGCCGAAGGCTTACTCAAAAGGGCTCTGGAGCTGAGGCCGGGCGACCCGGCGCCGCTCTACCAGTTGGCGCAGCTTCAGCAGGCCCGCGGGCGCGCGGAGGAGGCGGCGACGCTGTTGGAGTCGGTCGTCAGGAAGAGCCCGAAGTTCACGGCGGCGCACGTCCTGCTCGCCCGCGTCTACCACCGCCTGAACCGCCCGGCCGACGCCGAGCGCGAGCGCGTCATCATCCAGCGGCTCAACCAGGAGCAGCAGGAGAAGGAGCCCACGGCCGAGACGCAGCGCGCGAAGGCCGCGAAGAACACGCCCGCGTCTCCCGACGTGGTCGTCGCCCCCGTCACGCCGTCGGCCGCCACGGCCGCGGCCGGCGAGGCGTCGCCGCCCGACGGAGACGCGCTTTTGGAGAAGGGCGACTTGCAGGGCGCCCGCGCGGCCTACGAGAAGGTCTTGAGCGCGAGGCCGACGAGCGCGGGCGCGCTGGCCGGGCTCGGCGCCGTCTACGCGCGGCTCGGCCAGTACCAGGAGGCCGCCTGGCGCTACCGCGAGGCGCTCGCCGTCGAGCCCGGCCTGAAGGGCGTCAGGCTGAACCTCGCGCTGGCGCTCTACCGCGCGGGCGAGTTCGAGCCGGCGCGGAAGGAGCTGGCGCGCGTGGTCGCCGAGGAGCCCTCCAACCAGCAGGCTCGCCTGCTGCTCGGGCTCGCCGACTACCAGTCGGGCGAGTACGCGGAGGCGGTCACGCACCTCGAAACCGTGCGCGGCGCCGAGCCCGCGAACGTCGCGGCCGCCTCCACGCTGGCGCTCTCCTACATCGGCCTCAAACAGTTGGACAAGGCCGAGCGGTTGATCGACAAGGTCTTCCGCCCTTTGCAGACGGCCGAGGCGCGCCTCGTCGTCGGCTCCTTCTACCTCGCCACCAGGGAGTACCCGAAGGCCATCGAGGAGCTGAGGCGGGCCGTCGCGCTCAACCCGCGCGTGCCCACGGTGCACGCCGCGCTCGGCAACGCCTACCTCGCCGCGCACGACCAGCAGCAGGCCGCCAGGGAGTTCAAGGCCGAGCTCGACCTCAACCCGCAGGACTTCGTCGCCAACGTCAACCTCGGCTGGCTCTACCGCGAAGAGGGGAGGCTCGACGAGGCCGAAGGGTTAATCAGGAGGGCTCTGGAACAGAGGCCCGACGACCCGGCGCCGCTCTACCAGTTGGCGCAGCTCCAGCAGGCGCGCGGCCGGAACGAGGAGGCGGCCGCGCTGCTCGAATCGGTCGTCCGCGCGGAGCCCGCGTTCATCGCGGCGCGCGTCCTGCTCGCGCGCCTCTACAGCAAGCTGAACCGCACGGCCGACTTCGAGCGCGAGCGCGCCGAGATCGACCGCCTACAGGCGCAGGAGCAGAGGCTCTACCAGGAGCGGCAGCAGAACCAACCCGCCCCGCGGGCGCCGCAGGCCCCGACGACGACGCCCCCGGAGCGGTAGAACTCGGCGTGCCGGAAGTCGCGGGGTCGAAACGCCCGGCCGGAAGAAAGTCCAGAGTGGCAAGCAGAATCCTTTTACTCTCGCTCTTAACCCTCTCGGTCTGCGCGCGCGCGGCCGCGCCGCAGTCGAGGCCCGCCGACCTGCGCCCCGCCGCCGCCCAGTCCCGCGTGACCTTCGCGGAGGTGCCCGCGAAGGAGAGCGGCATCAGTTGGGCGCACAACAACGCGATGTCGCAGCAGCGCTACCTGCCGGAGACGGTGGGCGCGGGCTGCGCCTTCTTCGACTACGACAACGACGGCTGGGTGGACATCTACCTCGTCAACAGCGGCCCGTCCGACTTCTACGCGCCCAGGCCCTCGCCCCGCAACGCGCTCTACCGCAACAACCGCAACGGCACCTTCGCCGACGTGACGGACAAGGCGGGCGTGGCCGGCGAGACCTTCGGGATGGGCGCGGCGGCGGGCGACTACGACGGCGACGGCTGGCAGGACTTGTACGTCACCGCCTACGGGCGCAACATCCTCTACCGCAACAACGGCAACGGCACCTTCACCGACGTGACGGCGAAGGCCGGCGTCGCCGCGCCCGGCTGGTCCACGTGCGCGACGTGGTTCGACTTCGACAAGGACGGGCGCCTCGACCTCTTCGTCTCCAGCTTCGTGCTCTACAACAAGGAGATGAGCTGCGGCAACAACCGCCTCGGCCGGAACTTCTACTGCATCCCGCGCATCTTCAAGCCGCGCCCGTCCTTCCTCTTCCGCAACAACGGCGACGGCACCTTCGCCGACGTGAGCGCCGCCTCCGGCATCGCCAACTCGCCGGGCAAGTCCTTCGGCGCCGTGGCGACCGACGTGAACAACGACGGGCTGTCAGACCTCTTCGTCGCCAACGACACGATGCCCAACTTCCTCTTCGTCAACCAGGGCGGCGGCAAGTTCAAGGAGGAGGGCCTCGCGGCGGGCGTCGCCTACGGCGAGTCCGGCAACCCGCGCTCGGGGATGGGCGTGGACGCGGCCGACTACGACGGCGACGGCTGGCAAGACCTCTTCGTCGCCAACATCGACCAGGAGTTGTTCAGCCTCTACCGCAACCAGAAGGACTTGACCTTCACGGACGAGCCGGGCGAGATCGCGCCCGCCACGCGGCTCCTGAGCGGCTGGGGCCTGAAGTTCTTCGACTACGACAACGACGGCGACCCCGACCTCTTCCTCGCCAACGGCCACCCGGACGACATGGTCGAGACGCTGACGACGCGCGTCAAGTACAAGGAGCCGATCCTGATGTTCGAGAACACGGGGCGCGGCTTCGACGACGTGAGCGCCGAGTCGGGCGCCGTCTTCGCCAAGACGTTCCCGGCGCGCGGGATGGCCGCGGGCGACTACGACAACGACGGCGACCTCGACCTGCTCATCTCGAACAACGGCGAGGCGCCCGCCCTGCTCAGGAACGAGGGCGGGAACCGCAACAACTGGGTCGGGCTCGACCTCGTCGCCGCGAAGGGCAACAACCCGGGCGCGGTCGGCGCCGTCATCACCTGGCAGGCGGGCGCGCTCAAACAGTCGCGCCTGAAGACGAGCGGCGGCAGCTACCTCGCCTCGCACGACCCGCGCGAGGTTCTGGGCCTCGGGCGCAACCCGAAAGTTGATGGCGTCGAGATTCGCTGGCCGAGCGGCAAGGTCGATAGGCTCTCGAACCTGCCGGTCAACACCTACGTCCGCGTCGTCGAGGGCGAGGGCGTCAGGGCCGCGACCAACGGCGCGAAGTAGAAGGGCTTTACCTGAAGTTATGAACGCGACTCAACAGTCCGGCCGTCCGCCACGCCGCCGCGCGCCCTCCGCCCTCTGCGTGCTCTGCCTGCTGGCGGCTTGCCTCCCGCAGGCCGCGCTCGGCCAGGGGCGCCGCGCCGCGCGCCCGGTCGCGCCGGCCCAGACGCCCGCCGCGCGCCCCTCGGCGCCGGCGCCGAAAGACCCGCCGCAAGCCTTCGACCAGCTCTCCGCCGAGGCCAACGCCGCGCGCGAGGCCGACCGGCTCGACGAGGCCGTGGACAAGTACCGCCGGGCGCTCGCGCTCCGCCCGCAGTGGGCCGAGGGGTGGTGGTATCTGGCGACCATCTTCTACGACCGCGACGACTACGCCGAGGCGGCGCGCGGCTTCGCGCAGGCGGCGCGGCTCCAGCCGAATGCGGGGGCGACCTGGGCCATGCTCGGCATCAGCGAGTTCCAGCTCGCCCGCTACGACGAGGCGCTCATACACATCCAGCAGGGCCGTCAGGTCGGCGTCAACGACAACGTCGAGCTGACGCGCGTGATGCGCTACCACGAGGGCGTGCTCTCCATCCTGAAGGGCGACTTCGAGCGCGGCCAGCAGACCCTGGGCACGCTCAGCTACGAGGGGCTGAAGAGCGAAGACCTCATCATCGCGCTCGGGCTCGCGGCGCTGCGCATCGGGATGACGCCGAAGGAGGTGGACATCAACTACCGCGACCGCGCCCTCATCCGCCGCGCGGGGCTCGCCGAGCACTTCGCGGCGCAGAAGAACATGTCCGACGCGCAGCGCGAGTACGAGATGCTCGCGCGCGACTACGCGAAGGTGGCGAACGTCCAGTACGCCTACGGCCGCTACCTCCTGGCGAACCGCGACGAGGACGGCGCGCTCGCGGCCTTCATGAAGGAGCTGGAGAACTGGCCGAAGCACGTCCTCGCCCGCTGCCAGATCGCCAACATCAAGCTCCAGCGCAAGGAGGTCGCCGACGGCCTGAAGTACGCCGAGGAGGCGGCGAAGCAGGCGCCGCGCCTGCCGCTCGCGCACTACCTGCTCGGGCGTCTGCTGCTGGAGGCCGGGCAGAACGAGCGCGCGGTCGAGGCCCTGGAGCTGACGGCGAAGATGGTGCCCAACGAGGCGAAGACCTACTTCGCGCTGGCGCGCGCCTACACGCGCGTCAAGCGCAAGGCCGACGCCGACCGCGCCCGCGAGACCTTCACGCGCCTGAGCAAGGCGGCGAGCCAGGGCGACGAACAGGGCGTCGGCGCCGTGCCCGACGAGGGCGCCGCGCCGGAGAAGCCGCCCCGGCTCTGAAGCGCTCGTCCCGCGCGGGCTTTCAACACGGAGGCACGGAGACACGGAGACACGGCTTGAAGCTTAATAACTTCAAGCCGTGTCTCCGTGTCTCCGTGCCTCCGTGTCTAACGCCTCTCGGCTATGCTTACTCGCGGGTCCAAATCTGACGACGGCTCGCGCGGCCTCACTTCTCGAAGACGACGTTATCGATCACCACCGTCCCCTTCGTCGGCGCGCAGTTCTCGCAGAAGGCGGTGAGGCTGATGCCGGTCAGCTTCCTGAGCACGTCCTTCGTGCCGACCTTCGTGTCCGCCCAGGAGGGCTGCGCCAGTCCGTTGAGCGGAACCTTGTACGTGTTCAGGCCCGGCTTGAGCTTGATGGCCGAGGAAGGGAAGCCGCTGTTCATGTTGATGCCCTGGCCGCGGCTCATGACCTCCACCCTCAGCCGTGGGACGCCCGTGGCGTAGATGTCCATCGACAGATATTTGTAGGCGCTCAGGTCGTCGGCCACGGGCTTGCCGTCCTTGTCGGGCTGCCCGGCGATCTGTATGCCGACGCCCGCGTACTGGTTCGGGTACAACTCGTAGTCGAAGGCGGCGGCCCGGTTCGGGTCGTCCTGCTTGAGCCGGACGAGTTCGGGCGCCGGCGGGTTGGCGTTCGCCAGCCCCTTCACCTTGCTCGGGGTCGATTCCTGGTAGGAGATGAGTTGGATGTGGCCGCCGCGGCTGCTGACGGGGCGGTTGTCCTGCACGCTCTCGAAGTCTGCGTAGACGAACCTGTCGCCGCCGGGCTGGGCGGCCTGCGGGGACTGGGCCAGTTGTTTCGGGCCGGTCGCGGCCGCGGCCGCGGCGAGCAGCGCGCAGACGAAGGCGAAGAAGGTGGCCGGACGTTTCATCAGAAGCTCTCCGTGGGTGGGATTGGGCGCAGGCCGCGGCCTGCGCCGGGAGCGATTATAACTCCGACTCCCGCGTTCGCGTTCGCGTTTCGGGGGCGCCTTCCGGTTTTTTTTCTTGACTCAATTTCGCTCTGGCCTTAATCTCGGCCTCGGTTTTGGTGGGTTTCCGAACAAAGTTCGGGACGGCATAATTCGGCAGTTGACTGCGGGCCACTCCTGCGGGACGCTGAGCCCGGCCCCACATCGCACACCTCGCCGCCCGGCCGGACTGTTCTCGGAAGTCACGGCCCGTTCTCGTTTCGAGTCTCCCCTATGCGACGCATAAATCTGAAGAAGGCCAGTGTCGCCCGCTCCGACACCATCCGCAACATCAACCGCCAGATCGTGCTCAACTACGTGCGCGAGCGCTCGCCCATCTCGCGCGCGGAAATCTCGCACGAGACCGAGCTCCAGCGCTCGACCGTCTCGCTCATCGTGGACGAGCTGAAGGATCAGGGGCTCATCGAGGAGATCGAGGGCGAGTCCACGGGCGGCCGGCCGCCCAACCTGCTGCGCCTGCGCGCCGCCGGCCCCATCGCGCTCGGCGTGGACATCGGCACGAAGCAGACGATGCTCGCGACCAGCGACATCGCCGGCCGCGTCATCGACCGCGAGAGCTTCAAGACCGACGCCGACGCGGACGCGACGCTCGAAAAAATTCTGGACTGCGCCGGACGCCTCATCAAGAGGGGGAAGGGCGTCGAGGCCGTCGGCGTCAGCGTCCCGGGGCTGGTCGAGCCCGAGCGCGGCAACGTCATCTTCATCCCGCAGTTCAAGTGGCGCGACTGGGACGTGGCGAAGCGCCTGAGGCAGGAGACGGGTCTGCCCGTCAGGATCGACAACGACGCCAACGCCGCGGCGCTGGCCGAGCTCTGGTTCGGGCGCCCGGAGATTCGCGAGGTGCGCGACTTCGTGATGGTGCTGGTCGAGGAGGGTCTGGGCACGGGGCTCGTCTTCGACGGCCAGGTCTACCACGGCGAGGCCGGCGCGGCCGGCGAGTTCGGCCACATGACCATCGGCGCGGGGGCGCCCGTCGCCTGCGCCGCGGGCAACTACGAGTGCTGGGAGGCGTTCGCCTCCGAGCGCGCGGCGCTGGCGCGCTACGCCAAGCTCTCGCGGCGGGGCAACGGCGGCGCGTGCGTGGCGTTCCCGCAGCTCGTGGACTCGGCGCTCGGCGGCGAGGAGGCCGCGCGCGCGGCGCTCGCCGAGACCGGCCGCTACCTCGGCGTCGGCATCTCGAACATCATCAAGGGGCTCAGCCCCAGGTCGGTCATCGTCGGCGGCGAGATCGCGCGCGCGTGGCCGCTCATCTCCGAAGAGTTGGTTAAGGCCGTCGAGGAGTACAGCATCTGCCGCGGCATGAAGAGCGCGCGCATCATCCCCTCGACGCTCGGCGAGACCCCGCGGCTGATGGGCGCGCTGAGCCTAGTGCTGTCGAGTAAGTTCGCCGCCGTGACGACCGCCTGAAACGTCCGGCCGCAGCCGCGCCCACCCTGACCCCTAAAACCGTCGGCGGCAAGTCGGCCCCGCCGGCCGACAGACGAACAGGTACGACGTAGACGCCGGGTTGCATTCGCGGCCCGGCGTCTACGCGCATCCGTATGTCGGGAGTTCCTTCAGCGCCAATCTCAACCGTCCCCTCCGCGGGGCGCAGGCGCAGTCCCGGCGGCGGCTCCGCGCGCCAGTTGACCTTGAGCGGCCCCGGAACCACGCGGCGCACCCCGAGCGTGAACGCGGCCTCGCCGCCGGGCCGGATTGATATTGAATCTTCCCCGCGGATGTAAGCGAGGGCCGGCGCCTGACCTTCGGTAAAGGAGGGCGGCGCGTCTTCGGGGCGCGCGGCCCAGCCGCCGCCCGGCCTCTCGGAGAGCGTGAAGGCGAGCGTGGTCGTCGCGTTCGGCTTCAGCGCGGAGACGGGGAGCCAGGCGCTTCCGTAAGGCACGCCGTCGAGCGTAAGGCTTCGGACGTAGACGCCGCCGCCCCGCGCGTTCAGACGGACGTTGCGCCCGCCGCCGAGCCGCACCGAGGCGGCGGGGAAGAGCGGGCTGCTGACGACGAAGCCGCCGACGGCCGGGATGGCGGGGTAGAGCCCGAGCGCGCCCCACACGTACCAGGCGGAGGTCGCGCCCAGGTCGTCGTTGCCCGGGAGACCCGAAGGCGTCGGGTTGAATATCTCGCTCAGCGTGCGGCGGACGGTCGCCTGCGTGCGGTCGGGGCGGCCCGCGAAGGTGTACGCGTAGGGCGTGACGAAGCTCGGCTCGTTGGCGATGTTGAAGTGCGGGTGTCCCCAGCCCGTCAGCCTCTCGAAGAACCTGTCGAGCCTGCGGACGACCTCCTCTCTACCGCCCGCGGCCGCGAAGAGGCCCTCGAAGTTGTGCGGCACCATCCACGTGTACTGCCAGGAGTTCCCCTCCTCGAAGCCGGCCTGACTCGCCCTGTCCCACGCGGCCTCGCTGTGCGGCAGAACCTTGTCGACGTCGAAGCCTTCGAGGAAGACGCCGCTCACGCGCCGGGGCCGCGCGAAGCCGATCTCCGCGTCGAAGAGGTTCTGCCAGTTCTGCGCGCGGCGCATAAGCAGGCGCGCGTTGTCGTGGTCTCCGAACTCTTCGGCCATGCGCGCGACGCAGAAGTCGTCGGTCGCGTATTCGAGCGTGGCGGAGGCGGAGCCCGTCACGCCGCCGTCCCAGTTGAAGGTCTTGAGCGGGAGGTAGCCGCGCTCAAGGTATTCGGCGAGGCGCGGGCGCTCCTCGTAGCCGTGGACGCCCTGCCCGGGCCGCGTCGCCGCCTTGAGCATGTAGCGGTAGGCCGCGCGCGCGTCGAAGCCGCGGGCGCCGAAGGCGTAGGCGGTACTGATGAGCGGGACGGGGTTGTCGCCGCCCATGACGGCGGTCACGTCGTTCGCCAGGGGCCACTTCGGCAGGTAGCCGCTCTCGTCCGCGGCGGCGACGAGCGAGCGCATCATGTCGGAGGTCTCGCGCGGGGCGAGCAGCGCGTGGAGCTGTACGACCGTGCGGTACGTGTCCCAGTCGGAGAAGTTCGCGTAGTGCGTGTAGCCGCGCGCCTCGTGCACCTTGCGGTCGAAGCCGACGTAGCGGCCGTCGGCGTCGGAGAAGACGTTGGGCGCGATGAGCGAGTGATAGAGCGCCGTGTAGAAGACTCGACGTTGTTCGTCCGTGCCGCCCTCGACGCGCACGCGGCCGAGCCATTCGTTCCAGTTGGCGCGCGCGTTGCGCCTCACCGCTTCAAAGTCCCAACCCGGGTTCTCCGCGAGGAGGTTTTTGCGCGCGCCCTCGGCGCTGACGAAGGAGAGGCCGACCTTGACGCGCACGGTCTGATTCTCCGAGGCGTCGAACGTGAGGTAGGCGCCCGTGTGTCGGCCTTCGGCGTCGCGTGCGTCACGCGTCAGAGAGACCTCGCGCCAGGTCGAGAAGGACTTGAAGGGGCGTTCGAAGAGGGCGGCGAAGTAGACGGTGTACGTCGTCTTGCTGTCGCAGAAGGCGCCGCTCGTGGCCGAGCCTTCGACCTCGCGGTCGCCGACGACGCGGACGCTTGACGCGCTGTTGCCGGTCGCGCTCCCGCCCGCGTCGATGAGGAGCCCGGCCTCCGCGCCCTTCGGATAGTGGAAGACGCCCGCGCCCGTGCGCGCCGTGGCGGTCAGCTCCGCGCGCACGCCGCCCTCCAACTCGGCCGAGTAAGAGCCGGGCGACGCGCGCTCCCTTTCGTGCGAGAAGGGCGCGGCGTAGGAGTCCGTGCGGAAGGAGCGCGCGTCCTTCAAGGGGCCGGCGACGGGCAGGAAGGGGAAGTCGCCGTAGGCGGGACAGCCGGCGCCGCTCAGGTGCGTGAGGCTGAAGCCGCGCGTCGTCTTCTCGCCGTAGCGGTAGAAGCCGTCCTTCTTCGTGTCCGGGCTCCACTGCACCATGCCGAAGGGCACGGTCGCGCCGGGGAAGGTGTTCCCGTCGCCCTCCGTGCCGACGAAGGGGTTGACGTACCGGGCCAGGTCTTCGTCGGCGGCTGTGCGTTGCGCCGCGGTCGCGTTCAACAGGCAGAGCACGAGGCCGATGGCGCCGAGTGGCGTTCTCAATAGCTTCATTTGTCATGCCTCACTTGAGGGCGGCTTGCCATTTGAACACAGGGACACAGAGACACGGAGACACAGCTCGTTGACTTATGACTTCAAAGCTGTGTCGCCGTGTCTCTGTGTCGAACTCTTCCTTCACTCAAGTCTCTGGCAAGTTAATTACGCCCGGCAGTCACGGCCGGCCAGTCGTCCGTGCGGAAGGGAGAGGCGGGCAGCCCTTCGGAGTTGTAGAGGTTGGCGGCGGGGTTGTCGGCCCACGCGTAGCGCACGGCGACGGGCGCCCGCACGCCCTTGCCCCAGACGACGACCTCGCCCTTCTCGACGCGCGCCTCGGCCGGCACGAACTTGCGGTCGGCGCCCGCGACGTAGAAGCCCGCGGGCGCCGCGCCGTCGCGCGTCTTTAAGCCGCCCGCGTGTGTGAAGCGCACACGTACGCGGTCGCCCTCGACTTTATAAGAGTCGTAAAGCGGCCCCGACTTCTCCGTCTTCACCCCGTACGTGTCGGCCAGCGCCCAGCGCGCGAGCCGCAGCCCCACGTCGAGCTTGTTGCGCGGGTGTATGTCTTCGGGGTCGCCGATGTCGATGGCGACGGCCATGCCCGTGTTCGGCGCGGCGCGCATCGTCAGGGTCTGCGCCTCGCGCAGCTCGGCCCACTCGCTGTCGACGGAGTCCACGGGCCGTGCCTTCCAGTTGGCGAGCTGTACGAAGTAGAAGGGGAAGTCGCCGATGTCCCACGCCGCGCGCCAGTCGCGGATCATGGCGGGGAAGAGCGTGCGGTACTGTTGCGCGCGGCCGGCGTTCGACTCGCCCTGATACCAGATTGCCCCGCGGATGGCGTAGGGGAAGAGCGGCGCGAGCATCGCGTTGTAGAGGACGGTCGGGCTGTTCGGGTTCGCGGGGCCGGGGGCCTGCGGCTGGCTCCCCCAGTCTATCCGCCGCGAGGGCACGACGGCCTCTTCTTTATAACTCCACTCGCCGTCCAAAGAGACGGCGTTCCCCGCGGCGGGGTGCGCCGGGGCGAGCGACATCTCGCCGCCGCCGAAGCCGCCGCCGCCCATCCGGTCGAAGACGCGCACGGCCAGGGTGTTCCGTCCCGCGCGCACGAGCGAGCCGGGGACGCGGTAGCTGCGCCGCGCCGTCCAAGCGTTCGGCGTGTCGGCGCCCGTCGAGCCGACGCGCCCGCCGTTGAAGTAGGTCGTGTCGAAGTCGTCGATGGCGCCGAGCTTCAAAGTCAAATCCTTACCCGCCCACGCCGCGGGCACCTCGACCTCCCTGCGGAACCAGACGACGCCGTCCACGTCGAGCCCGGCCGACTCCCAGAACTGCGGCAGCCTCATCCTCTTCCAAGAGGTCGCGTCGTATTCGGGCTTCGCGTAGCCCTCGGGCTCGCCCCTGTTGTCGGAATCTGCCGTCATGTATCTGCGCGCCCACTCGGCCTGCGCCGCCGCGTACTCGCGCTGGAGGCGCGGGAGGTCTGCCAACTGCCTGTCGTACCTTTCGAGTATCGGCCTGAGCGTCGGGTCGGCGGAGAGCGCGCCGCGGCTCGTCCAGGCTTCGGCGGGCGTGCCGCCCCAGGAGGTGTGTATGAGGCCGACGGGGACGTTAAGACGCCGGTGCAGCTCGCGGCCGAAGAAGAAGCCGACGGCCGAGAACTGCGCGGCCTCCTTCGGCGTCGTGACGACCCAGCGGCCTTCGACGTCGTCGAGCGGCTCGGCGGAAGTCTTCTTCGAGACGGTGAAGAGGTGTACGAAGGGGTAGTCGGCCGCGGCCGCCTCCCGCGCGCCGTCCTGCGCGTTGGCGAGCGACCACTCCATGTTCGACTGCCCCGAGCAGACCCAGACCTCTCCGACGAGGACGTTCCTGAAGGTGAGCGTGTTGCGCCCCGCCACGGTCAGCTCGAACGGCCCGCCCGCCTTGTGCGGCCCGGTGAAGACCTCCCAACGGCCGCGCGCGTCGGCCGTCGCGCTCGCCCTGTCACCCCGGAACGAGACCGTCACGCGTTCGCCCGGCTCGGCCCATCCCCAGACGCGGACTTTGCGCCCCTGCTGCAAGACCATGTTGTCGCCGACGACCGACGGCACGCGCACGTCTGCATGTGCCGCCGAGACAAGAACGAGAAGCAGAAGGGAAGCGGTCAGCGCGAGAGTTTTTCTGTTGGCGTGCATGTGTTCAAAAGTCCGTCGTGAAAGCGCCGCTGACGCGGCGTTGCAATCCCTCAACGCGGCTCACTGGCCGTCGCCGTAGATGATGCCGCGGCCGTTGGTGCCGAGGTAGACGCGGCCGTAGACGCGCGGGTCGCCGGTGATGGCCGTGTCGCCCGCGCGGCCCCACTGGTGCCGGTCGTCGTTGATGCGCACCCACGTCTGCCCCGCGTCAATCGAGCGGAAGATGCCGCGCACGCCCGCGACCTGCGCCGCCGCGTAGAGGGCCACGTAGGTCTGCCCCGCCGCGGCCTTGCCGAAGCCGATGTTGTCGGCCTCCTCGACGTTGGCGAGCTTGACGAAGCTCGCGCCCGAGTCGGTCGAGTGCCACAGCCCGTACGTGTTGTCCCACTCCGCGCCGCCCGCGAGCCAGATGTCGCCCTCGCGCCCGGGCACGGCCTTGAACCGCACCGGCCCGCCCGGAGGCAGACCCGCCGCGGCCGTCGAGGCGAAGGTCTTGCCGCCGTCCGTGCTCACGTAGAAGACGCCCGACTTGAAGCCGTAGAACTTGTTCGGGTTCACGCGGTCCGACGCGACGCGCGCGCCCGCCGGTATACCCGTGGAAGCAGTCCAGGTCTTGCCTCCGCCCGTCGTGTAGTGGACGCCGACGCCCGCGGGGCTCCAAACGATGCGGCCCCCGCCCGTCGCGGAGACGGCGACGTTGCCCCCGCCCGTCAGGCCCGAAGGCTGCGCGGAGGCGGCCAGCCAGGTCGTGCCGCCGTCGGTCGAGACGGCGAGGCTCTTCTCGCAGTTGGCCGTGTCGCCGTTGCCGACGCGGACTATATAGGAAGGACTAAGCTCCGCGTAGTCGATGCTCGTGCTCGAAGAGCGCGGCGTCGCGTACTGCGCGGAGGGGACGGCGTTGAGGTCGTTGTGGCGGAAGCCGCTGATGTCGCCGAGGGCGCTCAAGAGCGGGGCGCCCGCGGGCGGGCTGACCAAGTCCTGCACGGCCGTCTCCTCGATGCCCTGCGCCATGACCTTAATCGTAATCTGGCTGGTCGTGCTCAAGTCCCACGTCGTCAGGTTCGTGCTGCCGTAGAGCGTCGCGCCCGTGCCGTACATGAAGCGGTTGGAGTCGATTCGCCCAAGTCAGGCCCGAGTCCGTGCTGCGCCAGAGGCCGTTGCCGCTCGGCGCGCCGAGGTAGATGGTGCCGTTGCGGTTCGGGTCGATGGCGAGACGCTCGCCCGCGCCGCGGCCCGGCATGTTCCCGCCGAGCTTGAAGGGCTGCATCGTGCGCTGCCACGTCGCGCCGCGGTCGTTCGAGCGCAGGACGGCGCCGTTCTGGCTCGTCCAGTCGTTCGTGTACGTGCCCGCGGCGACGTAGACGTTGTTCGGGTTAACGGGATCGGTGGCGATGGAGATGACGCCCGTCAGGTTCCAGTCGTCCCAGCCGACCGAGTCGAGCAGAGGCACCCAGCGGTTCGTCGCCGCGTCGAGCCTGTACGCGCCGCCGATGTCCGTGCGCGCGTAGACGAGGTTCGGCTCCGTCTGGCTGAAGACGATGCCGGGGATGAAGCCCCCGCCGACGACCTGCACGTTGCGCCAGGTGTACTGAGGCGTCTGCGCGCGGACGCCCGGAGGCGGCGGGGCCGCCGTCAGGAGAAACGCGGCGAGTAGAAGAGTCCGGCACGTAAGGCTTCGGAGTGTTTTCGACATGCTCCCTCCTTTCGAGAGTCAGGGGACGGAGAACGGCTTGAGGGTGCGGGGCTCTACGGCAGTGTCCAGACGGATACGGCTCGCCGGGGGCGCGGGCATCCCTGCCCGCCAAAGCGTGCTGCGAGCACGCTTCCCGCCTCCCGCTTCCCCTTAACCTTGAGGCTTAAAGTCTCCCTGCTTTCGCGCTGTCGCGCTCATGGCGGGCAGGGATGCCCGCGCTCCCGGCGAGCGCCCGCGCGTGTCGGCGCGGGCGTTTTGTTGTATGGGCTGACAAAAGTCTTTCTATACTCGGCCGACACGCGTGTCAAGAGTTTTGTTCTGACTGTTGCGGCCCCGGTTTTACCTCCCGTGCGGGCGGGCGGGCGTGTCGGGCTCTGTGATATATTCGGGTTTCGTTGACCGATGCAACAAAGTCCCCGCCGCGCGTGCGTGCCGCCCTTCGCGCGGCCGTCCGAAGGGCGCGAGCCTTCGCCGAAAGTGTTTGACCTGACACCGGTGTCAGTTCGGAAACACCCGCGGTAGCGGGCGGGCCTTTGCGTTACGGCCGCCGCGGGTATCGACGGCCCACCCGCTACCGCGGGTGGTTCTGACCCGGTCGCGTCAGACTCGATATTGCTTTGTGAGGACTCCTATGCACAGGGATGGCGCCGCGCGCCTGCTCGCGCTCGTAGTCTTCTTCGCGGCCCTCGTCTGTCCCGCCGTCACGAGTCGGGCACAGGAGAACTCGACCGTGCCCGCGTCGAGGCTGGCGCGCGTGCGGCGCGGCGTCAACCTGAGCCATTGGTTCGCGCAGTCGCCGCGGCGTGACTATTCGGAGAGACACCTGCGCGAGCACACCACGGCGCGCGACGTGGAACTCATCAAGGGCCTCGGCTTCGACCACGTACGCTTCACGGTGGAGCCCGCCCCCTTCTTCGAAGAGGCGCGGCCGGCCGAACTCGACCGGGCGTATCTCAGACACCTCGACGGCGCGCTCGACATGCTGCTCGGGGCGGGGCTGGCCGTCGTCTTCGACCTGCACCCTTCGGACGAGTTCAAGTTGAGGATGCGCACGGACGACCGCTTCGTCGCCTCGCTCGCGGAGTTCTGGCGCGCGCTCGCGCGGCACCTCTCGAAGCGAGACCCGGAGCGCCTCCTGCTCGAAGTCGTCAACGAGCCGATGGTCGAAGACCCTTACCGCTGGATGGGCATACAGGCGCGGCTCGCCGCGGCCATCCGCGAGGGGGCGCCGCGGCACACCATCGTCGCCACGGGGCCGCGCTGGTCTTCCGTAGACCAGCTCCTCCTCATCGAGCCGCTCGCGGACCGCAACGTCGTCTACAACTTCCACTTCTACGAGCCGCACAACTTCACGCACCAGGGCGCGACGTGGGGCGCGGACTTCTGGCCGTACCTGAAGGGCGTGCCCTACCCAGGGAGCCCCGAACTGGTCGCCCCGCTCGTGGCCGCGGCCGAGCGCGAGAACGTGCGCGCCGTGTTGAAGGACTACGGCGAGCAGCGCTGGGACGCCGCGCGCGTCGAGCGCGAGATCGCGCAGGCTTCGGAGTGGGCGCGCAGGCGCGGCGTGCCCCTGACGTGTAACGAGTTCGGCGTCTACCGCGCGTACACGCCGGCCCCCGACCGCCTGCGCTGGCTCGCGGACGTTCGCGCGGCGCTCGAACGTCATGGCATCGGCTGGACGATGTGGGACTACGCGGGCGGCTTCGGCGTCGCCGTGCGCGAAGGCGGTCGCGCCGTGCTCGACCCCGACACGGCCGCCGCACTCGGCCTTCGCGCTCAAAAGCCTTGACGCCAAAACGCCGCGGAGCGGCGTCTGAATTTAGCCCGGCCTTTCAAGGCCGGGACGGCCGACGATTAACAACGCGCCGCGTCGCGTCAGCGACGCCCCGGTGTTTGGTCCGACGCTCACCCGGCCTTGAAAGGCCGGGCTAAATTCAAGCGCCGCTGACGCGGCGACTGGCGCGACGCCTTATTTTAAACAACGGGAGGGACTGAGCCTTGAGCAAGAAAGTTTCGAGACGGACATTCGCGAAGGTCGCGGGGGCCGCGGCGCTCGCCGCGGCGACGGAGCTGCCGGCGCTGGGCTCGGCCGCGAAGCCGCAGGGTAATTCGGCGGCGGCGCAGGGCGACGCCCTGCGCGCGTTCCCGCCCGGCTTCATCTGGGGCACGGCGACGGCCTCGTATCAGGTGGAGGGCGCCGTCAAGGAGGACGGCCGCGGGCCTTCCATCTGGGACACCTTCTCACACACGCCGGGCAAGGTGGTGGGGAACGCGACGGGCGACGTGGCGAACGACCACTATCACCTTTACAAGGGCGACGTGCAGTTGATGAAGGCGCTCGGGGTCAAGGCGTACCGCTTCTCGGTCGCGTGGCCGCGCGTCTTCCCCAACGGCGACGGCCCCGTGAACCCGAAGGGCCTGGACTTCTACAACCGTCTGGTGGACGAGCTACTCGCCAACGGCATACAGCCCTTCGCCACGCTCTACCACTGGGATTTGCCGCAGTCCTTACAAGACCGCTTCGGCGGCTGGGAGGGGCGCGACACGTCGAAGGCTTTCGCGGACTACGCCGGGTACGTCGCGGCGCGCCTGACCGACCGCGTCAAGCACATCTTCACGATTAACGAGTTCGGCGCCTTCGTCGAGGTCGGCTACCGCTGGGGCGTGCACGCGCCGGGCCTGCGGCTGACGGGGCTGCGTCTGAACCAGACGCGCCACCACGCCGTGCTCGGGCACGGGCTGGCCGTGCAGGCCATCCGCGCCGCGGCGAGGCCGGGCACGAAGGTGGGCTTGGCGGAGAACATCACCATCGCCGCGCCCGTCTACGAGACCCCCGCGCACGTCAAGGCGGCCGAGAGCGCCACGCGCGAGATGAACGCGCAGTACCTGACCGTCATTCAGGAGGGGAAGTACACCGACTGGTATCTGAAGTCCGCCGGGGCCGACGCGCCGAAGTTCACGCCGGAAGACCTGAAGGCCATCTCGTCGCCGCTCGACTTCGTCGGCATCAACGTCTACACGCCGCAGTTCGTGCGCGCCGCCGACACGGAGCCCGGCTTCGCCGTCGTGCCGCACCCGAAGTCCTTCCCGCACGCGCCCTCGCCGTGGCTCTTTATCGGGCCGGAGGCGCTCTACTGGGGGCCGCGCCACGTCTCGAAGCTCTGGGGCGCGAAGGAGATTTACATCACCGAGAATGGCTGCTCGTCGTCGGACGAGCCGGCGCCGGACGGCAAGGTCTACGACACCGACCGCGTGACGTACCTGCGCAGCTACCTCACGCAACTGCGCCGCGCGACGGCCGAGGGCGTCCCCGTCCGCGGCTACTTCCTCTGGAGCCTGATGGACAACTTCGAGTGGGCCGACGGCTACACCAACCGCTTCGGCCTCCACTACGTCGACTACCAGACGCAGAAGCGCACGCCCAAACTCAGCGCCGACTTCTACCGCGAGACAATCGCGCGCAACGCCGTCGCGTGAAAAAGGGATGAGGGATGAGGGATGAATGAAAAGCTTTCTGTCTTTCTTCATCCCTCATCCCTCATCCCTTTTAGCAGGCGGTACTGACAATAAGAC
>DASVQJ010000132.1:0-6718 GCA_036389235.1 Pyrinomonadaceae bacterium | reverse complement strand
ACGACCGACTCGGAGCCGGTGTAGCGCCAGAGCAGGGCCTGCCAGGCGGCGAGCAGCACGGCGAAGGTCGTCGCCGCGTGCGCCCTGGCCAGCGCGGGCACCTGCTCGGAGAGTGCGAGGCCGAGGCGGCGGCGGACGACGGCCCCCGCATGTGTGCGCCCGGCCGCGCGCGGGCGGTCGGCGGGCAGCGCGAGGGGCAGGCAAGCCCCGGCGAGTCGCTGGCGCCAGTAGGAGAGTTCGGCGTCGAGGGCGCCGGTGTCGAGCCGCCGCCGCTGCCACACCGCATAGTCGGGATACTGCACGGGCAACTCTGGCAGAGGGTCTGGGGCTCCGGCGCGGGCCGCGGCGTAGAGCGCGGCGAGTTCCGCGGTGAAGGGGCCGAGCGACCAGCCGTCGCAGGCGATGTGGTGGAACGTAAGAGCGAAAAGGCGTTCGTGCGGGCTGAGGCGGACGATCAGCGCGCGCAGCAGCGGGCCGCGCTGTAGGTCGAAGGGGCGGGTGGCGTCGGCACGCGCGAGCGCGAGCGCGCGGCGTTGGCGTTCGTCGGGTGGCGCCGCCGACAGATCGACGACGACGAGGGATGATGAGGGGGCCGGCGCGATGAACTGAAGGAGGCGGCCGTCGCGCAGGTCGAAGGTCGTGCGCAGGGCCTCGTGACGTTCGACGACACGTTTGAGGGCCGACCCGAGCGCCGTCTCGTCCAACTCGCCTTCGAGCATGAACGCCGCCGGGACGTGGTAGAGGGAGCTATCGGGGGCGAGCTGGTGCAGGAACCACAGACGCTCCTGCCCGAACGAGAGCGGGCAGGGGCTCAGCTCTTGACGGCGTGGAATCCTCTCGGCCCCCTCGGGCGGTCGGATGCCACGCTGCCTGAGCATGCGCTCAAGCATCTCTCGCTTGTCGGGAGTGGCGCCGCTGTTCTGGCCCGGGTTACTCATGGCTTCGACTGGCGTGAGGGCCCTTGAAGTTGACGGGATGTCTGAGGCGTTCGGCCGATTCAGTTCGGCGTGGCGGCCACGTCGTTGAGGTCGTCGCCGGGGAGCTGCGCAGTCTCTCTGAGCACGCGCACGACCTCCTCGGCGATCTCTGCGCCGCCCCACAGCCCGGCGATGTTGTTTGAGAGCCCTTCCACCGTCGGCGTCTCGAAGAGGGCGCGGAGCGGAATCTCGACCTGGAAGGTTTCGCGCAGTTGTGAGACGAGCCGCGTGGCCAGCAGGGAATGGCCGCCCACCTCAAAGAAGTTGTCGCGCACGCCGACCCGCTGAAGGCCGAGCAGGCGCCGCCAGAGGTCGGCCACCACCTCCTCCGTGAGCGAACGCGGCGGCAGGTATTCGGCGCCCGTCTTCGACCGCGCGGCGTCCCACGACGGCAGCGCCTCGAAGTTGACCTTGCCGTTTAAAGTCAGCGGCATCCTCTTCAGGTGGACGAAGGCGTTTGGCAAGACCTCTTCGAGGAGGCTCTCTTTCAGCGAGGAGCGAATCTCGGCTACGTCAATCTCCTGCCGGGAGACGTAGTACGCGACCAGCACTTCCGACCCGTTCTCGTCCTTCAAGAGGCGGGCGACGGCGTCGCGTATCTGCGGGTGTCGCTTGAGGGCGTGACGGATTTCGCCTAACTCCACGCGGTAGCCGTGGTACTTCACCTGGTCGTCGTCGCGCCCGAGGAAGTGGATTCGTCCGTCCGGGAGGTAACGTCCCACGTCCCCCGTCCGGTAGAGCCGCACGCCGGGCTGCCCGCCGAACGGGTCGGGCATGAACTTGTCCGCAGTCGCGCCGGGCAGGTTGTAGTAGCCACGCCCCACGCCCGCGCCGCCGATGCAGATTTCGCCTTTGACCCCGGCGGGCGCTAACTCAAGCGAGGCGTCGAGCACATAGACCCTGACGTTGGGGAGTGGGGTTCCAAGCGGTAGCGTCGGGAACTCGGGTGCGCCCGCGTCCAACTCGCAGGTGAGCGCACCCACGGTCGTCTCCGTCGGCCCGTAGTGGTTGAAGATGCGACAGCCGGGCGCGAGTCTGGCGAGCCCCGCGGCCCAATCCGCGCGGCACGCTTCGCCGCCCAGCACCAGACGTTGGGCAGGGAGCAGACTTGCGGGCCGGCGCGCGGACATGAGCGCGGCCAGGTGCGAGGGCACGATCTTGAGGCAGTCGATTTGGTGACGGCGAAAGTACTCGCCCAGGCTTTCCGGGTCGCCGGCCCGCTCGCGCGCGATGACGTGGAGCGTGCCGCCGCCGCACAGCGAAGGGAAGAGCATCGTGTGCCCGAGGTCAGCCGCGAAGGTCGAGACCACGGCATAATTTCCGCCCGACGGGAGCGCGAGCTTCTCGGTCACGCCCCGCACGTAATTTGACAGTTGCCGGTGTTCGACGGCGACGGCCTTCGGCTTGCCGGTCGAGCCCGAGGTGAAGATCATGTAAGCGAGATTCTCCGGGCGCGCGTGGCCCGCGGGCGCGGCCTCGCTTTCGCGCGCCACGCGCTCCCGGTCGGCGTCAAGACAGACCGCCTGGAGGTCGTGCGGCGGGAGCGACTCAAGCAGCGTGCGCTGGGTGAGTAAGACTTTCGAGCGCGTCTCCGCGAGCATGTATGAGAGACGCTCGACGGGCGCCGCCGGGTCGAGCGGCACGTAGGCGGCGCCCGCCTTCAGCGCCGCGAGCAGTCCGACGACCAGATCGACCGAGCGTTCACAACAGAGGGCCACCGTCTCCTCGGGTTCGACGCCGAGGCGACGCAGGTATTGGGCCAGTTGACTGGAACGACGATCCAACTCGCCGTAGCTGGCCTGCTCGCCGTCGCTGACGACGGCCGTCCTTCCGGGCGTGCGCGCCGCCTGCTCCGCGAACAGTTCATGCACGCACGGCGCGGCGGCCGGCGCCGCCGCCGGGGCGTTCCATTCCGTCAGCAGTCGGCGCCGCTCGTTCGGGCTCAGGACGGGCAGCGAGTGTACGCGCTCGTCGAGGTTAGCGGGGATGCTCTCCAGGAGCGTCTGGTAATTGTCGAGCAGCCGCCGCACCGTCTCGGCGCGGAACAGCTCCGCGTTGTACTCCATCCGCGCGCGCAAGCCCTGCGGCGTGTCGAGGACGACAAGCGTCAGGTCGAACTTCGCCGACGTGCTTTCACAGTCGAGCGGCGTGAGGCTGACCCCGGCCGAGGCGAGGGAGAGACGGGGCTGGTTTTGCAGGGCGAACATCACCTGAAACAGCGGCGTGTGGCCGAGCGTGCGCTCGGGCTGCAACTCTTCGACCAGCTTTTCAAACGGCAAATCCTGGTGCGCGAAGGCGCCCAGGGCCGTGGCCTTGACGCTCTGGAGCAACTCGCGGAAGGTGGGCCGGCCGCCGAAGTCTGTGCGCAGGACGAGCGTGTTGACGAAGAAGCCGATGAGACCCTCCATCTCGGCGCGCGTGCGGTTGGCGATGGGCGAGCCGATGACCAAATCGGGCTGACCCGAATATCGGTGCAGGAGCAGCTTGAAGGCCGCGAGCAGCGTCATGAAGAGCGTGACATCTTCCTGCCGGCTGAGTCGCTTGAGTGAGTCGGACAGCGGGGCGGGGAGGGTGAGAACGTGCGAAGCGCTACGCACGGCCTGGTCTGCCGCGCGCGGGAAGTCCGTGGGTAGCTCGATGACCGGCGGGGCGTCCTTCAACTGCCGCTTCCAGTAAGAGAGTTGTTCTTCGAGCACCTGCCCGCGGAGCCAGTCCCTTTGCCAGGTGGAGAAGTCGGCGTACTGGATAGGCAGCTCGGGCAGGGGCGAAGGCTGGCCGGCGGAGAAGGCGTCGAGGAGTGTCGTCAACTCCTGCTTCAGGATGCCGACCGACCACCCGTCGAAGACGATGTGGTGAGTGGTCGTCAGCAAGGTGTGCTCCTCCTCGGCCGTCCGCGCGAGCAGGAGTCGCAGCAGAGGGCCGGCGGCGAGGTCGAAAGGTTGCCGCGCCTGCTCGCCCGCGAGCCTTTGCACTTCCGCCGCGCGCCCCGCGGCCGGCCGGTCGCGCAGGTCGATGACGCGCAGGGGCGGGTCAAGCTCCGGCGCGACCACCTGCACGGGCTGCCCGCCGACGGCCGGGAAGGTCGCGCGCAGGATTTCGTGACGGCGCACGATCTCCTTCAGGCTCTCGCGCAGGACGGCCACGTCGAGCGGGCGCGCGATCCGCAATGCGAACGAGACGTTGTAGTAGGCCCGCCCCGGCTCCAACTGGTCGAGGAACCAGAGCCGTTGCTGCGCGAACGACAACTGCGATGCCGCCCCCGGCTCGCGCCGCGGGATGCCGCCCGCGGGACGGCGCGCGGCCTCGGCGCGCATGGCCTTGACGAGCAAGGCGCGCTTCTCCGGCGAGAGATTTTTTATTCGGTCTTCACGCGAAGGTGTGGTCATGCGCTCGCGCCCTCAGAGATTCCGGCCCCGCAGCAGCCCCTCGGCCTCTTCCTCCCCGAGGCCCTCTAACAGGCTCAACGCCTCGTCGAGCTGTGGCGAGCCGCTCTGCGCCAGCAGCTTCAACTCGACGAGCGCCGCGAGCCCTTCGACGGTCGGGGAGGCGAACACATCCTGTAACTTTAAGTCCACCGCAAAGGCGCTGCGGATGCGCGACAGCAGTTGTGTCGCCAGCAGGGAGTGTCCGCCGTGGTCAAAGAAGTTGTCGCGCACCCCGACGCCCGGCGCGCGTAAAAGCTGAGCCCAGATTTCGGCCAGCTCGCGCTCCGTCTCGTTGCGCGGGGCGAGCGCCGCCTCGCCCCGCGCCGGCAGTTCGTACGCCGCCAGCGCCCTGCGGTCGATCTTGCCGTTGGCCGTCAGCGGTAGCTCCGGCAGTGTGACGAACACGGAGGGCACCATGTACTCAGGAACCTTCAGCCGGAGGTGACTGCGCAGTTCGTCCGGTGAGACCTGGGCGTCGCGCGGGACGATGTAGGCGACTAGATGTTGAACACCGGAGGCGGCCTCGCGCGCGAGGACGACGCTTGCGGCCACGCCCGCGTGCCGCCCGAGCGCCGCCTCGATCTCCTGCGGCTCGACGCGGAACCCGCGAACCTTGACCTGCTGGTCGACGCGCCCCTCGAACGCGAGCTGACCGTCGGGGAGGTGGCGAACGAGGTCGCCGCTCTTGTAAAGCCGCGCGCCCGGCACGCCCCCGAATGCGTCGGGGACGAAACGTTCGGCCGTCAGCCCGGGCCGGTTCAGGTAGCCGCGCGCCAGCCCCTCGCCGCCGATGTAGAGTTCGCCGACGACGCCGCGCGGGAGCAGTCGCATCTCTGAGTCGAGGACGTAGACGCGCGTGTTGGCGATGGGGCGGCCGATGGGCGGCGCGGCCAGCGTCACTGGTCCGGCGCTCACCCACGCGCAGGTCGTGACGACAGTGCTCTCGGTCGGGCCGTAGTGGTCGACGAGCGCGAACGGCGTTTGAGCGTTCGGGTAGTGCTTCAGCTTGTCGCCGCCTGTCAGGAGCGTCCTCAACGCCAGCCCCTCGGGTGCCGGCTCCTGAAGCACCGCCTCGGCCAACGGCGTCGGCATGAAAGAGATGCTGATGCCCTCCGCGGCCAGCCACGCGAGCAGCTTCGGGGCCGAAGCGCGCGTCTCCCTGTCGGGGATGTGGATGCTCGCGCCGGACGCGAGGTAGGGCCACAACTCCAACACGGAGGCGTCGAAGGCCGGGGCCGCGATCAGCGTCGAGCGCGTCGAGGGCGACACGTCGCAGACGAGTCGGTGCCAAGTGATGAGGTTGATCAGACTGTGATGCCGTATCTCGACGCCCTTGGGTCGGCCCGTGGAGCCGGACGTGTAAATCACATAGGCGAGGTCATCCGGCGAAGTTTCAGCCGGAAGGTTTTCATCGTCCGCCGGGCCGCCCCCTTCGAAGCCCTCGTCGAGGCATATCACGCACAACCCGCGACCGATGCCGAGGGCCTCGACCGGCCCCCGCCGCGTGAGCAGCACCTTGACGGCCGCGTCCGCGAGCATGAAGGAGAAGCGTTCTGTGGGGTAGTCCGGGTCGAGCGGCAGGTAGGCAGCCCCCGTCTTAACAATCCCCAGAATCCCCGCGACCGAGGCCGGCGAATGCTCCATGCAGATGCCGACCAGCGACCCGCGCCCGACGCCCAGGCTTCGCAAGTGACGCGCGATGCGGTTGGCCTTCCGATTTAACTCGCCGTAGCTGAGCCGCTCGCCCCCTGACACGACGGCCGTCGCCTCAGGCGCGTGCGCGGCTCTGGCTTCGAACAACTCGTGCGCGCGCAGGTGCGCGGGGTAATCGGCGCGCGTGTCGTTCCATTCGACGAGGAGCTGTCGGCGCTCGGCTTCCGTCAGCAGTGGTAACTCGGCGAGCGGCCGCGCCGCGTCGGAGACGACGGCCCTGAGCAGGTTTTCATAGTGGCCCAACATTTGACGAATCGTGGCCTTCGCAAACAGCCGCGCGTCGTATTCGAGCCACAAGGTCAATTCGCCGTGTTCGCCTTCATCCACGTACAGGCTCAGGTCACACTTCGCCGCGGAGTTGTGTATCGGAGTGACCTCCGCCTCCACGCCTGCAAAATCGACCTTCGCCTGCACCCAGCCCTGCATCGTGAGCATGACCTGGAAGAGGGGCGAGTGGGCCGCGCCCCGCTCGGGCGCGACCTCCTCGACGACCCGCTCGAAGGGCGCCTCCTGATGCGCCAGCGCCCCGGCCACCGCCTCGCGCGCCTGGGCGAGCAACTCGGCGAAGCTCATCGCCCCGCCGGCGCGCCCCGCCAGCGCCAC
>DASVQJ010000131.1:0-23892 GCA_036389235.1 Pyrinomonadaceae bacterium | reverse complement strand
GCGCTGGCTCCCCGAGGAGAGACTTTTCGGCCTCGCCGCGCGCGTCGGGCGGCCGGCTTCGAGGCTTCGAGACGGGGGGTGAAGGGATGAGTGAGCAGGTCGAGTACGCGCGCCCGCGCCGCGTCGAGTCGCCCGAGGGCTGCTTCTTCTACCACACGATGGAGCTACCCGGACTCGGCGTCGTCCACGGACAGTGGGACTTGCGCGGCAAGTTCGAGGAGTACGTGGGCGGCGTCGAGGTCGCGGGCAAGAGCGTGCTGGACGTGGGGACGGCGACCGGGTTCCTGAGCTTCGAGGCCGAGCGGCGCGGGGCGGCGCGCGTCGTCTCGCACGACATGAGCGACGTGCGGCAGCAGACCCTGCTCCCGTTCAAGGACAAGCTCTACTACCAGGACCGTGAGAAGTGGGCCGAGATTTACGGCGGGGAGATGGAGCGCTGGAAGGACGCCTACTGGCTCTGCCACGGGCTGCTCGGGTCGCGGGCGGAGGTCTTCTACGGGAGCGTGTACGAGCTGCCGCCGGGGCTGGGGCGGTTCGACGTGGTGTTCGTGGGGTCCGTGCTCGAACACCTGAGCGACCAGGTGTCGGCGCTCGCGTCAATCGCGCGCGTGGCGGGCGGGACGCTGGTCGTCGTCACGCCGCTTCTGGAGACCGAGGAGCGCGTCGCGCGCTTCGAGCCGCTGGCGTCGAACCCGGACTACGACTACACGTGGTGGACTTACTCGACGGGCGTCTACCGCGAGGTCTTCAGGATGCTCGGCTTCCGCCTGGAGCGCGTCACGAAGGGGAGTTACTACTACGACTACGCCGGCCGCTGGGAGGAGCGGTTCACTATCGTCGCCGCGCGCGAGAGCGGCTGAAGGAACAGGGAGGGCGCGCGAAAAGAGGAGGGGCGCCCGGCCGCGGGGCGCCCCTCTTAATCTTTAAACTGTCGCGCGGGTTAGAAGCGCGTGCGGTACTCGTCAGACGAGATGAAAGCCTTGACCATCTCGGCGGCGATGTAGTTGCCGTTGAACTCGTTGAGCTTGCCCAGCCAGAAGTTGTAGCCCACGAAGTCCGCGTCGGGCGGGTCGTTCGGCGCGCGGCGCAGGTAGCCGTAGTACTGCGTCAGCACGAAGGCGCGGTTCGTCTCGCGCCGCGAGAACTCGGCCGATTCGACCACGGCCCGCAGCACCGCCGCGCGCGACAGCTCGCCCGACGTGAGGCCAGCGACGAGCGTGTCCCGCTCTGCCTGCGAGAGCGACCCGCCGGTGTTGGCGTTCAGCGTGTCTACGAAGACCGACGGCGCGAGGGTCAGCGGGTAGGCGAACTGGAACTCGGGGCGCAGCACGAAGTCGTTCAGGTACGCCTGCTTGTTCGCGTCCAGTTGCGCGCGCCATTCGCCCAGCCCGACGACGACGCCGCGGCCGATCTCCTGCGTGTCCTTCAGGAACGTCTTGTGCGGCAGCGCCTCGCCCGTGCCGAAGGCCGCCTTGTGCGTCTTGTAGGCGAGGAAGCCGGTCTCCTGGAATTCAATCGACAGGAAGAAGGCGGCCGAGACGTTGATGCGCTTGACCTCCCGGCACTGCGCGTCCGCCCCGCACTGCTCGATC
This sequence comes from Pyrinomonadaceae bacterium, assembly GCA_036389235.1. Classification (GTDB taxonomy): domain Bacteria; phylum Acidobacteriota; class Blastocatellia; order Pyrinomonadales; family Pyrinomonadaceae; genus QHXN01. Next base: position 22,300 of record DASVQJ010000131.1, on the reverse strand, counting down.
TCGTTCACCCAGAAGGCGAGGCCGGAGGCGTCGGGCGCGCGGTTGAGGAAGTCGGCGTAGTGCTGCGCGACGAAGAACTCGGAAGAGTCGAGCGGGTTCGCCGCGGAGCCCTCCGCGTCGTCCTCCGTGATGCGGACGGTCGCCTCGCGGGCCGCGCCGACGAACGCGTTGCGCGCGCCCTTCAGCGTGACCTTGAAGGCGCGCTCGCCCTCCGACAGGTTGTCGTCCGTGACGAGCACGCGCACCTTCTGGCTCGTCTCGCCCGGGTTGAAGCGCACCGTGCCGAAGGCCGCGATGTAGTCCGAACGCTCGGAGCCGGTCAGGTCCGAAGTCTCGAAGTCCACGTACGCGGCGAGCTGCGGGTCTGGCCCGCGCGTCAGCGTCAGCTCGACGACCCGCGCGTTCTCCGCCACGCTCACGTCCGTCGCCGCGAACTGCACGGTCGGCAGCGCCGAGGTCGCGACGAAGCCGTCGAACCCGCCGGCGTTGAGGTTCGGGTAGCTCCTTTGCGCGGGCGTGAAGCCGAGCCCGTCGGCCGTCGAGGGCGTGACCGTGTAGTTCTGCCCCGCCGGCAGGTTGTAGAAGACGTAGCCGCCGCCCGCGTCCGTCTTCACGACGGCGTTGCGCGCGCCGCTCAGGGTGACCGGCAGCCCGGCGATGCCGTTACCCGAGGTGTCGATGATGCGCCCCTGTAGGGCGCGCACGCCCTGGAAGGGTGCGCCGACGAAGTTGACCGTCACGTCGCCCGTCACGGTCGGCAGGGCCGCGCGGACGGGGTCGAAGGCGAAGCCGCTCAAGGAGGGCTGCACCGCGTAGAAGTCGCCGCCGAAGAAGGTGTTGAACGAATAGTTCCCCTGCGCGTCGGTCGTCGTCTCGACCTGCCCGCCGCGCGTGAGCACCACCCTCACCCCGCCGAGCCCGTTCCCGGCGGTGTCGGTCACGCGCCCGCGGATGACGTGCTGCACGCTGGTCTGCCTGAAGTCGAGGCCCGTCGCGTCGGCCTGGAGGTCGGAGACGGTGCGGCTGCCCGGCGTGTAGACGTTGAAGAGGCCGAGCGTGCCCCGTTCGGGCGTGACCGTGTAGGTGCCGCCCTTCGGCAGGTCGAAGAAGCTGTAGTTGCCGTTCCCGTCTGTGCCGATGGTGGCCGCGCGCGTGCCCGACAGCCTCACCGTCGCGCTGCCCGCGGTGCCGTCCGGCTTCGTGACGCGCCCCGAGATGGTGAAGGTCGGCACGGGCGTCGGCGTCGGCGTCGGGTTGGCGTTCGGCAAAGGCTGCCACAGGGGGTCGCTGCCGCCGCCGAGCGGCACCGGCAGCCCCGAGCCGTCGAGGTTCGAAACGTACATGCCGTCGTAACGGACGTAGACCGCCTTCGTCCCGTCGGGCGAGATGTGTGGGCGCGCGATCTGCTGGATGTTGAGCAGCCGCCGGAGCCCCGTCCCGTCCGCGTTGACGACGTAGGCGTCAACGCCGTTGGTGGTGCTCCGCGTGAAGGTGACCCGCGCGCCGTCGGGCGACCAGAGCGGGTGCGAGTCGCGCGTGAGCCCGTCCGACGTCTGCACGCTCTCGGTCAGCTTTCGCTGGTTCGAGCCGTCCACGTCCATCACGGAGATGCCACGCGTGTCCTTCTCGAATACGAAGCGCGTGCCGTCCGGCGACCAGTCGAGTCCGTGCACGAAGCCGGGGCTCAGCATGAAGCCCGGGTTGGGCGCGACGCGGGCCAGGCCCGTCCCGTCCGCCCCGACCGCGTAGACGCCGACGTCGCTCCCGATGAAGGCGAGGTGCGACCCGTCGGGCGACCAAGTGGCGCGCGCACGCACCGTCGTGTCGCCGCCGACGCGGTGCAGATTCGAGCCGTCGGCGTCCATCACGTAGAACTTCAGCCGGGTGAAGCCGAGGCCGCGCTCCTCACGCTGGAAAGCTATCTTCGTCCCGTCGGGCGACCAGACGGGGAAGAACTCGTCCGAGTTGGCCGCCTTGTCTCGAATCTTCGTCCGGCCCGTGCCGTCCGCGTTCACGGTGTAGATGCCGTCGCCCGTGCTGAAGAGAATCTTGCCGTTCGAGCGCGGCGTCACGACGGTCGGGCCGGCCGTGACCGACGCCGTCGCGCCGTTGTTCGAAGGGTCGTTGTCCGGCAGGGAGGACGAGGCGGTCGCGTTGTTGTTCAGGACGGTTCCGGCGGCGGCCGACGCATCGACCGTCGCGGCTATCGAGGCGCTCGCGGTCGCGCCCACGGCGAGCGATGTGAACGTGACCGTCCGGCTGTTCCCCGTCCCGCCGCACACGCCGCCCGGCGCGTCGCAGGAGGCGAAGGTCAGCCCGGCCGGCAGCGCGTCGCTCAGCGTCACCGAGGCCGCGTCCGCGCCGGACTTGTTCGTCACCGTGAGCAGGAAGACGGCCTTCGCGCCGGGCGCGACCGTGCCGTTCAGAGCCGACTTCGTGACGGCGAGGTCGGCGAAGTCCACGGTCGTCTCGGCCGAGGCGGAGTTGTTGGCGTTGTTGGCGTCGCTCTCGTTGAGCGTCGCGGTCACGGTGTTGTTGATCGTCCTCACGGCCGGCGGCCTGACCTTGATGGAGACGTTCGCCTCCTCGCCGCCGCCGAGCGCGCCGACGTCGCAGACGACGGTCGCCGAGCCCGAGCAGGAGCCGCGGTCGGCCGCGGCCGAGACGAGCGTCGCGCCCGCCGGCAGCACGTCCGTCAGCCTGACGCCGGTCGCCGTGAGGTCGCCGTTGTTCCTCACCTTGACGGAGTACGTCAGGTCGGCGCCGAACGCGACCGGGTCGGGCGAGTCGGTCAGCGTCACGGCGAGGTCGATGCCTGGGCCGAACTTGGCGACGAAGGCGTCCGTCCTCCCGCCGCCGAACGTCCCGCGGGCGGCGTTCGTGAGCGGCAGGTTCGTCGAGGTGGTGGTGCCGGCGATGTAGATGCCGCCCGCGCCGTCGAGCGCGACGGCGTTGGCCTGCTCGTTGTCGAACCCGCTCGGGCCGCCGGAGCCGCCGAAGCAGGTCGAGTAGAGCAGCGCCGAGCCGGCCGGGTTGAGCTTGGTGACGAAGGCGTCGGTGAAGCCCGCGAACGGGTTCGCCGCGCCGGCCAGCGGGAAGTCCGCCGAACCGGTCTGACCCGCGACGTAGGCGCTCCCGGACGAATCGACCGCGACGGACGTGCCCACGTCGCTGCCCGTGCCGCCGAGGTAGGTCGAGTAGGCGAGCGTCTGCCCGTCGGGGCTGAGCTTGGTGACGAAGGCGTCGAGCTGGTTGTTCTCCCCGAGGGCGGGCTTGAAAGCGTTCGCCACGGGGAAGTCCGTCGAGAAGGTGACGCCGACGACGTAGGCGCTGCCGTCCGCGCCGACGGCGACGCCCGCCCCCTGGTCGGCGAAGGAGCCGCCGTGGTAGGTCGAGTAGACGGTGTTGCCGCCCGCGTCGAGCTTGACGACGTACGCGTCGTTAGAGGCCCCGCCGGCCAGCGCCGGCTGCCGCGCGTTCGCCACGGGGAAGTCGGTCGAGGCGGTCGTGCCCACGACGTACGCGCTGCCGCCCGGGCCGAGCGCGACCGAGCGCGCGTCGTCGTTCTCGGAGCCGCCGAGCAGGCGCAGGTACTCGGGGAGCGTCCCCGCCGGGTTGAGCTTCAGGACGAACGGGTCGGCCCCCGTGACCACGCCCGCGAGGACGGCCGCGGGGCTGCCCGGGCGCGAGGCCAGCGCGAGTACGGTCCGGTTCGCCAGCCCCGTGTTCGTCGGCGCCCAGCTCGCGCCGCCGTCCGTGCTCCGGTAGACGCCGAAGCCGCTCGTCGCCGCGTAGACGACCGAGGGCGAGGCCGGGTCAACCAGAATCGCGTTGCTGATCGGGGTGATGGTCTGGCCGTTGTTCGTCGCCGTCAGCCCCGCGCTGCTGCTCACCCAGCTCGCGCCGCCGTCCGTCGTCTTGAAGATGCCGCCGGGGGGCGTGCCCATGCTGGCGTAGAGCGTCGAGGGATTCGAGGGGTCGAGCGCGAGCGCGCGGATCTGCGGCGGGAAGGAGAACTGCGCCAGCCCGTTGTTGACCTGCGCCCAGCTCGCGCCGCCGTCCGTCGTCTTGAGCACGCCGCGGCTCGTCGTCGCCGCGTAGACGGTCTGCGGGTTCGAGGGGTCGATGACCAGCTTGTTGATGCTCGGGGTCGAGCCGAAGTTCGGGCCGTTCGCCTCCGCCCAGGTGTCGCCCCCGTTGGTCGTCTTGAAGACGCCGACCGGCGTGCCCGCGTAGAGCGTGTCGGGCGCGGCGGGGTTGACGGCGAGCGCGTTGATGACGGGAACGAAGATGCCGCTGCCCTTCGCGGCGAAAGTTAGGCCGCCGTCGGTGCTCTTGTAGACGCCGCTGCCGAAGCCGCCCGTCCCGGCGTAGACGACCGAAGGGTTCGAAGGATCGACGACGACGGCTCTCGCCAGGATCGGCGAGGTGGAGGGGCTCGCCTGCCCCCCGAGCTGCCAGCTCGCGCCGCCGTCCGTGCTCCTGTAGACGCCGAGGTTCGCGGCGGCGTAGACGACGTTCGGCGCGACGGCGAAGTCGTTGACCGAAGTGGCGGTCAGGCCCGACCCGCTCGCGCCCCAGCTCGCGCCGCCGTCCGTGCTCCTGTAGACGGGGCTGCCGGCGCGGTTGGCCGTCGGGACGTTGGTGAAGTTGACCGAGTCCGTGCGGCCCGCCGCGTAGGCCGCCCCCGCCGCGTCCACCGCGACGGAGGTCACCTGCTCGCCGCCCTTGCCGCCGATGTAGGTCGAGTAGACGAGCGCCGTCCCCGCCGGGTTGAGCTTCGCGAGGAAGGCGTCGGCCGAGCCGTCCTTGCTCGTCTGGAACGAGCCCGGCGTCGTCGGGAAATTGCCCGAGCCCGTGAGCCCGCCCACGTATGCGCTGCCGGCCGAATCGACGGCCACGGCGTTGCCGAGGTCGTCGCCGTTGCCGCCGAGGTAGGTGGCGTAGACGAGCGACTTGCCGTCCGGGCTCAGCTTGAGGACGAAGGCGTCGTTGAAGTCGCCCTTCGCGGCCTGCAAGGAGCCGGGGCCGGGGAAGTCGGCCGAGGTGGTCGTGCCCGCGACGTAGGCGCTCCCCGACGCGTCGACGGCGACGGACGTGCCCGTGTCGTCGGCCGCGCCGCCGAGGTAGGAGGAGTAGAGGAGCACGGGGTCGATGACGAGCGCGCGCCCGCGGTCGTACTCGCCCAGCTCGAAGCGCACGCGGCCGCGCGCGTCGAGGGCGTAGCCCGCCTTCACCTCCCTGCGCGCGCCGTCGAACTCCTGGTAGGCGACCGGCCGCTGCTGCCGCACGTCGCCGCCCTCGACGGAGATGACGAGGTCGCCGTTCTCTTCGAGGCGCGTCTCGCGCGCCCCGTCGAAGCGGAGCCGGATGCGCGACGGGTCGGCGCCGGGCGCGACGACGAAGTCGTATTCGAGCCTTCCCTGCCGGCCGTAGTAGACGGCGTCGATGCCCTTGTAGACCGACTCGTACCTGACCTTCTCGAACGCGGGCACGCCCGTGCGCCAGGCGCGCGCGTCCGCCCCGACGAGGTAGTTACTCCGGCCGGGCAGCTCGCCGAGACCCGAGACCGGCGGCCTCCGGTTCGAGCCCTCAAGCGTGAGCCGGAGGGCGCCGGAACGCTTCACCTCGCCCCCGCCGCCCGCGGCGCTCAGGCGCAGCACCGCGCCCGCCTCCGCGAGGAAGAGCGTGTAGCCGCTGCCGCGCGCGAGGAACTTCACCGCGCCGCCCGCCTGCCCACGGTTGGCCTCGAACCTGAGCGGCAGCTTGCCGTAACCTTCCGACAGGCGCGCGGACTCGCCGCCCTGACCGGCCGACGGCGCGCGACGCGCCTCCGCGCTGCCCGCGGGCATGAGCGTCTGCGACAGCGCCAGCGCCGCCAGCAGCACACAGGCCGCGGACAGAGACAGGCGCGCGCCGCTCGAACGGAGCTTCGTGGGAGTGAAAGGGGACTTGGGCATGGGGTACAACCTTTTCCGTGAAAGCTTGGGAACAGACCGCTCGCACACTTCGGGACGACAGGAAGTTAGTTTCGGGAGTTCTTAGTTCGGGGTTTGGAACTCGGGCAAATAAGCGACGCCCGCCGGGGCGCGCGAGGAGATCGTGAGTCCTTCACTCGCGCGCGAGATTATAACGAAAGAACGCCCGCGGCCGAAACGCACAGGCGAAGCCGAGAGACCGTGCGCCCGTTTTTTTTCGCGGCGCCCCTCCCCGACAGCAATCCGCCGCCCGTATTGCGCAAGAAACGGCAAGACGCGGCGGCCGCGAATCGCTATCCTTCCCTCATAAACTTTAGGAGGAGACCAGCAACTTTGTCAGCAGAAAAGAACGGGGCCGTCTCGGCGGAGCCGAACGGGGTCGAGGTCGCGCCGGCCAAAGGCAAGCTCGGCGTGCTGCTCGTCGGCCTGGGCGCCGTCAGCACGACCTTCATCGCGGGCGTCGAGGCCATCAAGCGCGGCTTGGCCGAACCCGTCGGCAGCCTCACGCAGATGGGCGCCATCCGCCTGGGCAAGCGCACCGAGAACCGCAACCCGCTCATCAAGGAGTTCGTCCCGCTCGCAGACCTGAACGACATCGTCTTCGGCGCGTGGGACATCTTCCCCGACTCGGCCTACGAGGCGGCCCTCACGGCGGGCGTGCTGGAGAAGGAGCTGCTCGCGCAGCTCAAGCCGCAGCTCCAGAAGCTCAAGCCGATGAAGGCCGTCTTCGACCAGCACTACGTCAAGCGCCTCAACGGCACGAACGTCAAGGAGGGCAAGAACAAGTTCGAGCTGGCCGAGCAGCTCGTCGAGGACATGGCCGAGTTCAAGCGCAGGAACAAGTGCTCGCGCCTCGTCATCGTCTGGGCAGCCTCGACCGAAATCTTCCTCAAGCCCCACGCCGTCCACAAGACGCTCAAGTCCTTCGAGCAGGCGATGCGCGACAACCACAAGGCCATCGCCCCCTCGATGGTCTACGCCTACGCCGCGCTCAAGTCGGGCGTGCCCTTCGCCAACGGCGCGCCGAACCTGACCGTGGACGTGCCCGCGCTGACCGAGCTGGCCAACACGAACGGCGTCCCCGTCTGCGGCAAGGACTTCAAGACCGGCCAGACGTTGATGAAGACCATCCTCGCGCCGGGGCTCAAGTCGAGGATGCTCGGCCTGCACGGCTGGTACTCGACCAACATCCTCGGCAACCGCGACGGCGAGGTCCTGGACGACCCCGAGTCCTTCAAGACGAAGGAGGAGTCGAAGCTGTCGGTTCTCGAATACATCCTCCAGCCCGAGGTCTACCCGCAGCTCTACAAGGACTTCTCGCACGTCGTCCGCATCAACTACTACCCGCCGCGCGGCGACAACAAGGAGGGCTGGGACAACATCGACATCTTCGGCTGGCTCGGCTACCCGATGCAGATCAAGATCGACTTCCTCTGCCGGGACTCCATCCTCGCCGCGCCCATCGTCCTCGACCTCGCGCTCTTCCTCGACCTCGCCCAGCGCTGCGGGATGAAGGGCACGCAGGAGTGGCTCTCCTTCTACTTCAAGTCGCCGATGACCGCGCCCGACCTCTACCCCGAGCACGACATCTTCATCCAGCTCATGAAGCTCAAGAACACGCTCCGCCACCTGCGCGGCGAAGACCTCATCACGCACCTCGGCCTCGAATACTACGACTGAGGCCGGCGGGCAGACGTGACGCCTTCCGGGTTGCCTCTCGGGCAACCCAAAGGGCGCGGCGGGGTTGCCCGCCGCGCCCTTTAAATTTCTGTCTGGCCGGCCTGCCCCCTCACGCCCCCGCGCCCTCCACGTTTTGGCACGCGCGGGGCCGTGCGCTCCACGTTTAGGTGTGTCGGGGGCGCGTTTGCCTCATTCAGTTTTTTGAATTGAGCCGTTTATTGTCACCCTTCGGCTGCCGCGAACTGTCAGGCGGCCGCGCGACTCCGCACGCGCGGCGCGCCCGAAATATTTTTGCCCCCGAATATTTTTTCGCCCCCTCGAATATTTTGTAGTGACAACAGACCCTTTGTCGTATATATAGTGCTCTCGTCGCGGAAGCGCGGCCGCCCCCCGGCCGTTGCGCGTATAGCAAACCACGTCTCTAAAGGTCTCATCAAAGAAGTGCGGTTCGCTCTTTGCATGGAGTCAGACCGGTAGCGGCCCTTCGGGCCGGGACAGCCACTCGCGGCGCCCCCCGCAAGCCCGAAGGACGCCCGAGAGCCGGCGCTCCACGCGAAGGAGGCGAGCCACATGGTTGCAGTTATGGACAGAGAAACGATCAACACCAACACGGTCATGCTCGACCCCGACCAGAAGAGCCCCCGCGCGCAGGAGTTCGAGGAGAAGCTCGCCGCGCGCATCGTGGGGCAGGAGCGCGCCGTCCGCCGCATGAGCGGCCTCTACCAGATTTTCCTCGCCGGGATGAACCCGCCGAACCGGCCCGTCGGCACGATGCTCTTCCTCGGCCCCACGGGCTCGGGCAAGACGCGCGTCGTCGAGGCCGCCGCGGAAGTCCTCTTCGGCGACCCCAACGCCGTCATCAAGATCGACTGCGCGGAGTTCCAGCACTCGCACGAGATCGCGAAGCTCATCGGCAGCCCCCCGGGCTACCTCGGCCACCGCGAGACCTCGCCGATGCTGACGCAGGAGAACCTCGACCGCTACCACACGGAGGAGAACAAGCTCTCGCTCGTCCTCTTCGACGAGATCGAGAAGGCTTCCGACTCGCTGTGGCAGTTGCTGCTCGGCATCCTCGACAAGGCCACGCTGACGCTCGGCGACAACCGGCGCGTGGACTTCTCGAAGACGATGGTCGTCATGACCTCGAACCTCGGCGCGCGCGAGATGTCGGAGCTGATCTCGGGCGGCATCGGCTTCGCGCCGAAGCAGAACGGGAAGCACCCGCTGGACTCGGAGGTCGATCAGAAGATTTACCGCACGGCCGTCGAGGCCGCGCGCAAGAAGTTCTCGCCCGAGTTCATGAACCGCATCGACAAGGTGGTCGTCTTCCGCTCCCTGAAGGAGCACCACCTGATGCAGATTCTTGAGCTGGAGCTGGCCTCCGTCCAGGACCGCATCATGAAGTCGGCGGGGACGAAGTTCGTCTTCCAGTGCTCCGACTCGGCCAAAGACTTCCTGCTCGAAGAGGGCATCGACTTCAAGTACGGCGCCCGCCACCTGAAGCGTGCCATCGAGCGCTTCATGGTCTACCCGCTCTCGAACCTCGTGGCGACCGAGCAGGTCGGGCTGGGCGACCTCGTCTACGTGGACTTCGACGAGTCGCGCGGCAAGCTCTCCTTCTCGAAGCGCTCGGGCGGCGCGCTCATCGCCGACGCGCAGGAGCCCGAGGACGAGTCGGACAAGCCGGCCGTCAAGTCCGGCGGCGCCGCCGTCCAACTCCCGCAGGCCCGCGCCGCGCGCAAGAGCAACAGCCGCGGCGACAAGACCGAAGTCTGAAGAACGCGCGAGCTTCAACCGAAAGGCGGCGAGAGCAAAACTCTCGCCGCCTTTTTTTCTCGCCTTCGTCGCCCTTCAACTCCCCCCGCCCGCCGGCCGCGTCGCCGTCGCCGGGTCGAGTCGTCTTAACGCCTCGAAGGCGACGCGCGAAAGGTATGGGTCGCGGTCTGTGAGCACGGAGCGGAGTGCGGGCGCCGCGGCCGGGTCGCCGATGAGGCCGAGCGCGCGCGCCGCCTCGCGCCTCACGTCGCCGCCCGCACGTCGGTCGTTGAGGGCGTCGATGAGGGCGGGCACGCCCTCGCGACTGCCGATCCGGCCGAGCGCCTCGGCCGCGGCGCGGCGGACAAATTCGTTCTCTTCTGACTTCGCCCGGGTGACGCGGCTGACGAGGCCCGTTCCGGGAAGGCGTCTGTTGAGTACCATTGACAAGACGGGCACGGCGCGCGCGTCGCCGATCCTGCCTATCGCCACGGCCGCCGCGCCCCGCACGCTGGCCTCTTTGTCGTAAAAGACGGCCAGCTTCAGGGACGCGTAGGCCGCGTAGTCGCGCGTCTCGCCGAGGGCGTAAGCGACCTCGCGGCGCACGAACTCTTTCTTATCGCCGAGCAGAAGGGCCAGCCGATCAGCGACCTCCTGGGCGGGCAGGGCGAGGATCGCACGGGCGGCGGTGGCGCGCACGATTTCGGCCGGGTCGTTGAGCGCGGCCGCGGCCGCGCGCGAGGCTTCGGGCCGCCGCATCGCGCCGAGGCGCATCACCGCGTCCCGCCGCTCTTCCGCGTCCGAAGAAGAGAGTCGCGCCGTCTGAACTTTAATCTCTTGCTGGAGCGGCGTGAGTTCGCTTTGTGCGGCGCGCGCCGGGGCGGGCGCGAGCGGGCAGACAAGCGTCAGGAAAATAGAGACGGCGACGCACGGCGCGCAACGGACGCGCCGGACTGCGTTCGGCTTCGGGCGCGCGTAGGCGCGGCTCTCGACTCTCATGCGCGGGCGGCGAGGCTGAGCGCGGCCTTGCGCTCCGCGCGGCGTCGCACCGACTCCCACTCGAACGCCTGGCGCGCGCGCTCGTTCTCCTTCGACTCGGCGAGGAGCGAGACGAGCTCGTCCTCCCACGTCGCGGGTAGAGAGGCGGCGCGCCGCATCGACTCCATGATGGAGATGTAGTCGAGGACTTCGTGGACTTCGGTGTCGCTCAGGTGTTCGAGCTTGAGCGCGAGGCGCTGTCGTTCCGTGATGCGTCTGGCCATCGGTCGGCTCCCTTCAGTGGCGAAGCCGGGCGGCCAGCCGCGTTCGGCTAGAGCGGCGCGTGTGCGCGCTCGGTGGCGGGCGGGCCGTCGGCGTTCGGGTGCGGCGCGGCTGTGGCGCGCGCGATGTCGTCTCTCACCGTGTTTGAAGTGGTCTCCGTGGTCTGCAAACTCTTGCGCTTCGTGCCGCGGTGTCGCGTCAACCGAACCCGCGTGCGCGTGAGTCCGCGCGGGGGCCTCCGCTCAAGTCGAGACTGTGACCCCGGCCGGCTCCCGGCTGCTGCTGCCCTTCGATTGTTCGGCTGTCGTTTGAAGCAGCTCTGGACTGCTCGTGCGGCGAAATATACATGAGGCGCCCGGCGCGCGCAAGAATTAGCGGGCGAAGGGGGTACGAAGAACGAACGGCCGGCGCGGGGTTCAGTCGATCTTGGACGCGACGTTGTGCATCGTGTCCACGATGAGGACGGCGATGGGCGGGTAGAAGAGGAGGTCGGGGCGGAAGTTCTGCCCGAAGAGGTAGTGTATGTCGTTGAAGAGCTCCATGTACTTCATGATGGAGCCCATGTACAACCCGCTGGCGAGGCTCAGAAGGTATCCGAGGATGAGGAAGGTCGAGGCGGTGAAGCGCGTGAAGGGCTTGTCGGGCTCGCCCCGGTCGGCGTTGATGAGCGAGTCGTGGATGGACTTCGGGTTGTACGTGTAGTGCTCGAAGCACGCCTTCAGGCGGACGGCCAGGTGCCACAGCCCGATGCAGAAGAGCGTGATGACGACGGCGCGCCCGACGAGCTGGAAGTTGTACCAGAAGGGCGGCTTGAACCAGGAGACGAAGAAGGTCGAGAGGAAGAGCGTGACGGTCGTAAAGACCGCCTGCTGGAGCGCGAAGTTCTCGCGCCGGTCGGCCTCGATGAGTTGGTCGACGCGGCGGTCGAAGCGGGCCTGGACGGCCATCCGCCGGAGGCGCTGCGCGTGCGGGTTGTTCGAGTGGAAGACCGAGCCGCCGCCCACGAAGTCGCCGCTGTGCGCGCGCTTGAGCTGCGTGTCGTGGTGCGCGCGCTCCTGCGGGTCGTTGAGCGTGCGGTAGGCCAGAGAGATGAGGGCGAACTCGCGCGCCGCCGCCTCCGTCCCGCCATTGACGTCCGGGTGGCGCTCGCGCGCAAGCCTCCTGTAGGCCGACTTGATCTCGGCCGCCGAGGCCGTCCGCTTGACCTTTAAGACTTTGTAGTAATCGACCACGGCCAGCTACCGAAAACTCTGTGGACGGCGCACCCGCCGGTGCCCTGGCCCGGCGAGAGACGCCGCGGGTGGGGAGGTTCCCCTGCGGCGCCACTATAACACTTTTTAGACGCGTACGTCCCGCCTTCAGTGCCCGAGAGTTTCTGTAGAAACCCGCGGAAGCTTCGGACGGGACGTACGCGTGTGAAGTGTCGAGCCTGTCGTCGGGGCTTACCTCGTGCGGCCGCCGAGGGGGGCGAGGACTTTTTTGTGGTGCCCGTACGCACAGACTCTTCTGTTCACGGGCATATTGCAACATATATGCCAAATCTCTTGCAACAGAAAACTTCAGGAAATGAGGATTTTTGGATTTTGTCCGACGAAAATTTGTCAACAAATGTTGACGCCGGTGTCCACACATGTGGACACCGGCGTCAACATTTGCGGCGCAGAGGTGGTGACTACTTCGACCGTTTCACGTCCTCGGCCCCGCCGGCCGCGCGCGCGGACTCGCGCTCGATGAAGTTGAGGAGGGTGCGGACGGCGATGCCCGTCGGCCCTTTCGAGCGGAAGGGCTTGGCGTCGTCGCCCCAGGCCGTGCCGGCGATGTCGAGGTGCGCCCAAGAGATGCCGTCGGCGAACTCCTTGATGAAGGCGGCGGCGGTGATGGTGCCGGCCTTGCGCCCGCCGACGTTCTTGATGTCGGCGATGTCGGACTTGATCTGCTTCGAGTATTCCTTGTCCAGGGGCAACTGCCAGAACTTCTCGCCGACTTCCCTGCCCGACTCGATGACTTCGTCGATGAGTTCCTGGTCGGTGCCGAGGATGCCCGTGTTCACGTCGCCGAGCGCGATGGAGACGGCGCCGGTCAGGGTCGCCATGTCGATGACGCGCGTGGCGCCGAGCTTCTTCGCGTAGGAGACGGCGTCGGCGAGGATGAGGCGCCCTTCGGCGTCGGTGTTGATGACCTCGATGGTCTTGCCGGTCATGGCGACGACCACGTCGCCGGGCTTGGTGGCCTTGCCCGAGGGCATGTTCTCGGTCGAGGGGACGACGCCGAGGACGGGGATGGGCGGCTTGAGCTGTGCGACGGCGCGCATGACGCCGAGCACGGTGGCGCCGCCCGACATGTCGTACTTCATCAGCTCCATGTTCTCGCTCGGCTTGATGGAGATGCCGCCGGTGTCGAACGTGATGCCCTTGCCGACGAGCGCGAGGAAGTCTTCGCCGTCCTCGACCTTCTCTTTGCCTTCGGGCATGTAGGTGAGCACCATCATCTTCGGCGGCTGGTCGGAGCCGCGCGCGACCGAGAGGAGTGCGCCCATGCCCTCCTGCTCCATCCGCGCCTGGTCGAGCACGTCGATGTCGAGCCCGAACTGGTTGGCGATCTCCTGCGCGCGCTCGGCCATGATGGTCGGCGTCATGTAGGCGCCGGGCTCGTTGGCGAGGTCGCGCGTGAAGTTGACCGACTCGCCGACGACGCGCCCGCGCTCGGCGCCTCTCTTCAACTCGTCTTCCGCCGCGCCCGGGGCGACGACGACGAGGCGCTCGACGGCGCGCTCCTCCTTGTCCACGGTGCGGTACTTGTCCGGCTCGAAGAGGCCGATGATGGCGCCCTCGACGGCGGCGCTGGCCGCCGCCGGGGCGTCCTCGTCGAGGCGCGGGACGAGCCCGACGGTCTTGACGTTGCGCGCGCGCAAGTGCCGGACGGCGGCGCCGGCGAACTGCGAGACCTGAGCGGTTCGGTAGTCGGCGCGCTCACCGACCCCGACGAGGAGCAGGCGGCGCGCCTTCACGCCGTCGCCGCCCGCGGGCAGGTGCAGGTAGACCGTCTCGCCCTCCTTGCCCTTCAGCTCCTCGGATTCGAGGACGGAGCGGACGAGCCCGCCGGCCGCGGCGTCGAGTTCCGCGAGCAGGCCCTCGTCCGCCTTCTCATCTTTAAACACGGCCACGGCTAAAGCCTGCACGTCGGCTTCCGCGAGGGTGCCGCTGCTCGTTTGAATCTCCATAGTCGGGTAGTCTCCTTATCCTTTCGCGCGCTCCTTCAACTGCGCGCGCGTCTCGCGCTCGACGGTGCGGCGCATCTCTGTCTCTCGCTTGTCGTACAGTTTTTTACCACGGGCGACGCCTATTTCAAATTTGACGCGGCCGCCCTTCAGGTAGACGCGCGTGACGACGAGGGTCAGCCCCTTGGTCGTGGACTGCTCTTCGAGGCGGTCGATCTCGCGGCGGTGGAGCAGGAGCTTGCGCGTGCGCACGGGGTCGTGGTTGAGCCGGTTGCCGTGCGAGTAGGGCGAGATGTGCGCGTTGAAGAGCCACGCCTCGCCGTCGCGCACCGAGACGTACGACTCCTTCAACTGTATCTGCCCCGCGCGGATGCTCTTCACCTCCGTGCCCTGGAGGGCGACGCCCGCCTCCAGCCTGTCGAGTATGTGGTACTCGTGCAACGCCGCCCTGTTCGTCACAAGAACTTTCTCTTCGGTCATAATTAAGTAGACAGTAGACAGTAGTCAGTAGTCAGTAGAAAAGCTTTCGTCGTTTGAATCGTCAGGGCATCAGCGTCAATGGCCGCAGCGCGGACCGCTACTGACTACTGACTACTGCTTTTCAAACTCTTCCTTGAGCGGCCGGGAGATTAGGCTCTCGACCGCGGCGCGGGCCGGTTTGCCGTCGTAGAGGACGGCGTGCACCTCTTCGGCGATGGGCATCTCGACGCCGCGGCGGTCGGCGAGGAGGCGGATGGCGCGCGTGGTGCGGACGCCCTCGGCCACCTCGCGCATCCCCGCGAGCACGTCTTCGAGAGCCCGCCCGCGGCCCAGCTCCTGTCCGACGAAGCGGTTGCGCGAGAGCCCGCCCGTGCAGGTCAGCACGAGGTCACCCAACCCCGCGAGCCCCATCAACGTTTCGGGCCGGCCGCCCTCGGCCAGCGCCAGCCGCGTCATCTCCGCCAGCCCCCGCGTGACGAGCGCGGAGACGGTGTTCGCCCCGAGCCCGAGCCCCGCGACCATCCCCGCGGCCAAAGCCATCACGTTCTTCGAAGCGCCGCCCAGCTCCGTCCCGACCACGTCCGGGTTGGTGTAGACGCGGAAGCTCTGCGCGCTCAGCGCACGCTGCACGAGCCGCGCGAGCGACTCGTCGCGCGAAGAGGCCACGACCGCCGTCGGCTGCCCCGCCGCGACCTCCTGCGCGAACGAAGGCCCCGAGAGGCAGGCGAAGCGCCCGGCCGCGGCTTCGCCTAAGACTTCGCCGACGACCTCGGAAATCCTCCTGCCCGTCTCGACCTCGACGCCCTTCGTCGCGCTGACGAACACGGCGCCCGGCTCGAACAGCCGGCGCATGCCCTCCAACAGCGCGCGCGTCGCGTGCGAAGGCGCGGCCAGCACGACCACCTCCGCACCTTTCAGGGCCTCGCCCGCCTCCGTCGTCGCCCACACGCCCGCGGGCACGGCGCACCCTTCGAGGTACGTGCCGTTCACCCGCTTAACGTTTATGTCTTCGACGACCGAAGCGTTCCGCGACCACAGGCGCACCTCCTGCCCCGCGCGCGCCGCCACGACGCTCAGCGCCGTCCCCCAACCGCCAGCCCCGATGACAGCTACGCGCATAACCGAAAGACCGTGATGAGTGATGAGTGATGAGTGATAAGAAAAACGCGGGCCTTGCCTTCTTCTCATCACTCATCACTCATCACTTATCACTTCAACCTGCTCTCCTCCCCGCGGAGGAGCCTGCCGACGTTGGCGCGGTGCATAAAGACGATGAGCGCGGCGCCGAGAACCGAGAGGAGGAGCAGCGGCCTCGTTGCCCGGTCGCCGATGCCGGGCGCTCCGAGCGACCAGACCGCGAGCGGCAGAACCGTTGCGGCCGCGATTGAGCCGAGCGAGACGTAGCGCCACAGCCAGACCACGACCACGAAGAGCAAGAGCGCGCACAAAGTCGCTATCGGCGCCAGCACGAGGAAGACGCCGAGCCCCGTCGCCACGCCCTTGCCGCCGCGGAATTTGAGCCACACGGGGAAGACGTGACCGAGCACGGCCGCGGCCGCCGCCGCGCACACCCACCACTGCGCGTTATCGCTTACGCCAAGCAAAGCCTTTGCAACGAGCACCGCCGCCGTCCCCTTCAGCAGGTCGAGCAGCAGCGTCAGGACGCCCACCCCGCGGCCCGCGCGGCGCGTGACGTTGGTCGCGCCCGTCCCGCCCGAGCCGGTCTCGCGCACGTCGCCGCCGACGGACAGGCGAACCAGCAGATACCCGAACGGGACCGACCCAAGCAGGTACGCGAGCAGAACGATTGCCGCGTGAAGCATCCGTAGGCTCCGGGCGTGGGCTGTGTGGGCTTTGACGCTTTGCGACTATAACAAGCAACGAAAGTGAGGGACAAGGCGCGGGGGCGCCCTCCGCGTCAGTCGTCTTTGGCCGGCTTCGAGCGCAGGCGCTTGACCTGGGAGCGGCGCGACTTCTCTTCGAGGGTGCGCTGTTTGGCGGCGCGCGTGCGGCGCGTGGGGACGCGCCTGGGCTTGCGGTAGTTGAGGCGCGCGACCTCCTCGCGGAGCTTGCGCAGGCAGTTCATCTTGTTGCGGTGCTGGCTGCGCTCCTCGCGGCAGTTGACGACGACGCCGGAGGGGACGTGTCTGAGGCGGACGCCGGTCTCGACCTTGTTGACGTGCTGGCCGCCGGGGCCGCCCGAGCGGAAGGTCTCGACCTCGCACTCGCGCAGCAGCTCCTCGTCTGATTCGGGAAGGACGATCATCGGCTTCGTCGTCAACTCACATCTCACGCGGGGCGCTTCAAGAGGCCGGCGAGGACTGCGAGCAATTCGGAGGGCTCGACCGGCTTCGGCAGGTACGCGTCGAAGCCCGCGGCGAGCGAGCGCTCGCGGTCGTCGTCCCGCGCGTAGGCGGTCAGGGCGACGGCCGGCGTCTCTTTGACGCGCGCGGCGCCGTGCCGGCGCACGCGGCCGATGAGCGAGTAGCCGTCCTCGTCCGGCATCCCTATGTCGCTCAGGAGCACGTCGCAGCCCGCGCCTTCCAGAGCCGCCCAGGCCGCCGCCGCCGAGCCGACCGCCTCGACGGACGCGCCGCAGCCCTCAAGCAGCGCCTTCAACATCGCGCGCGCGTCCTCCTCGTCCTCGACTATCAGCACACGCGTCCCCGCGAGCGCAGACGAGCCCGAGGCGGGCGCGGCGGGCGCGGCCTTCGGCGCGGCGGGACGCGAAGACTCCTGCGTGCGCGGCGCGGGCCTCAAGGGCAGACGCAGTGTGAAGGTCGAGCCGAGGCCGCGCCCCGGGCTCTCGGCCGTCACCTCGCCGCCGTGCAGCTCGACGAGGTGGCGCACGATGGCGAGCCCGAGGCCGAGGCCGCCGTGCTGCCGGGTCGTGCCCATGTCGGCCTGGCGGAAGCGGTCGAAGACGTGCGGCAGGAACTCGGGCGCGATGCCCTCGCCGGTGTCGCCGACGCGGAGGGAGGTGCACGCGCCTTCGCGCCGCAGCCCGACCTCGACGCGGCCGCCCGCGGGCGTGAACTTGACCGCGTTCGAGAGCAGGTTCCACATCACCTGCTGGAGCCGGTCGGGGTCGCCCGTCACCTCGCCGACGTCCGGGGCGAGCAGCGTGCTCAGGTAGACGCCCTTCGCCTCGGCCGCGGGCCGGACGCTCTCGACCGCGTCCTGCACGAGCGCCCTCAGCTCGACCGGCCGCATCTCCAGACGGAGCTTGCCCGTGATGATGCGCGACACGTCGAGCACGTCCTCGACTATCTGGCGCTGCGCGCGCGCGTTGCGCTCGATGGCCGCGACGGCGCGCGCCGCCTCTTGCGCGTTGAGGCTGCCGGCCGCGAGCATCGAGGCCCAGCCGAGGATGGCCGTCAGAGGCGTCCGCAGCTCGTGCGAGAGGGTTGCGAGGAACTCGTCCTTGATGCGGTTGGCCTCCTGCGCCTGCCGGTAGAGGCGCGCGTTCTCGACGGCGAGCGAGGCGCGGCGCGCGAGGTCTTCTACAAAGGCGAGGTCTTCGGCGCCGTAGCGGCGGCCGGACTCGGCCGTGACGAAGGTGATGGCGCCGAACGCGCGCCCCTGCGCCGCGAGCGGGACGACCATCGCGGAGTTGAAGCCCAGCTCGCGCATGATGCGCAGGTGCTCCTCGTCCTGCGCCGAGGCGACCAGAAGCTCGTCCGGTATCTCGGCGTAAAGCTCCGCGCGCCCCGTGCGCAGGACTGTGGCGATGCCGTGCGGCGCGTCGGGGTCGTAGGGGTAGCGCTCGCTCACCTCGCGCGCCCACTCGACCTTCGCGGGGTCCACGTGCGCGACGGCGAGGCGCCGCAGCTCGCCGTCTTCGCCGAGGATGTCCACGCCGCACCAGTCGGCGACCCAGGGCACGGCGGCGTGCGCGACCGCCTCCAAAGTCTTCTCGTAGTCGAGCGAGGAGGAGAGCAGGGTCGTCGCTTCGGCGAGGAAGGTCGCGCGCCGCTCGGCGACCTGCGCCTCGCCGCGCAGGCGGCGCTGCTCGTCGTAGAGTTCCGCGGTGCGGACGGCCGAGGCGGCGAGGTTGGCGAGCGCGCTGGCGACGACCACGTCGGTCTCGGCGAAGCGGCGCGGCTCGCGGTAGTAGAAGGCGAGCGTGCCGACCGTCTCGCCGTGCGCCCTGAGCGGGAGCGTCATCATCGAGCGGACGCCCTCGCGCCGGTACATCTCGCGGCGGGCTTCGAGCATCGGCGCGGCGAACACGTCCTCGACGGCGAGCGGCGCGTCGGGCATGCCCGGCGTCTCGGACGTGACTTCGATGCGGTCGCGCCCGTACTCCTCCGAGAGCCCGCTCGAAGCCACGACGAGCCAGACCGACTCGGCCGGGTCGTGGCGCCAGATGGCGTAGGCGTCGGCCGCCACCAGGCGGTGCGAGAGGGCGAGCACGGCCGGGAGCACGACCTTCGTCTGCGGCGAGCCGAGCAGGCTCGCGGAGGCGTCGACGAGCGTGCGCAGGCGCGCCTCCACGTCGCGCCGCCGGGCGAGCGCCTCCTCCGCCTCGTCGCGCGCGGCGCGCGCCTCTTCGAGCAGTCGCTCGCGCTCCTGCGCGGCGCGGACGCGCTCGGTCACGTCGCGCGCGATGCCCTCGACGGCGACGGGCCGGCCGTCGCGGTAGGCGATGCGCGTCGAGACTTCGAGCGTCAGCCGCCGGCCGTCGCGCGCGATGATGTCCACCTCGTAGACGGTCGGCCGCGAAGGGTCGCGCAGCTTCTGCGCCGTCATCCGCTTCGCCAGCTCAAGGTGCTCGGGCGCGACGACCTGCGCGATGTTGAGGCCGCCGAGAATCTCCTCGCGCGTGTAGCCGGTGACCTCGGAGCAGGCGCGGTTGATGGCGAGGTAGTTCCCTTCGAGGTCGTGCGAGTAGATGATGTCGTTGGCGTTCTCAAGCAGCGAGCGGTAGCGCTCGTCGCCGCGGCGCAGCTCCTCCTCGGCCTCCCTCGCGGCGGTGGCGTCGCGCTGCGTGCCCCAGGCGCGGAGCAGCCGGCCGCCTTCGAGGACGCCGACGAGGTTGTTGAGGAAGTAGCGCCGCCGCCCCCCGCGGTCGGTCTCGACCGACTCGGCGTCGGTCAGGCGGTAGCCGGAGCGTATGAAGGCGCGCAGGTATTCGACGTTGGCGGGGTCTTCGCGGACGAGGAAGTCTCCCAGGCGGGCGCCCGTGATCTCGTCGGCGCGCTCGAAGCCGTACATGCGCGCCATCGCGTCGTTGCACTCGGCGAGGTAGCCGCGCCGGTAGCAGAGCTCTATCTGCTCGTCCTCCGGGAGGTCGGCGGGGACGGGCTCCTCCAGCTCGAAGCGCCAGATGCCCTCGGAGCTGTTGGCGATGAAGGCGCGGTAGCGCTCCTCGCTCTCGCGCAGCGCACGCTCGATCTCTGCCGGCGTGTGGGGTCTGGTCAGTTCGTCCTGCATCGGGAGACACGGCTCCGGCCTCTCGGACGGTTTACAGTCAGGCCCCGCCGAACAGACGCTCGTACTCGCCCTTGACTCGGCCGTAGCACTCGCAGGCGCGCTTCTCCATCCCCGCGCGGTCGATGATGCGGATGCTGCCGCGGCTGTAGTCGATGAGCCCGTCGGCGCGGAGCTTGCCCGCGACCTCGGTCACGCCGGGGCGGCGCACGCCGAGCATGGCGGCCAGGTACTCCTGCGTCAGGTTCACCTCGTCCGAGGCGACGCCGTCGCTCGACATCAGGAGCCAGCGGCACATCCGCGCCTCGACGCGGTGCAGGGCGTTACAGGCCGACGACTGCGAGCCGACGACGACGACCGTGTGGACGTAGCGGTTGAGGATGCGGCGCACCTCCTGACTACGTTCGTACAGCTCCCTGACCTGTTCCACCCTGACGCGGGCGGAGTCGCCGGGTATCTGGCAGAAGGTCGGCATCGTCGTCTGCCCGGCGTTGAGGACGACGGGGATGCCCGACATGCCCTCGCGGCCGATGGTGCCCGACTCGACGGTCGCGCCGTCCTCCATCGTCGTCACCATCGAGAGCAGGCAGGTCAGAGGGAAGTAGACGTCGTGTATCGGCTCGTCGGGGACGATGGCGTGGTAGCCGTGGCGGAGCGTGACCACCTCGGCGTGGCGCCGCAGCGTGTCCAATTCGGCGGCGGGCAGCGATGCCAGCAGACGGTTCTCTGCGAGGCGGTCTTGCGTGGTCGATGACATCTGGGGGCTACTCCTCCCGCCGCGCACGGGGCGGGTTTTCAACGGGGTCGCGGTCGTGTAGATTATTAACACATTCTTCCCCGCAGCAAAAAATGTCTTTTACCGAACGAGCAAGGGGTCACTACCGATGGCGACGATTCTGCTGATCGAGGAGGACGACGACGCGCGGCCGATCATCCGGCACAACCTCCGCCGCGCCGGCTTCGACGTGCTGGTGGCCGTCGACGAGGCGTCGGCGCGCGACTGGCTTGAGGCCGGGCGTGCGGGCGCCGACCTCATCCTCGTCAACCTCGTCGGGAAGTCCACGGAGGAGGCTCTCGCGGCCGCGCGCCGCGTGAAGCGGCTCAACGTGCTGGACGGCGCGACGCCGGTCGTCGTCATCGCGGAGAAGTACGGGGACGGCCTCGAAGGCACGGACGTGCGCGAGGGCGAAGGCGAGTGGGTGACCTACATGGAAGACTCCACGCAGCTCCACGACCTCATCTCCCGCCTGACGAGCAAGCAGGGAGAGTCATGAGACGGTGGATGTCTCTACACGGCATTCTCGAATCCTCCGCGGCCCGGGCGCGTCCCGCGGGTCGTGCCCCCCTTAATCCGCTATTGCAGTTGGCAGATGAGTGAAAGCGGGAGCGATTTAACACGGAGACACGGAGACACGGAGACACGGCTTGAAGTTATATTGCTCCAAGCCGTGTCTCCGTGTCTCCGTGTCTCCGTGTTGAAAGCTCACTTCAACCTCCACCCGAATGAAACCTGCTTTAACTTCCGTCACTAACGAACGGATGATATTCCCGCGGCGGCGTCAATCGAGTCGGCGCCGGGCGGGGGGACGACCGTCTACGCGCGCGTGCCCGCGGGCGCGGCGGAAGGGGGTAGCGCCTTTGCATAAGATTCGCGTCCTGCTGGCCGAAGACCACCTGACGGTGCGCGAGGGGGTCAAGTTCATCCTCGGCGCGCAGCCCGACATCGAGGTCGTGGGCGAGGCCGGCGACGGGCGCGCGGCGCTGCGGCTCGCGCGCGAGCTGGAGCCCGACGTGGTACTGATGGACGTGGCGATGCCGGAGATGAACGGTCTGCGTGCGGCGGAGAGGATGAGCGAGGAGTGCCCGCGCGTCCGCGTCGTCGCGCTGACGCGCCACACCGACCGGGGCTACATGCAGCAGCTCTTACAGGCGGGCGCGGCCGGCTACGTGCTCAAGCAGAGCGACCCGTCCGTGCTCTTGCAGGCGGTGCGCGCCGTCGCGGCGGGCGGCGACTACCTCGACCCGGCCATCACGGGCCGCGCGCTCTCGGGCTACATGGGCCGGCGGGGCGGGTCGGCGGGAGAGGTAAACCTCTCCGACCGAGAGACGGAGGTGCTGCGCCTCATCGCGCTCGGCTACAGCAACAAGGAGATCGCCGCCCGACTCGCGCTCAGCGTCAAGACGGTCGAGGCGCACAAGGCCAACGCCATGCGCAAGCTCGACATGACCGGCCGCATCGACATCGTCCGCTACGCCATGCTCCAGGGCTGGCTCCGCGAAGGTGACTGAGCGCCCGCCTGCAACGCCGCTCCGCGGCGGATTTGTGCACAGCCTTCGGTTACGGCGGCGCGCGTTGGGGCGCGACCGTGACGACCCGGTCATATCGGCTTGCCAATCAGCATCAGGCCGCGCCCCGGGAGCGCGGGCATCCTGCCCGCCGAAGCGTGCTGAAGCACGCTTCACCGTGCAGCGCTCTCTCTCGACCTGGAGATTTAAA
>DASVQJ010000130.1:0-12829 GCA_036389235.1 Pyrinomonadaceae bacterium | reverse complement strand
CGGGCGCTAGTTCCTTCTCCTCAGGTGTGACCAGAGCGAGGCGCGGGTGGCGGAGGCGTCGCGGCCTTCGTAGCGCGAGAGCAGGGCGCGGCGGTCGAGGACGTGCCCCTGGAGCCAGACCTCGGCGGAGAAGCCGGCGCCGACGGCGAGCGCGTCGCCGCGCAGCGCCCTGGCGTTGACGAGCACTTCGAGCTTGAGGCGCCCAAGGTCGAGGTAGACCCAGTAGAGTTCCGTGCCGGAGACGGGGTTGCGGAGCGGCTTAAACGAGATGACGCGCCCCGAGAGCGACCAGTCGTTCTCGTGCGCGGCGCGCGAGGGCGCGGCCTCTTCGAGCGGCTGCCAGCGCGTCTCGGCGGCCCCGCGCGAGACGCGCGCGCGGTAGGCCAGCCCGCACAGGCCGACGTGCAACTCCTGCGCGCGGAAGCCGTCGGGGCCGACCTCCGTCAGGTTCTGTAGCTCGAAGAGGACTTCCGTCTCCTCGCCGTCGCAGTAGCCGTGGACGATGGCCTCGCCGTCCTCGTCGTACTCGGTCAGGGCCCAGGGGCTCACGCGCTGCGTGTAGCGCGCGCGGAAGCCGGGGCGGCAGTCGGCGTAGAATATCTCGCCCGTGCCCGACTCGTAGAGCACCGTCCAGACCTCTAGCCCCTCGCCCAGCTTCCAGCAGCGGCCGTGCAGCACGGCGCCGCGCCGCGAGAGCTGAGTCGGCTCGCCCTGGTCGCCCGCGCGCTCCGCGAGGTGGTTGAAGTCCTTCTCGCTCGGCACGTCGATCCCGATGGCTTCGAACGTCTCTTCCATAACTCTTCAGGAGTCCCGGGTCGGAATCTCAGCGGCGACGAAGGTCGTGTTGAATTGACTCCGGACTCATCTTGATGCCCTCTTCTTCGGGGTCGGCTTGGCGTCCTGCCCTTCGGCGCGCGGGGCGCGGCTGCGGAAGCCGCGGATGTTGCGGACGGGGCCGTGCCGCGGCGCCTTGCCGGAGCGCACCATCTCGGCGAACAGCTCCACGTCGTAGTCTGCCTCGCGCGACATCTCCTCGCGTATCGCGTGCAGCTCTTCGAGGAATCTCGGCTTGCGGTACATGATGGTAAATGGTGAATGGCGAATAGTAAATAGCGAACGGAGACGGCCTCTCTTCCCACTCACCATTTACTATTCACCATTCACCCCCTCTCTGTCATCTCCGAGACGAGGAACTCGGGCGTCACGATCTGCGGGACGAAGAAGCCGGCGGCGGTGTTGAAGAGCCGGATGCGCGCCTGCCGCCGCACGTTCGCGAGGTGGCCGAAGTTCCAGGTCACTAGATAGTCTATTTTGTGGAACGAGGCAAGCGCGACGTGGAGGGCGTCGCCGATGTACTTGCGGTGGAAGATGCCGCGCGCGATGTAGCCCTCGGCGAGGATGGCGACCTCGTCCGTCAGCTCGACGCTTTCGAGCGGGGCGACGAGCTTGAGGTACGCCTTGCTGTGCGGCTCCGGCACGCGCTCCAGCTCCCGGATGACGAGCGGCGAGACGACGGGGCGGTACTCCGACATCTCGTGCTCCCACCAGCGTATCGTCAGGTCGCGCCGGAACGGCTCGCCGTTGTCGAGGTAGGCGCCGACGACCGAGGTCTCCAGGTAGATGCTCTGCTTCATGACTGGCCCGAGACGACGGCCGGCTTGCCCCGCGGGTCTTCCTGCGGCGTGACGCGCGGGTCGGGGTCGAGGCGGATGGCGCCGCGCGTGAAGTCGAACGTCACGCGGTAGCGGCGCAGGAGGTTGCCGCCGATGATGCCCGTCTGCTCGAACCCGGCCGTCTCGTTGATCGCCTCCATGTCGAGCACCGCCGCGTAGATGTTCTGCCAGGTGTGGGCGCCGAGCGTGACGCGCGGGAGCAGGACGGTCTGGATGTTGTCGGCCAGCCCCGCCGCGCCGTAGACCTTGATGTAACCCGTCTGCGCGTAGCGCTCGAAGCCCGCGCGCGCCGCGAGCGCCTTCGAGACGACCGAGACCGAGGCGCCCGTGTCGATGATGAAGTTGGTCGGCTTCTCGAGGCCGTCGAAGCTGACCTCGCCGCTCCAGAAGCCGCTCGAAGTCGTGCGGATGGGCACCTCAATCGCCCCGGGCGGAGGCGGGGCGGCCGCCGCGCGCCGCGCCTCCTCGTCGCGCAGGAGGGTCATCTGGCGTCCGCCGTAATCGACGACCGTCATGTACTTGCCGAGCACGGAGAGGCCGATGTAGCCGTCCACCGGCTCCTGCTCGTTGTAGAAGCGGCGGATGTAGACGGGCACGCGCTCGACCTTCGCGTCGCCGACGTGGAGCGATTGCAGGAAGCCGTAGACGATCTCGAAGCGCCCCTCGCCGCCGACGGCGCGCGCCATGCCGCCGCGCGCCACCGACTTGAGTCCCAGCCTGTCGGCCGCCGAGTCCGAGATGACGCACATCCCTGCGCCCGTGTCCACGACGAAGCGCAGCGTCTTCGGCGAGCCGTTGATGCGCACGTCGATGACGGGGCGGCTGTTGACCAGGTCGAACGGGAGCGTGACGGAGTTGGGGCCGCCGACCGCGAGCAGGTTGCCCTGCAGGCCGAGGTAGCGCAGGAAGTCGATGAGCCCGCGGATGCGCGCGCGGCGGTCGGCGTCGGTCTTGGGCGCGACGCGGAGGAAGGTCTCGTAGGCGTCGGCCGCCTCCTTGTAGCGCTCGTTGCGCGCGGCGACCTGCCCGAGGTTGAAGATGTAGTCGGGCTCGGCCCCGTCGAGGAAGGCGGCGCGGCGCAGGCCGGCGAGGCTCTGCGAGATGCGGCCCTCGTAGAAGTCCACCATCGCGAGGCCGGCGATGGCGACGGCCTCGTCGTCCCTGAAGCTGAGCGCCGTGCGGAACTCCTCGACCGAGAGGCGGAAGTCGCCCGAGCCGAGGAGCGCCGCGCCGAGCAGCGCGTGGGCGCGGGCCGACTCGGGCTGGCGCGCGACGACGCGCGCCGCGTGGTCGAAGGCTTCGAGGTGCTTGCGCTGCTTGAGCAGCGCGCGGCTCAGGCCCAGCCGCGCCGAAGAGTCACGCGGGTCTTTCGCCAGGAGGTCGCGGTAAATCTTCTCCGCCGCCTCGTACTCGCCCTCGCGCGTCGCGCGCTCGGCGCGCGCCCGCGCCTTCGCGTCCGAAGCCGCCGCCGCCGGCGCCGACGCGGCCGCCGCGCCGAGCGCGAGGGCGGCCAGAACGACTACGGCCGCCGTGGGGGAAAGTCTCTTCATAAGTTCCTCCGAGTGATGAGTGATGTGTGGTGAGTGGTGAGAAAATACGACCTCATGTCTTCCCCCTCATCACTCATCACTCATCACTCATCACTTCAGAATCTCCCCGGTCTTCATCGACCAGAGCACGAGGTCGAGTTCGTCGAAGTCTATCGAGACGTCGCGGGCGAAGTCGCGGAGGCGCTGCTCGGCGGCGAGGTAGCGCGCGCGGGTCGCGGGCGGCTGCGGCGAGTCGAGGACGCCGACCTCGGACAGGCAGCGCAGGATGTGCTTGTCGAGGATGGCGTAGCCGCGCAGGCCGACGTTGCGCAGGAAGTGGCTCGACTCCTTGTAGCCGAGCCCCTTGATGCCACGGCTGCGCGCGAGCCAGTCGCGCCGCTCGAACGGGTCTGCGAAGCCTTCGAGCCGCTCGCGCAGGCGCAGACGGCAGTCGCCCTCAAGGTACTCGCGCGTGACGACGATGTAGCCCGAGCGCGAGTTCGGATACCGGTGCCGGCCCGTGAGCGCGGCGGCCAGCTCTTCGTGCGTGCCGCCCGCGAGCAGGTGCCGGACGGCCTCGACCGAGCCTAACCCCATCCGCGCCGAGGCGCCCGCGGTGAAGATGCAGTAGACCAGCTCCTCCCACAGGCGCGCGTCGTCGGCCGTCCGCCACACCTCCTCGAACTCCCGGAGGCGCGCGCGTATCTCTTCGGCGCGCGCGGCGTGCGCGGCGCGAATCTTCTCGACCGTGACGGGCTCTCTCTCTGGCCGCACTCTGTTCGACAAATTCAAAGGCGAGGCTCGCTGGAGCGTGTCGAAATTCTATGGTCGCGGTTTCGGGCTTGTCAAAGGAAGTGAGCGGTGAGCGGTAAGCAGTTATAAGACGAAGCGGCGCGCCATAATTTCTTTCAACTGCTCACGGCTCACTGCTCACCGCTCACTTTCCGGAACGGCGGTTGCTTTCGGATTTTACGGCGCAGTGGCGGTGCATACATCGCGTACGATGTCTGTTCGCATCAAAGTGTTTGCCCGCCTGACTCTTCCCGCGAAAATATGTGCGCGCCGTCGGCACCGGCGGCCTGTGCTATCATGGCGCGCCTTTTGTACTCGCCGCACTGGTCGGCAAGGAGTGAGTGGGTTGAAGAGTTTACGTCTCATACTGGCTCTCGTCATCATGCTCGGCCCCGCCGCGGCGGGCGCTCGCGCGCAGGTCGCCGTGCCCGCCCCGTCGCAGCAGCCCGTCGCGCCCGCGACGAGCGTTCCGCCGCTCCCGCCGGTCGAGCCCGACGACCTGCTCGGCTTCGCCGAAGAGCAGCCGCCCGCCTTCAGCCACCAGGGCGTGCTCGTCGAGAAGCTCTCGGGCGAGGTCGTGCGCGCGGAGGCCGCCGACCAGCAGTACAACCCGGCCTCGGCCGTCAAGCTCGTCACCGCGCTCGCCGCGCTGCGCACCTTCGGCGCGCGGCACCGCTTCGCCACCGCCCTCTGGATCACGGGCAACTTCGACAAGGCGACGGGCACGGTCAACGGCGACCTCGTCGTCTCGGGGCGCGACCCGTCGTTCCACGACGAGCACGCCGTCGCCGTCGCGCGCGAGCTGAACCAACTCGGCATCAGGACGGTGACGGGCGACCTCGTCGTCGCCCCGCGCTTCACGATGAACTTCAGCGCGTCGTCGCAGCGCTCGGGCGAGCGCTTCTACGACACGCTCGACGCCGACCGCCGCCCGGCGGCGGCGACGCGCGCGTGGTACGACTCGCGCGTGGCGGCGCGCGACGCGGAAGCTCTGAAGACGACGCCGAGCGTCGTCGTGATGGGCGCCGTCTACGTGGACGCCGTGCCGAAGGGCGCGCGCTCCATCTCGACGCACTACTCGCCGCCGCTCGCGGACGTGCTCAAAGTCCTGCTCTGCTACTCGAACAACTTCATGGCCGAGCGGCTCGGCGACCAGTTGGGCGGCGCGCCCGGCCTGATGCGGCTGCTCTCGAACGACCTCGGGTTCCGGGCCGGCGAGTTCCGCCTCGCCACGGCGAGCGGCCTCGGCACGAACCGGATGACGCCGCGCCAGATGATGAAGGTCTACCGCGCGCTCCTCGGAGAGCTGCACAAGTACAACCTGAAGGCCGCGGACATCCTGCCGGTCGCGGGCGTCGACCCGGGCACGCTCCAGAAGCGTTACGCCGACAGCCCCGGCCGCGGCAGCGTCATCGCCAAGACCGGCACGCTGCCGCGCACCGACGGCGGCGCGAGCGCGCTCGTCGGACAACTCCGCACGCGCAACAACGACACGCTGCTCTTCGTCATCCTCGACCAGCGCGGAAGCGTCGTCCGCTTCCGCCAGTGGCAGGACGCGCTCGTCGCCCAGTTGCAGAACGAGCGCGGCGGCCCCGCGCCCTTCACCTACGCGCCGCAGGCGATGGCCATCCGCCTCTCCTCCTCCGAGTTCGACAGCGCCCGCGCCTCCGCGCTGGACGAGTACGAGCCGACAACGCCCAATCAGTGAGCGGTGAGCGGTGAGCAGTAGGGAGTTAGAAAAGTTAAAGGCAGCCGGATCGTCTCGGCTGCCTTCTGTTTTTACTGCTCACCGCTTACTGCTCACCGCTCACTCCCAAAAATTCGCGCCCCGGCGGTTCGGCGACCGCCGGGGCGCTCCTCGCCCGCGCGTGCGATGTGCGGACCGCACGCGCCGCGGCGATTCTCGCGGGTTTGGGGTTGGCGTCCGGGAGGGGCCTGAGATGCACGCGCCGCACCGCACCTGCCTGACTGCCGCCGCGACGGGCACGCGCGGACGCGCGCCCGCCTCGACAAAGAGCAATTCACAAGCCGCCGCCCCGCGCGCCACGGCGAGCCGCCCATAACCCTTTGTGTCCTTCGTGACTTGCGCCGCGCGCCCGCCCCGGCCGCGCGCGAGCCGCACACCGGACGTGACCCGCCCGCCTGTTTCGGTCGGTAACAAGGCTATGTAACGCGCGTGCGTCCGCGCCGCTTTCTCGGACAAGGCGCGCGACGTTTCCTGGAACCTCCCCGCCCCGCTTCCGCAAACGCGCGCGACTGTGAAGCTCGCTTCTCAACTTGTCACGTAAGGTGACGGCCGGCGCGCACGCCCGGGCCTTACGCGCCCGAAGACCGCGCCATTTCCACAGTTAAAGTCAGTGGCACCGACTTTGCCCAGTTGTGTGCGCCGGCCGCGCACGCTTTTTCGGGCCGGCGAGGCTAAAGGGTTTGAGGAGGCGGGAGATGGCCTTGAAGACTATGGCGAGTTCGAACGTCGGCCGGCGCGGCGAGCGCGGCTTCACCGTTGTGCAGATGGTCATCACGGTGGTCATTATTGCCATCGTGACGACGTTCGCCGTCGTGGAGATCGCCGTCGCGCGCGACCACATGAAGCTGACCGGCGCGGCGCAGCAGTTCGCCGGCTACACGGAGAAGGCTCGCCTCGACTCGATCAGGCGGCACGGCGACGGCACGGTCGCCGTCCCCGCCTCGGTCGAGCTCGATTCGGCCTCCGGCTACACCGCCAACTTCGATTCCACCTACGACGGCGAGATCGACACGCGCGACTACGACCTGCCCGAAGGCGTGACCGTGAGCGGCGTCGAGATAACCACCGGCACCGCGGTGGAGAATAAAGTCCCCTCCGCGGCCGACCCCGTCGAGGTCACCTTCGACTGGCGCGGCCGCACCGGGAGCGCCTACCGCATCACCTTCGTCAACACACGCGGGCACCAGTCGGTCGTCGGCATCACGGCCGCGGGCGAGGTCTCCGTAGACCGCAAGGCCATCACGCTGACCCCCGGCGTCTACGGCAACCAGAACGGCGACGCCGACACCATCGGCCCCGGCGTCGGCGGCGGCGGCGCGACGAACTCGAACGGCTCGACGCCCCCCTCCACCCCGACCCCCACGGCGACGCCGACCCCGACCCCGACGCCGACCCCCACGCCCACGCCCACGCCAACGCCAACGCCGACCCCGACGCCCACGCCGACCCCGACCAACAACGGGAACGGGAACGGCGGCAACAACGGCAACGGCGGCAACAACGGCGGCGGGGCGAGCACGGGCGGGGGCACTTCCACCGGCGGCGGCGGCTCGACCGGCGGGACGACCCCGACGCCGTGCACGATGAGCGTGTCGCCCGCGACCAGTTCGTCCTCGCCCATCGTGCTGCACAACGGGAACAACAGCACTTCGACGAGCAAGACCGTTACCGTCACTTTCAACAACCCGACCACCGCGGCGACGTTCACGCTGAGCCAGACCGGCAACCACCTGAACTTGAGCAAGTCGGGCAACACCATCACCATCTCGGTCAAGAGCGGGAACGGCAACCAGGGGCTCTTCAGCGTCACCGTGACCCCTTCCAGCGGCTGCGGGTCGGCCAAGACCATCTACGTCAACGTCGCTCAGTGACGGGGGTTTCCGCGATGAGACTACACAGCCAGAGACAGACGCGCCGACCGGCGGGCCGCGAACGCGCCGAGGCCGGCTTCACCATCCTCGAAACCGTCATCGCGCTCTGCGTCGCGCTCGTCGTCGGCTTCGGCGCCATCAGCCTCTTCCTCTTCTCGGCCAGCTTCAACGCGGGCGCGAGCGACCGCGCGCGCGCCCTCGCCCTCGCGCAGGAGCGCATGGAGGGCTGGCGCGCCAAGGGCTTCTCGGCCCTGGCCGAGTCCGAGACCGACGAGACGGTCACGCTCGGCGACACCGCCGCCGACAAGGCCGACGCGCGCGACTTCACCGTCAACACCAGGCTCGTGCCGGACGACGCCGGCGACCCCAAGCAGTTCACCATCACCGTCACCGTGGCGCCGGTGGAGACCGGCGGGCGCTTCACGGCCAACGGCGTCATGCTGATGTTGGTGCGCGCCTCGGACGAGTTCGGGGACGAATGAGGGCGGCACACGGGCGGGGCAAGAAAGTCATGAAGAAAAAAATCGACAAGGCGGCGGGGCGGCGGGGCGAGGCGGGCTTCTCGCTCATCGAGTTGATGGTGGCGCTCGGCGTGACGCTCGTCATCATGGCCGTCGCCAGCCGCATGCTCGCGATGACGATGGCCGTCCGCCAGCGCGAGAACCAGCGCTCCGAGGCCATCGCCGACACGCAGCGCGCGCTCCAGGCCATGACGCGCGAGATTTCGAACGCCGGGCTCGGGATGTCGAACAACGGGCTGGTGGACGCCGACTCCGGCGACCTCGCCATCCGCGTCCGCACGAACCTCAACGCCTTCTGCGGCACGACCGAGGCGGCGTGCGACGAGGACACGGACGACGCGGGCGAGGACGTCGTCTTCGTCGTCCTCAACAACACGACCGGCGGCGGCGGCGACAACCAGCGCCTCATCACGCGGCAGGACCGCAACTCCGACAACTCCGTCTCGGCGCTCGCCAACCGCGTCGACGACCTCGGCTTCACGTACGTCAAGGCCGACGGCACGACGACGGCCACGGCGTCCGAGGCGCGGAGCGTCAAGATCACGGTGGCGGTCACGCTGCCCCCGGTCGGCTCCGAGGGGCAGCCCGGCTACCAGCCCGCCTCGCGGACGCAGCTCACCTCGGAGGCCGTGCTGCGCAACCTCCTGCTCGAACAGTGAACCCGGCCCGCGGAGGAGAAGCGAGATGAAACCGATGCCCAACCAAACCGCACACGGCCGCCACGGGGAGCGCGGCGCGGCGCTCGTCACCGCGCTGCTGATCGCGATGCTGATGCTCGCGGCCGGCGGCGCGCTCATCGCGACGGCCGGCATGACCGCCGCGAACGCCGTGGACGCGACGGCCGAGGCGCAGGCCTACTACGCCGCCGACGCCGGCATCCAGGCCGCGCTCAACGTCATCCGGCGCAACAAGCGCGCGACCGACAACTCCACCGACGCCGACTTCCACAACATCGCCTGCGCCGGCGCGGGGGCCTGCACGAACACGGGCAACAACATGTCGCTCTGGCTCCCCTACGACGCGGCGCTCGGGCAGGTCAAGCTCTCCGACGCGCCGCTCATCACCTACGCGGTCAGGGTGCAGGACCCGAGCAAGGCCGCGGACGCCGCGCTCGCGGCCACCTACCAGCCGCGCTACCTCAAGGTGCGCTCGGTCGGGCGCGGGCCGAAGGGCTCGACCAAGGTTCTGGAGATGATGGTGGACCGGCTCAAGTTCGAGTACGACGCGCCCGCCTCGCTCGTCCTGCGCGAGTCGGAGGCCGGCGGCACGGCCCACCTCGCCATCGACCCCGGCTCGGGCGGCCCCACCTACTCCGGCCAGGACAAGAACTCGGCGGTGTTGAAGGGCGCGGTCGGCGTCGGCAACACCACCTACAACAGCACCACCGACTACTCCATCGCGCTGGGCGCCATGTCGAGCATCCCGCCGGCCGAACAGCCCGGCGGCGTCATCAAGATGGGGAACGGCGTCGGCGAGCAGCCCTGGCCGGCCGTCGTCGCCGACGCCGACTCCGCGCGCGACTTCGTCGCGGAGGTGAACTCGGAGGCGCAGACCGCGGAGGCGCAGGGGCACGGCTACCACGGCGGCTGCCCGCCCAACAACTTCCCGCTCAACGGCCTCATCTTCATCAACGCCGACTGCTCGCTCGGCCCGAACAACAGCGGCAAGGGCTTCATGGTCGTCACCGGGAACCTGACACTGAGCGGCAGCTACAACTTCGAGGGGCTCGTCTTCGTCCTCGGCGGCGGGAACATCACCCGCAGCGGCGGCGGCGGCTCCAACAACGGCCAGATTTACGGCGGCATCCTCGCGGCGAAGTTCGGCGCGAACGGCGGCTTCCAGGCCGTCAACTTCAACTCGAACGGCGGCGGCGGCTCCATCGTCCAGTACGACTCGGTCGCCATCGAGAACGCGCTGTCGCAGTTCGGCCCGCGCGCCCTCGGCGTGCTCGAAAAGTAAGACCCCGCGCGACCCGCGGTCCCGGAGGGCGCGGCCCGCGCTTGGGCCGCGCCCTTCCCCTTTCCAGCCCCACCTCCTTGACACCCCTTCGCGCCCGTCGTTACCATCCGCCACTGATGAAGTGATAAGCGATGCGTGACGAGTGATAAGAAGAGCCGTCGCCTCTTCTTATCACTCGTCACGCATCACTTATCACTTAACTTTTATGCCTGACATCCTGCTCGTCGAAGACAAGGAGAGCCTGCGGCGCGTGCTGCGCCTCACGCTGGAGAGCGCGGGCTACGCGGTGGCCGAGGCGGCGGACGCGCGCGCCGCGGCGCAGGCCGTCGCGCGCGAGCCGTTCCGGCTGGTGCTGACCGACCTGCGGATGCCGCACGGCTCGGGGCTCGACGTGCTGCGCGCCTCGAAGGCGGCCGCCGCCGACGTGCCCGTGATCCTGATGACCGCCTACGGCTCCATCGACGAGGCCGTGCAGGCGATGAAGGAGGGCGCGCACGACTTCCTACAGAAGCCGGTGGACTCGAACCACCTCCTGCTCCTCGTCGAGCGCGCGCTCGAACACATGCGGCTGCGCACGGAGAACGTCCTGCTGCGCGAGGAGTGGTCGCGCCGCTACGGCTTCCCGCGCATCGTCGGCGAGTCCGACGCCATCAAGCGCGCCGTCGCCGAGACGCAGCGCGTCGCCGCGACCGACACGACCGTCCTCCTCCTGGGCGAGTCGGGCACGGGCAAGGAGCTGTTCGCGCGCGCCGTCCACCACCTGAGTCCGCGGCGTGACCGCGCCTTCGTCGCCATCAACTGCGCCGCCATCCCCGAGACGCTCATCGAGTCGGAGATGTTCGGCCACGAGCGCGGCTCCTTCACCGGCGCCACCGAGCGGCGGCCCGGCAAGTTCGAGCTGGCCGCGGGCGGCACCATCTTCCTCGACGAGATCGGCGAGCTGCCTCTGAACGTGCAGGGGAAGCTCCTGCGCGCGATTGAGGAGAAGGTCGTCGACCGCATCGGCGGGCGCGCGCCCGTCCCCGTGGACGTGCGCATCGTCGCGGCCACCAACCGCGACCTACAGTCGGCGTCCGAGGCGGGCGAGTTCCGCCGCGACCTCTACTTCCGCCTCGCCGTCTTCCCCGTCCGCGTGCCCCCGCTGCGCGAGCGCGGGGACGACGCCGTCCTGCTCGCGCGCCACTTCGCCGCGCAGCTCGGGCGCGAGCTGCGCAAGCGCGAGGCGACGCTCACCGAAGAGGCCGTCGCGCGCGTGCGCTCGCACCCCTGGCCCGGCAACGTGCGCGAGCTTGAGAACGCCATCGAGCGCGCCTGCATCCTCGCCGACTCGGACGGGCTCACGCCCGCCGACCTCGGCCTCGTGCCCGGCCCGGTACGGGCCGACGTGGAAGAGGTCGGCGCCGACTTCGACCTCTCCGGCACGCTCGCGGAGGCGGCCGAGCGCGCCGCCCGCGCCGTCGAGCGCCGCAAGATCGCCGACTCGCTCCGCGCGCACGACGGCAACAAGACGCGCGCGGCCGAAGACCTCGGCGTCAGCTACAAGACGCTCCTGACGAAGATCAAAGAGTACGAACTCTAGGAAGAGCAAGGCGTACACCTAACAAGCCGGATGAGACGAGACGAAGAGGGCGACGAGGGTGACGAGGGCGGGCGGCGCGGCGCGCGCGTGACCGACCCGCGGGCGGTTCAGCACGGCGAGGCAGACCTGCTCGCGGGGCAGAGGGACCTGACCGCCGGCGAGGTGACGGGCGAGTTCCCCGCCGAGGCCGTCGTCGCGCGGCGCGAGCGCAAGTCCTTCAGCACGGGCAAGGGCGCCTTCCTCGTCGGCGCGGGCATCCTCCTGAGCCGCATCGTCGGCGTCATCCGTCAGAGGGTCTTCGCCTACTTCCTCGGCAACTCCGACGCGATGGACGCCTTCAACGCGGCGTTCCGCATCCCCAACTTCCTCCAGAACGTCTTCGGCGAGGGCGCGCTCTCCGCCTCCTTCATCCCCGTCTACGCGAAGCTGCTCGCGCCCCCGGACGGGGAGGGAGAGGCCGACCGCATCGCCCGTGAGGAGGAGGCCGACCGCGTCGCCTGGTCCGTCTTCACGCTGCTCGCGCTCGTCGTCTCGTTCTTAGTCCTCGCGGGCGTGCTCGCCACGCCGCTGCTCATCAACGCCATCGCGCCCGGGTTCGAGGGCGAGAAGCGCGAGCTGACCATCCGCCTCGTCCGCATCTTCTTCCCCGGCGCGGGCGCGCTCGTGCTCTCTGCGTGGTGCCTCGGCGTGCTCAACAGCCACCGCCGCTTCTTCCTCTCCTACACGGCCCCCGTCGTCTGGAACATCACCCTCATCGCCGCGCTCTCTTGGGCGGGCTGGCCTTCGCGCGGCGTCCCGCTAGCAGACCTCGGCGTGTGGGGGCGCGTCGCGGCCTACGCGGCGTGGGGCTCGGTCGTGGGCAGCGCGCTCCAGTTCGCGGTGCAGTTGCCGACGGTGCTGATGCTTTTGCAGAGGGCGCGGCTCACGCTCGGGCTCGCGAACGCGCACGTGCGGACAGTCCTGAAGAACTTCGTGCCCGTCTTCGTCAGCCGCGGCGTCGTCCAGATCAGCGCGTTCGTGGACGCGTGGCTGGCGAGTTGGCTCGGCACGGGCGCGGTCGCCGCGCTCGGCTACGCGCAGAGCCTCTACACGCTGCCGGTCAGCCTCTTCGGCATCTCGGTCTCGGCGGCCGAGCTGCCCGAGATGTCGTCGAGCGCC
>DASVQJ010000129.1:0-7536 GCA_036389235.1 Pyrinomonadaceae bacterium | reverse complement strand
GGCCTTCTTGATGGCGACGGGGACTTCGCGCGCCTTGCCCGTGCCGAAGCCGACGTGGCCGGCGCCGTCGCCGACGACGACGAGCGCGGCGAACGAGAGGTTCTTGCCGCCCTTGACGACCTTCGTCACGCGGTTGATCTGAATGACCTGGTCGGTCAGGTCAAGCCCCTGCGATTGGATTCTCTGTCTCGGTTGTCGCATTGCTCACCTTTCGGAAACTGCTTAGGCCGCGGCCTCGGAGCCTTCCTCCGCCGCCTCTTCCTCACTCCGCTCGTTCTTGTTGAGGCCCGCCTCGCGCGCCGCGTCCGTCAGGGCCTTGATGCGCCCGTGGAAGCGGAAGCCGCCGCGGTCGAAGACGACCTGCTCGACGCCGGCCGCAATCGCGCGCTCGGCAATCGCGCGGCCGACGCGCTGCGCCGCCTCGACGTTGCCGCCGGTCGCGCCGCGCAGGTCCTTCTCGACCGTCGAGGCCGAGGCGATGGTCACGGCGCGCTCGTCGTCGATGACCTGCGCGTAGATGTGGTTGAGGCTGCGGAAGATCGCCAGGCGCGGGCGCTCCTGCGTGCCGCGCACGCGGCGGCGGATGCGCGTGTGCACCGCCCTCCTGACCGCTGCTTTGTCTTTCTTTGCCATTTCCTTTTC
Source organism: Pyrinomonadaceae bacterium (assembly GCA_036389235.1). Classification (GTDB taxonomy): domain Bacteria; phylum Acidobacteriota; class Blastocatellia; order Pyrinomonadales; family Pyrinomonadaceae; genus QHXN01. The sequence continues at coordinate 6,894 of DASVQJ010000129.1, read as the reverse complement.
GCTCCTTTAGCCGCCGCGCATGCCGACGCTTTAACCGCAGCGAGGGGTGATTCTCCGCGAGGAGAACCGCGGCGCTAAACCTGAAAACTACTTCCCGGTCTTGCCCGGCTTGAGCTTGAGCTGCACGTCGGCGTAGCGCACGCCCTTGCCCTTGTAGGGGTCGGGCCGGCGCAGCCCGTGCATCTCGGCGGCGACCTGCCCGAGCTTCTGCTTGTCGATGCCGGAGAGCGTCAGCGTCAGCTGGTACTGCTGGATGGACGCCTTGGCCGCGACGCGCTCGCCCTTCACGTCGATCCCCTCGGGCAGGGGGAACTCGATGGGGTGCGAGTAGCCCAGGGAGAAGACGATCTTGCGCCCCTGGATGTCGGCCTTGTAGCCGACGCCGACCACGTCCATCTGCTTCGTGAAGCCCTCGGTCACGCCGACGACGGCGTTGTTGGCGAGCGCGCGGGCCAGGCCGTGGTTGGCGCGGAAGTCGTCCGACGCGCGCTCGGCCTGCAACTGCCCGTCTTCGAGCTTGAACGAGACGCCCTCGGGGATCGGCGTCCGCAGGGTGCCCTTCGGCCCCTTCACTTCCAGCTCGCGCGCGGCCTCGTTGATCGTCACCGTGACGGCCTTCGGAACCGCGATAACTTTCTTACCAATGCGGGACATAGCTTTAACCTTCGGTCAAGGGTTTAGGTTTTGGGCGTCAGGTGTCGGGGTAAGACAGACGCCTTCACCCAAAACCCGGAACCCGACACCCGGCACCTAATAAATTTCTGCCAGGACCTCGCCGCCGACGTTCTCGCGGCGGGCGCGCTTGCCCGACATGAGGCCGCGCGAGGTCGAGACGATGTTGACGCCGTAGCCGCCCAGCACCTTCGGGATTTCGGTCGCGCCCATGTAGACGCGCCGGCCGGGCGTCGAGACGCGCGAGAGGTGCGTGATGGACGACGTGCCGCGCGCGTCGTAGCGCAGGAAGATGCGGATGGTGCGCTTGACGCCCTCGCCCTTCACGACGAAATTGTTGATGTAGCCCTCTTCCTTCAGGATGCGGGCGATCTCCAGCTTCAGCTTCGACGCCGGGATGTCCACGCGCGAGTGCTTCGCCGCAATCGCGTTGCGCATCCTCGTCAGCATGTCGGCAATAGGATCAGTCATTACTCAAACTCCAAAACAGTTTTCAGTCTTCAGTCTTCAGTCTTCAGCCTTCCCAGTTTTCGCGACGCCCGCCGTCGGCGTTCCGGCTTTACCGAAAACTGAAGACTGAAAACCGAAAACCGCACTTCACCAGCTCGACTTGACGACGCCGGGGATTTGCCCCTGGAGCGCCAGCTCGCGGAAGCAGATGCGGCACAGCTTGAACTTGCGCAGGTAGGCGCGGGGGCGGCCGCAGCGCTCGCAGCGCGTGTAGCCGCGCGAAGAGAACTTGGGCGTCCGCTTCGCCTTCGCGATCATGGATTTCTTCGCCATCTGTTTTTCTTCTCTCTCCGGTTTAAAGCGAACCTACTGGCGGAACGGCATGCCGAGCGCGCGCAGGAGCGCCCGCGCCTGCTCGTCGTCGCGCGCGGTGGTGACGATGGAGATGTTCATCCCGCGCGTCTTGTCCACCTTGTTGAAATCGATCTCGGGGAAGATGAGCTGGTCGCGGATGCCGAGCGTGTAGTTGCCGCGCCCGTCGAACGCCTTCGGGGAGACGCCGCGGAAGTCGCGCACGCGCGGCAGCGCCACCGAGACGAGGCGGTCGAGGAACTCGTACATCCGGTCGCCGCGCAGCGTGACCATCGTCCCGATGGGCATGCCCTGGCGCAGCTTGAAGGACGCGATGGACTTCTTGGCGCGCGTCGTGACGGGCTTCTGGCCCGTGATGGAGCGAATCTCGTCCGCGCCCGTGTCCACGAGCTTGGCGTTGGCGATGGCCTCGCCGAGCCCCATGTTGACGACGATCTTCTCCAGCCGCGGGATCGCCATCGGGTTCTCGATGCCGAACTCCTTGGCGATGGCCGGAGCGATCTCCTTCGCGTAACGCTCTTTCAGTCTGGCTGACATCCTCTTAAAAACCTCCCCGCGCCTCGGGTCCCGGGTCTCGCCCGCGAATGGCGTTTCCGGGGGCGCGGTGCCCTGTTAGTTATTCCTTGTCGAGCGCCTGCCCGCTGCCCGAGGCGACGCGCGTCTTCGAGCCGTCCTCGGCCACCTCGTAGCGCACGCGCGTGGGGCTCCCGTCGGCCGGGTCGATGAGCTGGACGTTCGAGATGTCCACGTACGCCTCGCGCTCGATGATGCCGCCGGGCTTATTGGCGCCGGGGTTCGGGCGCTGGTGGCGCTTGACGACGCCGACGCCCTCGACCTTGACCTTGCCCTCGGCGGGCTTCACGTCGAGCACGCGCCCGCGCTTGCCGCGGTCGCGGCCGGCCATGACGACGACCTGGTCGCCCTTCCTCACCTTCGCCCGCTTGGTTCCCGTCTGTGCCATAACTCAAATCACCTCCGGCGCGAGCGAGACTATCTTCATGAAGTTGCGGTCGCGCAGCTCGCGCGCCACGGGGCCGAAGACGCGCGTCCCGATGGGGGTGTCGTCCGGCTTGATGAGCACGCACGCGTTCTGGTCGAAGCGGATGTAGGTGCCGTCCTTGCGGCGGACTTCCTTCACCGTGCGGACGACGACGGCGTTGTGCACCGTCCCCTTCTTCACCGCCCCGTCGGGGCTCGCCTCCTTGACCGTCACCTTGATCTTGTCGCCGAGGGAGGCCCGCGTCGCCTTCGTCGAGCCGCCGATGGTCTGGATCATCTCGACGCGCCGCGCGCCCGAGTTGTCCGCCACGTCCAGCGACGTCTGCATCTGGATTGCCATAGCTCACTCCGTTCGCAGTTCTCAGTCCTCAGTTTTTAGTTTTCAGTAAGAGTCATGTTCTTGCTGAAAACTGAAAACTAAAAACTGGGCACTACTTCTCTGCCTTCTGAATGATCTCGACGACGCGCCAGCGCTTGTGCGCGGAGATGGGGCGGGTCTCGACGATGCGCACCTTGTCGCCGACGGTCGCGCCCTTCTCGTTGTGCGCCATGAACTTCGACGTGCGGCGGACGTAGCGGCGGTACTTCGGGTGCTTGATGAGACGGTCGACGCGCACGACGCACGTCTTCTCCATCTTGTCCGACGCCACGACGCCGATCTTCTCCGCGCGGCGGCCGCGGTTCGGGGCCTCGTTGCCCGTCGCGTTCCCGGCCTGCGCGTCGACGCCCGAGCCTAGAGCCTGCGCCAACGTCTGCCCCGACTCGGTCGCCTCGGCCGCTGCTTCGGGGGCGTCCGCCGTCACTGCTTCTTTGCTGTTATCTTCTGCCATCTCGAACCTCTTCCTACTTCGCCGCCTGCTCCTGCTGCCGCGCGCGCATCAAAGTCCTGACGCGGGCCAGCGTCTTCTTCTCGCGGCGGACGGTCTTGACGGCGTCCACCTCGCCGAGCGCGAGCTTGAAGTTGAGGCGGAAGAGCGACTCCTTGAGCCGCGCGGCCTCGGCCTTCAACTGCTCGTCCGACATGCTCTGGAGGCTCTCCAGCTCTTCGTGTCTCTTCATCGCTTAAACCGCGCCCCCTTCCTGCTCGACCCGCGAGACGAACTTGCACTTGATCGGCAGCTTCTGCGCCGCCAGCCGCATGGCCTCCCGCGCCATCTCCTCCGACACGCCCTCGATCTCGTAGAGGATGCGGCCGGGCTTCACCACGGCGACCCAGTGGTCGGGCGCGCCCTTGCCCTTGCCCATGCGGGTCTCGGCGGGCTTCTTGGTGATCGGCTTGTCGGGGAACATCCGAATCCAGATTTTGCCGCCGCGCTTGACGTGGCGCGTCATCGCGATACGCGCGGCCTCGATCTGCCTGTCCGTGATCCAGCCCGGCTCCAGAGTCTTCAGGCCGTACTCACCGAAGCTGATCTCGGCGCCGCGCTGGGCCGTGCCCGTCATGCGCCCCTTCATCTGCTTCCGGTGCTTTACCTTCTTCGGCATCAACATGATGAATACCCTCGTAAATAGTAGATGGCGAATAGTAAATGGTGATTAAGACAGAGAACTTCTATTCACCATTTACCATTTACTATTCACCCTCTTATCTTCTGCCGCCGCCGCCGCCGGGGCCGCGCCCGCGTCCGCCGCCGGGGCCGCCCGGCCCGCGCCCGCCGCCGCCGTCCCTGTCGCCGCGACCGCGCGGGCGGTCGCCGTCCTCGCGGTCGCGGCGCGGGCGGCGCCCGTCGCCGCGCTCGGGGCGGGGCTCGTTGATGGGGTCGGGCTGCGTGCCGCGCGCCATCGCCGCCTTCGGGTCGAGGATTTCGCCGCGGTAAATCCAGCACTTGACGCCGATGACGCCGAACGTCGTGTGCGCCTCGGCGAAGCCGTAGTCCACGTCGGCGCGCAGCGTGTGGAGCGGCAGACGCCCCTGCAAGTGCCACTCGGTGCGCGCGATCTCGGCGCCGTTGAGGCGGCCGGCCACCTTGACCTTGATGCCCTGCCCGCCGAAGCGCAGCGTCTCCTCCACGGTCTTGCGCATGGCGCGGCGGAAGGCGATGCGCTTCTCAAGCTGCGCGGCGATCTTCTCGGCCTGGAGCTGCGCGTTCAGCTCGGGCTTGTGAATCTCCTGGATGGAGACGAGCACCTCCTTGCCCGTGCGCGAGGCGATGTCCGCCTTGAGCTTGTCGATCTCGGCGCCCTTGCGGCCGATGATGATGCCCGGGCGCGAGGTGTAGATGATGAGCTTGAGGCGGTTGGCCGCGCGCTCCACGTCCACGTGCGAGACGCCCGCGCCGGCGAACCGGCCCTTCATCTGCGCCTTGAGCTTCAGGTCTTCGAGGAGGTAGTCGCCGAACTGCTTCTTCGCGAACCAGTGCGAGTGCCAGTCCTTGTTGTAGCCGAGGCGAAAGCCGTACGGATGAACTTTCTGACCCACAATCTTCTCCCTGGTTGGGTGTTGGGTTTTAGCTGTTGGGTTCTAGTTAAAACCAGAACCCAAGACCTAACACCCGACGCCCCGTCTTATTCCTGAGTCGCGGACTCTTCCGCCTTCGTCGGCGCGGCCGGGGCCGCATCCGGTTTCTTCGCGGCGCGCTTCGACGCGGTCTTCTTCTCCGCGGCCTTGCCCTTCGGCGCGGCCTCGGCGACGGCCTTCGCGCTCTTCTTGCCCTTGCCCTTCGCGGCGGGGGCCTCCTCCTGCCCGGTCGAGACCTGCACGGTCACGTGGCAGAAGTGGCGCTGCTCGCGGTAGGCGCGCCCCTGCGGGGCGGGGCGGACGCGGCGGCGGTGCTTGGTCGGCCCCATGTCCACGAAGGCCGTCTTGACGAAGAGGTCGTCCGGGTCCACCGCGACGTTCTGCCGCTCGGCCTTCTCGGTCGCGTTGGCGATGGCCGAGCGCAGGCACTTCTCGATGTGGCCGGCGGCGCGCTTGTTGGTGAACTGGAGTATGGCGAGCGCCTCGCCCACGCGCTTGCCGCGAATCATGTCAACCACGAGCCGCGCCTTCTGCGCCGACCCGCGGAGGTATTTTGCACTCGCTATCGCTTCCATCTCTGAACCTCAGTAAATAGTAAATAGTGAATGGTAAATGGTGGCTTTATCTATTCACCATTGACCATTGACCATTTACCTTGCAGGCTTGGACGACTTCTCCGCCTTCGTGCCCGCGTGCCCCTTGAAGGTGCGCGTCGGGGCGAACTCGCCGAGCTTGTGGCCGACCATGTTCTCCGTCACGTAGACGGGGATGTGGCGCTTGCCGTTGTGGACGCCGAAGGTCAGGCCGACGAAGTCGGGCGTGATGGTCGAGCGGCGCGACCACGTCTTGATCGCGGGCGGGCGGGACGCGCCCGAGCGCACCTCCTCGACCTTCTTCTCCAGGTGCCTGTCGATGAACGGCCCTTTTTTGACTGAACGTGCCATTGTTTTCTCGCTTCGCTCGAAAAAGAGGTTAGATGTTAGATGTCGGGTGTTAGTGCTTGCCTTCAACCAACGTCTGGCATCCGGCATCTGACACCTACTTCACTCTCCGGTCGCGCACGATCATGTTCGTGGTGCGCTTGTTCTTGCGCGTCTTGTAGCCGCGCGTGGGCTGGCCCCAGGGCGTCACCGGGTGACGGCCGCCCGAGGTCTTGCCCTCGCCGCCGCCGTGCGGGTGATCGACCGGGTTCATCGCGACGCCGCGCACCGACGGGCGGATGCCCTTCCAGCGCGAGCGCCCGGCCTTGCCGTACGAGACGTTCTCGTGCTCGACGTTCCCGACCTGCCCGACGGTCGCGTAGCAGACCACGGGGACGCGCCGCACCTCGCCCGAGGGCATGCGCACCTGCGCGTGGTCGCCTTCCTTCGCCACCAGCTGCGCGAAGCCGCCCGCCGAGCGCACCAGCTGGCCGCCCTTGCCCGGCCGCAGCTCGATGTTGTGAATCTGCGTGCCGAGCGGGATGTTCCTGATGGGGAGCGCGTTCCCCGGCAGGATGTCGGCCTCCGGGCCGCTCGTCACGGTCTTGCCGACCTCAAGGCCGGCGGGCGCGATGATGTAGCGCTTCTCGCCGTCGAGGTAGGTGACGAGGGCGATGTGCGCCGAGCGGTTCGGGTCGTACTCGATCTGCGTGACGCGGCCGGGCACGCCCGCCTTGTCGCGCTTGAAGTCAACGATGCGGTAGTGGCGCTTGTGGCCGCCGCCGCGCCGCCGGACGGTGATGTGGCCGTCGTTGTTGCGGCCGGAGATACGCGTCTTCTTCTCCAGCAGCGACCTCTCGGGCTCGGCGCCCGGCGTCAGCTCGTCGCGCGTCAGGTAGGTCTGGTACCGGCGCGACGGCGATGTCGGTGTCAGTTTCTTGATGCCCATAGCGTTATTTTTGATTTGCGATTTTTGATTTTTGATTTGCCGTTCGATTCGGATGAACCAAATCGCAAATCAAA
>DASVQJ010000128.1:0-51078 GCA_036389235.1 Pyrinomonadaceae bacterium | reverse complement strand
GAGCGCGACGGTGCGCGCGAACTCGGGCGCCTCGTTCACGTCGTGCTGGTGGAAGAAAGGCCCGCGGATGCCCGAGGGGTAGCGCTTCATAATCAGCGGCCGGTCTGTGAGGTAGGGCAGAATGTACCTGGAAATTTCGTGGTAGTAGCGGACGAGGTCGCCCTTCGTGTAGCCCTCGTCCGGCCAGTAGACGCGGTCGAGGTTCGTCAGGTGCACGACCACGGCGCGGACGCGCACGTTCACGTCGCCCTCGAGCTTCTTCGCCTTCAGGGCGCGCCCGACGGCCACGGCCTTCCCGCCCGCCGCCTTCGACGTGTCGAACTTCCTGACGTGCCCTTTGCCCGCGGCCTTCGGCGAACCCGCTTCTTCACCTTTGCCTTTTGCCTTTTTACTTTTGCCTTTAATCGTCTCCTGCCCGTCCACGGGCTTGCGCAGGCGCAGCTCCCAGCCGGCTTCGGCGAACTCGTCCGAGCGCTTGAAGAGCAGCCACTCGCCCTCGCGCCGCTTCATCTTCACGAGCGTGAAGGCGCCCTTCAGCTTCTCGCCCTTGAGCGCGAAGTCGAGCCGCCCGGCCTCCAGCTGCTCGGCCGCCGAGCCCCCGCCCAGCACCTCGAAGGTGCCGCCGTCCCACTTCATGTGCTCGCCCGCGCCGTACTCGCCCTCGGGGATGAGCCCCTCGAACTTGAGGTACTCGACGGGGTGGTCTTCCGTCTCGACCGCCAGACGCTTCTCCGCCGGGTCGAGCGAAGGCCCGCGCGGCACCGACCACGACTTGAGCACGCCGCCCATCTCCAGGCGGAAGTCGAAGTGGAGCTTCGACGCGTGGTGCTCCTGCACGACGAAGCGGCGCCGGTTCGCCTTCGACACGCTCCCCTTCGGCTCCGGCGTCCGCCGGAAGTCGCGCATCTTCTGGTAGGTCTCAAGCCCCATCAGCAACCAACCCCCCGCGCGCTTGCCGCCCCACAGTACAGCCCGTGTACGCGACCCGTTCACGCGCGCGCGTGCGGTCTCGCGGCCCGCGCGGCGCCTGACGCCAACACCGCGTAGTTTTGAAGCGTTCTGCGCCCGACCCCCTCGATAGAACCAATGCCGACGTAAGGGGCTTGCAACTTGCATGCTCAAACGCCGAAGCTCTTCTCCGACACCTTTATGTCCGGCGGCAGACCGACGTGAAATTTTCCGAACTCGCCGACACCTACGAGCGCGTCAGCCGCGCCGCGGGCGACCCCGCGCGCGTGCGCGCCCTCGCCGAACTCTTCCGGGGCGCGGACGCGCGCACGCTCCCGGCGGCCGCGCACTTCACCCTGAGCGAGGTCGTAGACCCGCAGCTCTCCGACCGCCTCGGCGTCGGCCCCGGCACCGTGCGCGGCGTCCTTTCGCGCCTCTTCGGGCTCGACCCCGCGGGCGTGGACGACGAGGTCAAGCGCACCGGCGACATGAGCGAGGTCGTCGCCGCGCACGTCCGCGGCGCGGACACTCTGGAAGTCGACAAGCTCTGGCAGAGGGTCAACCGCGCGGTCGAGAAGGACGAGAGCCGGGAAGCCTTAGTCGAGCACGTCTTCCGCAACACGACGGCGCTCGGCGCGAAGTACTTCACGCGCATGGTGCTCAACCAGATGCGCATCGGCGCCGGGCTCGGCACCGTCGCGCGCGCGCTGGCCGCGGCCTTCGACGTGGAGGCGGGCGCGGTCGAGCACCTCTACGCGATGACGAACGACATCGGCCACACGGCCGCGCAGGCGCGCAGGGGGCCGAAGGCTTTGGCGCGGGCCGGGCTCACGCTCTTCCGCCCCTACCAGTTCATGAACGCGCAGAAGGTCGAACGGCCGGAGGAGATTTTCGAGAAGCTCAAAGGCAAGAAGATTATCTTCGAGGTGAAGTACGACGGCGCGCGCTTGCAGATACATTTGAAGAAGGGGCGCCCGCCCGAGATACGCACGTACTCGCGCCGCCTCAACGACGACACCGCCGCGATGCCGGACGTGGCGGCCGCCCTGGCAAAAGCATGGAAGGGCGGCGACGCCGTCCTCGAAGGCGAGGCCGTCGCCTTCGACCCGACGCTCCGCGAGAAGCAGCCGTTCCAGGCCGTGCTCATGCGCCTGGGCCGCGTCCACGGCATCGAGGAGAAGGCGCGCGAGATACCGCTCGTCCTGCACCTCTTCGAGATGGTCTACCACGACGGCGAAGACCTGATGAACGTCCCGCAGTCGGAGAGACGCGCGCGCCTCGCCAAACTCTTCCGGGAGACCGACCGGGTGAAGATGACCGAGAGCGTCGTGACCGATTCGTTCGAGGAGCAGGCCGCCTTCTTCCGCCGCGCCGTCGAGGGGGGGCACGAGGGGCTGATGGCGAAAGACCCCGACGCCGTTTACGTCCCGGGCCGCCGCGCCGAGAACTGGATGAAGCTCAAGCCCGCCTTCGAGACGCTCGACGTGGTCATCACGGGCGGCATCTGGGGCTCGGGCCGTCGGCGCGGCCTGCTGTCGAGTCTCATCGTCGCCGTGCGCGACCGCGAAGAGTTCAAGACCGTGGGCAAGGTCGGCACCGGCTTCTCCGAAGAGGCGCTGCGCGAGCTGACCGCGCGGCTCGAACCTTCCATCATCACGACGCGGGGCCGCGACGTGGAGATCGAGCCGGAGGTCGTCATCGAAGTTGACTTCCAGGACATCCAGAAGACCGCACGCTACCGCGCCGGCTACGCCCTCCGCATCCCGCGCTTCAAGCGCGTCCGCACCGACAAGAGCACGCGCGAGGCGGATGACTTGACGCGGCTGAAGAGGCTCTACAAACAGACGCACGGGTGAACTCGTTGTCTGCGGATAGAGCCGAGGGCAATTCACCACAGAGGCACAGAGGGCACGGAGACGGCACAGAGGATTAGCTTACTCTGTGCCCCCTCCGTGTCCTCTGTGTCTCTGTGGTTAACTAACTTACCGCCGGACTCAACCCTCGTCCTCTCCGCTCAGGTCAAGCACCCACGCCCCTTCGACATACCTCTCGACAATCATCCGCCCGAGGTTGAGCCACCGCGCGACGCCGTCGAGGACGTTCGAGTCGGAGGTGACGGCGACGCGGTCCGACATGACGATCTCGCGGTCGGGGTTGAACTCGGCGCGCACCTCCCACGGCCAGCCGCGCCCCGACGCGAGTTCGCGCACGCGCGCCGCGAGGCGTCCGCTGTTCGAGACGGGGCTGTCGAAGAGCCACAGCACCGACGACGGCGCGAGCGCCGCCAGCGCCTCGCCCGCGAGCACGACGGCGCGCTCCGTCTCCTCGACCGCGCGGTAGGAGCCGTGCACGGACGAGAGGTCGCGCACGCACCCGTCGCGCCCCACGACGAGCACGCCGCCCGACAGCGCCGCCTCAAGCAGGATGACGAGGTTGAACCCGTCAACAATCAACCCCTCGCCCGCGACCTCACGCTCGCCCACGCGGCCCGCGCGCCGCCGCGCGCAACCCTCCTCCGGGCACGCCGCGCGCGAGACGGCGAGGCGCTGCCGCTCCTTCAGATTGTGACGGTCGCCCACCAGCTTCAGCGCGGACTTCGTCCGGTAGCCGCGGCTCAACAACCAAGACAGCTCCGACACCGCGACGCGCAATTGCGGGAGCCGCGCCGCCTCGAACAGCCGCGCGTCCTCCGGGTGCGCGCCCCTGTGCCGCCGCCTGTCGGGACTCAACTCACCCGCCCCCTTTTAAGCCTCCCGCCAAAACCGCCGACGCGCGCGTGCGCGTATTAGAGTTGTGGACTGACACCCTACTGCGGACGGTGGACGCATCATGGCAGACTACAGCTTCGTGACCCTCTGGCGTTTCCGCTCGCCGCTCGAACCCGTGTGGGATTTGATCTACCGCTCGGAGGAGTGGCCCGAGTGGTGGCGCGGCGTCGAGCGCGTCGAGCGCGTCGAGCCGGGCGACGACGAAGGCGTCGGCGCGCTCCAACTCTACACCTGGCGGAGCAAGCTCCCCTACCGCCTCGCCTTCCACATGCGCCTGACGCGCGTCGAGCCGCTCTCGCTCATCGAGGGCGAAGCCGTCGGCGAGCTGACCGGCACGGGCCGCTGGCGGCTCGCCTACGACGCCGGCGTCACCGACGTGCGCTACGACTGGAACGTCCGCACGACCAAGCCCTGGATGAACCTGCTCGCGCCCGTCGCCCGTCCCGTCTTCAGATGGAATCACGACGTGGTCATGGGCTGGGGCGCCGACGGCCTCGCGCGCAAGCTCGGCGTCGAACGACTGGCAGTAGGCAGTTAAAAGTCAGCCCCGGAGGGCCGGCATGTGTATAGCTCAAGTCTGTAATTAATTTTCATAAGCTCCGGAGGGGCGGCATATACATGCCGCCCCTGACGGGGCTCGGGGTTGCTCAGAACGTCGGGGCTATAAACATCCTGCCCCTCCGGGGCTCAACCCTCTTAACCGTCATCTGCCTACTGCTTGCCTCGCTTCTTCGCGGCTTTCTTCTTCGCCGTCGCCTTCGGCTTCTCGCGCCCGCCGACGGTCTCGGCCTCGTGGCCGTTGACGGCGAACTCGTCGGGGAGTTTCTGGAGGAGCCAGAGCGGGCGGCCCGCCTCCTCGCGCCCCTTCATCCTGAAGAGCCGCCAGGCGCCGCCGAGGCGCGCGCCTTCGAGGCGGAAGCGGAGCGAGCCCGCGCGCCACCCTTCGGCCGGGTCGCCTTCGGGTAGGAAGCTGCCGGCGTCCCAGCGGTAGACGCGCCCGGCGCCGTAAGTGCCCTCGGGCAGCACGCCCTCGAAGTTCATGTAGGAGAGCGCGTGGTCGGGCACCTGGACGGCCAGGCGCTTCGAAACCGGGTCGAGCGAAGGCCCCTTCGGCACGGCCCACGACTTCAGCGTCCCCGCAATCTCCAGGCGGAAGTCCCAGTGCAGACGGCTCGCGTGGTGCTCCTGCACCACGAATCTCAGGTTCCGGCCCATGCGCAGATTTTGCCACAGGGCGCGGCCGGAAGCCGTCAGCGCCCGCGCCCGTTCGTCACGGCCGGAGTCCGGTTTATCACACAACGCTTCACAAACGGGGCGCGGGCGCTTACGCTCCCCCTCTGCGCCCGACCGCGCCGCCCGCGCCGAAAGCGTTAACCAGACATCCCCGCCCCACCAGAACGCCCCCGACGGGGGACGACCGAGGCCGCGGCTGTGCTGAAGAAGGAAGGCAGGGATTTCCCGTCGATGACCGAAGCGGAGATACTCGAAGGCGTCGGGCTCACCGCGGCCGCGGAGGCCGAGGGCGGCGAGCGCGCCTGGCGCGGGCGCTGGACGCGCTGGGGGATTATCTTCGCCGGCTGGACGGTGATCGCCCTCTTCTTCACCGGGCAGCTCTACTACTCGCGCCTGCTGAGCGAGAAGCCCCTGACGTGGGGCGAGGCCGCCACGTCGCAGTTCATCTACCCGTACCTCTGGGCGCTGGGCACCCCGCTCGTCCTGCGGCTCGCCGACCGCTTCTCGGTCGAGGGGCGCCTCTGGCGGCGCAACGTCCCCGTCCACCTGCTCTTCGCCACGGCCTTCGTCTTCGTCATCTCGGGGCTCTTCCAGATCATCTACTTCTTCCTCGTCTACGGCCCCGGCAAGCACTACGACCCGGCGACGACGCTCCAGTGGATCATCTACAACTCGTCCGAGAACTACGGCATCTACGGCCTGCTGCTCCTGCTCAACCAGGTCTTCCGCTACTACCGGCGCTTCCGCGAGGGCGAGCTGCGCTCCTCGCGCCTCCAGGCCCAGCTCACGCGGGCGCAGCTCGAAGCCCTGAAGATGCAGCTCCAGCCGCATTTCCTCTTCAACACGCTCCACTCCATCTCCGCCCTCCTGCACCGCGACCCCGACGCGGCCGACCGCATGATCGCGCGGCTCGGCGACTTCCTCCGCCTCACGCTGGAGAACTCCGGCGCGCAGGAGGTCTCGCTCCAGAAGGAGCTTGAGTTCCTGACCTGCTACCTCGAAATCGAGCGCGTGCGCTTCCAGGACCGGCTCACCACCAGCGTCGAGGTCGACACCGCCGCGCTCGACGTGCCCGTCCCCAACCTCATCCTCCAACCCATCGTCGAGAACGCCCTGCGCCACGGCATCGCCCAGACGCGCGGCCCCGGCCTCGTGGAGATTTCCGCGAAACGCGAGAACGGGTCGCTGCGTATACGGGTCAGGGACAACGGGCCGGGGCTTCAGGCCATCACAAGGCCGGACGACGGGTTGAGGGGGGGTCTCGGGCTCTCGAACACGCGCGCGCGACTCGAACAGCTCTACGGCGACGCGCACCGCTTCGAGCTTGAGAACGCGCCCGGCGGCGGGCTCCTCGTCACGCTGGAAATTCCCGCCGCGAAGGGCGCGCCCTCCTGATTTTTGGAACCCTGCCTACGTCCCCTCGTACACTTTTCTGAAACCCGAAGGCGTTTTCTGCCACAAACACCTTCGGCGCGGTGTTTTCTGTTCAGTAAATGGTAAATAGTCAATGGTGAATGGTTCGGCCCGCCCTCCGGGCCGGAAGGTTTACCGCCCGCAGACGTAAACGTCGGACTGCGGCCTACCATTTACTATTTACCATTCACGATTTACCTAAACTATGACGGAAGCCGCACAGGCGCCCATCCGCGTGCTCGTCGTGGACGACGAGCCGCTCGCGCGCGAGAAGATTCGCGGCATGGCGGCCGACGACCCCGACCTGCGCGTCGTCGGCGAGTGCACGAACGGCGCCGAGGCCATCGAGGCCGTCCAGACGCTCAAGCCCGACCTCCTCCTGCTCGACGTGCAGATGCCCGAGGTCGGCGGCTTCGCCGTGCTCGAAGCGTTGAAGGACGACGGGCTGCCGCCCGTCATCTTCATCACGGCCTACGACCACTACGCCGTCCGCGCCTTCGAGTTCCACGCGCTCGACTACCTTTTGAAGCCCTTCGACCGCGAGCGCTTCCGCGCCGCGATGGAGCGGGCCAAGCGCCAGATTCGGCGCGAGAACGGCGGCGCCGCCCTCGACGAGCGCATCATCGCGCTCCTGGAGCAGATGCGCGGGCAGACGCGCTACAGCGAGCGGCTGGTGGTCAAGACCGGCGGGCGCGTCTTCTTCCTCAACACCGACGAGATCGACTGGATCGAGGCGGAGGGCAACTACGTCTCCATCCACACGGGCAAGAAGGCGTACCTCCTGCGCGAGACCATCTCCAGCCTTGAGGCGCAGCTCGACCCGAAGGACTTCGTGCGCATCCACCGCTCGGCCATCGCGAACATCAACCGCATCAAGGAGCTTCAGCCCTGGTCGCACGGCGAGTACCACGTCATCCTCCACGACGGGACCCAGTTGACCTTGAGCCGCAGCTACCGCGAGAAGCTCCAGGCCGCGCTCGGCAACAGTCTGTGACGTGGTCGGAATCGGACGCGCGCGGCGGCGGCGGCCGCTTCATCACACGGCCCGTCCACTTCATCACAAAAGCCTTCGCCGCGCGGCACACGGTCTTTAGAATCCCCCTCGTAACGGCGGCCCGAAGCGGCAGCCTGCTCAGTCGGCGCACGTCGCGCCACGTACGGGCGGAGTCCCCGACCCCGGCCCGAGCTTACCCGAAGGGAGTTCTACCAAGCATGCTGGAACAGAGACACTACGCGTTCAACCGGCCGGCCGAGCAGACCGAGCCCGCCGCCGCCCCCGCGCCGCCCGCGCCGCCCGAGCAGGGCGCGGCCGTCCGGCTCAAGACGCTGAGGGAGCTGGCGCTGGCGCTCCTCCAGGAGGTCGATTCGATCAAGGGCAGCGGCACGCTGGAGTCGAAGCCGAGCATCGACTTCTCGGAAGAGGTGCGGCGCTTCGAGACCGACCTCATCCGCTGGGCGCTGATGCGCACGGGCGGCCACCAGCGCCGCGCCGCGCGCATGCTCAACCTCAAGGTCACCACGCTCAACGCCAAGATCAAGCGCTACCACATCCAGCCGCACGCCGCCGCGACCACCACCGGCAACGTCGTCGGCCTCTACCGCGACGCGCAGGAGAGCAGTGGTCAGTAGACAGTAGACAGTAGTCAGTAGTCAGTAGAGAACATCGGCGGGCGTTGTGGGTTAATAAACCCGAGGCCCGCCGATGTTGTTTTTTCCTACTGACTACTGACTACTGTCTACTTCCCTCCCCTTTTGCCTTTCCACGCCGATTCGCGTATAGAAACGCGGATGAAGGTTCGCGTCGTCTTCCTGCTCCTGTGCTGCATCTGGGGCTCGACCTGGATGTTCATCAAGCTCGGCCTGCGCGACCTCCCGCCGCTCAGTTTCGCCGCCGCGCGCTTCCTTTTAGCCACCGCCATCCTGTCGGCGATAGTCGCCGCGCGGCGCTCGCGCCTGCCGCGGGGGCGCGCCGAGTGGCTGATGCTCGCGCAGACGGGGGTGCTGGCCTTCGGGCTCAACTACGGGCTGCTCTTCTGGGGCGAGCAGCACATCTCCTCGGGCTTGGCGGCGCTCTTGCAGGCGACCATCCCGGTCTTCGGGATGCTTCTGGCGCACCCGTACCTGCCGGGCGAGCGCCTGAACGCGCGCAAGTTGGCGGGCGCGCTGCTCGGCGTCGGGGGCGTCGGCGTCATCTTCTCGCACCAGTTGGGGGCGGAGGGCTCGATGGCCCTGTGGGGGAGCGCGGCCGTGGTGGCGGGCGCGGCCTTCGTGGCGTGGGCGAACGTGCTCGTGAAGGCGAAGGGCGCGAAGCTGGACGCGCCGGTGCTGTCGGCGGGGCAGATGGCGTGCGGCTTTCTGGCGCTGGCGTCGGCCGCGCTCGTGCTCGAAGGCAGCCCGGCACGCCTGCGCTGGACTCCGCTCGCCGTCGCGTGCCTGCTCTACCTGACGCTGGTCGGGTCGGTGGCGGCGTTCCTGCTCTTCTACTGGCTGGTGCGCCACGTGGACGTGACGAAGACGATGCTGATCGCGCTGGTGACGCCGCTGGCGGCCGTGCTGCTCGGCGTCGTCGTGCTCGGCGAGGAGTTGTCCTGGAGGACTGTGGCGGGCGGCGCCGTCATCATGTCCGGCGTCGCGCTCGTCGTGCTGCGGCGCGCGCCGAAAGCCTCCCCGGCCGCCGCCGCCGAGTCCCTCGCGCCCGAGGCAGAGGCCGCGGGCGGCGAGACTTAAAGCAGTATTCATTCGAGCGATACCGCGCAGGTTTTTCAACACGGAGACACGGAGGCACAGAGACACAGCTTGTTGCGATATAACTCAACCAGCTGTGTCTCTGTGCCTCCGTGTCTCCGTGTTAAATCGTCCGCGATAACTTCCCGACGACCACGCGGCGCGGCGCCCACTGTCTACTCCCTCAAGGCAGCACCTCGACGTTGACGAAGAACTTGAACGTGCCCGTCTGCATGACCCCGAGCATGAACTGGACGTTGATCTGGCCGCCGGGCGGGACGGGATTCGCGAGCGTCACCGAGCCGGCCGAGAGCGTCGAGTTGAAGGCTCCGCCGCTACCCTGCGCGGGCGGCGTCTCAAGCGTCGTCTGCCGCACCGTGCACTGTTGCGCCGGGCAGGCGCGGCGTGGGACGAGCGCCTGCGCCGTGAGCAGCAGCGCCGCGCGCCCGCCCGCGCCGTGCGCGCGGTACTCGACCTGCGCATTCGTGAAGCGGCCGATGCAGCGACGCATGAGGAGTTCGGCGCGGCGGCGCGTGACGGTGCGCTTGATGTCGGAGGTTGCGGAGAGCGTGGCGGCGACCGAGTGCGTGTCCACGCGGCGCGCGCCTTCGGTGTAGAAGCCGACCGAGTCGTTGACGTTCGCCTCGTAGCCGCCCACCGAGAGCCGCCACACGACGCGGCGGTCGCCCGGGCCGTCTACGACGCGCGCGACGCGGAAGTGTTCGTCGAAGAAGGCGGCGCTGAGGCCGGTCTTGATGATCGCCTCGCGCGAGCCGGCCACGAGCGCGCGCTCCGAAGCGTTCAACCCCGGAGCGGCGGCCTGTGCCGCGGCGCGCGCCGGCAGCAGAAGGGACGCGGCCGCGGCGGCGACGCACGCGACGAGGCAGACCTTAACTCGATAAGGTTTGGACGTACTCATTTCTTCCTGGGGATGGGCGACGGACGGGAGTTGCGGAATACGAAGTGCGGATTGAGGGAGGATGAGAGGCGGCGCGTCTTTCGTCGTCCTTGAATACGCAATCCGAAATCCGCATCCCGCAATCGAACGAATCAGCCCGCGCGGAGGGTGCGGACGATGGCGTCGCGGAGGCGCTGGGGCGCGACCTCGGCTTCGGCCTCGCCCTTCTGCGGGTCGCGCCAGTTGTCGAGGATGGCCACCTTGTGCGCGCAGGCGACGGTGCAGAGCGGCGCGCACCACTTCTCCGTGTTGTACTCGCGCACCACGTCTTCCTTCGTGTACTGCTCGACCGGGACGCCGGGCGTGCCGCGCTGCTGCGAGCAGTAGTGGACGAGCCCGTCCTCGCAGACGTAGAGGTAGCGCGCGCCCGAGCGGCACCGCCACTTGTTCTCCTTGCCCGATGCGAGGTTGTCCTGGAACCAGCCGAGCCGCGCGTACTCCGACTTCGACACGCGCTTCAACTCGTCGTAGACCTTGCGCTCGCGCTCGCCGAGCGGCTTCAGGAGGCCGTGCCCGTCGTGGATGACGCCGACCGTCGTCGAGAAGCCCAGCTCCTGCGCGCGGCGCGCGATGACGAGCGCGTCCTCCGGGTTCTTGATGCCGCCGCCGATGACCGAGTTGATGTTGACGTGGAAGTCGGAGTGCGCGGCGAGGTTCTGGAGCTTCCGGTCGAGGTTCTTCAGACTCTTCTTCGAGACCTCGTCGGGCTCGACGTTGTCGATGGAGATTTGGAGGTATTCGAGCCCGGCCTCGTTCAGGCGCCGGATGCGCTCGGGCGTCATGTAGTAGCCGTTCGAGATGAGCCCGGCGATCATCCCGCGCCGGCGGATGTGGCGGATGATCTCGTCGAGTTCGGGGTGCATCAGGGGCTCGCCGCCCGAGATGGTGATGACCGACGTGCCGAGGCGCGCGAGCGCGTCGAGGCGGCTCTTCATCGCGTCGAGGGGCACGGGGTCGGAGGTCTTGTCGAACTCGTTGCAGTAGGTGCAGGCGAGGTTGCAGCGGCGCATGGGGATGATGTGCGCCAGGACCGGGTGGTCCGTGTGCATCAGCGCGCGGGTGATGAACCTCGCCTCGCGCAGCTTCAACTTCAGAAACGTGCTTCGCTTCATCAAGGCTGTTTCGTCTTGCAAGCCCGCGCCGTGGACGTTACGGCTGGCGCCGGCTCTCCTTAGGGGAAATGACCGCTAGACAATACGCAAAGTGTGCGCCCAAATCAAGCGCCCCGGCCTGACGCGTGGCGCGGCCCGGCGGGGCGTAAAAAAGGCGAAGGGCTCTGACCACTCACGGCGGGCAGAACCCTTCGCCTGTCGGACTCTCAAACCCCGGGGACTCAGCCCTTGACGATCTTCGTGCCCGCGGGCAGCGGGAGGGTGAAGGCGTCCATCGGGATGTTCGCGTTGCGCTGGATGTTGGTCAGGCGCACGGTCGTCGCGTCGCCGTTCTTCTCGGTGACGCGCGTCTGGATGGGCATGCCGTCGTCGGTCACCCAGACCTCGGCGAACTGGAAGCCCTGGTTGCCGCGCGGCACGAGCTTGAGCCACCAGACGTGCGGGCTGCCCTTGTAGAGCTCGCCCTCGCCGACGATCTCGACGTTGAACTGGTTCTTGGCCTGCGCGCTCGTCATGTTGAGCGCGAAGCCGAGCACGTTGCCGGCCTTGCCCTTCGAGCTGGCGCTCTTCGAAGAGCCCTGGAACGCTTGCTTCAGGCGCGGGCGGTAGAGCGTGTACTGGCCGCCCGAGACGGCGAGAATCTCCTGCACGGGGCGCGTCCAGTCGACGCGGACGTTGGCGTCGCGCCCCTTGGCGGCGACGTACTGCACCTCGCCCGTGTAGTTGTCGGCGTCCTTGAGCTGCGCGTTGTACTTCTGCATCGTGATCGCGGCGCGCATGGAGCCGAGCGTGCGGCGGTTGCGGTCCATCTTGTTGAGGATGGAGCTGATGAGGCCCGGCCCCTGCGCCTGGGCGCGGGGCGGGGCCGCGGAGAGCGAGGCCAAAAGCATCAACGCGGCGAGGGCCGGCGCGAACATCTTCTTCATGCTGACTCCTTCAAACATTCGGGGAGACTCCTCTGCCGGTCATAAAACCGGGTAAGTATAGGGAATTACGGCTCTATGTCAACCTCAAAACCGACCGTACGACCGTCCGTCGTCTTCAGTTCCTTCCAGCCGCTGACCCTCAGGCCGGGTTCGCCGGTAATCTTGCGCGCGCAGCGCTCGATGTCGTGGGCGTCGGGCTGGGCGGTCGCGGCCGCGCCCGTCGTACGGATAAGCAGCTTTTGTGCCGCTCCGAGGGCATTTTGATGCGCGGGCGCGCAGGCGAGTTCGCCCCACTCGAACCACCCTTTAGGCGTAAGAAATACGAAGGCCAGGATGGCGACGCACAGCACGTCGTACTGCCAGGTCGTCCGCCCGTAAGACCAGAAAATGACTTTTTTGAAGACGTTCAGCAGCATAAAAAATGAGACACATGACTACCGGCGAAGACACAAGTGATAAGAAAAGGTTGCAATCCTCTTACCACTCTACGACGGCCGGCCGCCTTCTGGATTATATCTGTACACGCGGGCCGGGGGCAACGATCTGCCCGTCGCGCATCTGGACGATGCGGCGGCACATGGCGGCCGCCTCCGGGTTGTGCGTGATCATGATGATGGTCTGGTTGAAGCGGTAGTTCATCTCCTGGAACATGTTGAGGACGATGGCGGAGTTCTCGGTGTCGAGGTTGCCGGTGGGCTCGTCGGCGAGGATGATGGCGGGGCGGTTGACGATGGCGCGGGCGAGCGCGACGCGCTGCTGCTCGCCGCCCGAGAGTTCGAGCGGCTTGTGGTGCATCTTGTCTTCGAGCTGGAGCAGGCGGAGGACTTCGCGGCGGCGCTCGGGGTCGCCGCCCTTCTTGCCGTCGCTCCCGCCGTGGATACTTTCGGCCAGCTTCAGGTTCCCCTCGGCCGTGAGCGTCGGGAAGAGGTTGAAGCGCTGGAAGACGAAGCCGATCTTGCGGCGGCGGATGTCCGTGCGCTTGGCGTCGGAGGCGGCCGTCAGGTCTTCGTCGTCGATGAGGATGCGGCCCGTCGTCGGGGTGAGGAGCCCGCCGAGCAGGTGCAGCATCGTGGACTTGCCGCACCCGGAAGGCCCCATGATGGCGAGGTACTCGCCCTCCTCCACGTCGAGCGACACGCCCCGCAGCGCGGGCACGTCCACGCTCCCCACCCGGTAGACCTTCGTCAGATTTTCCGCCTGTAGAATGGTTCTCATAGTGAATGGTGAATAGTAAATGGTAAATGGTGTGAAGACAAAAGCGGTCTCCATTCACCATTCACTATTTACCATTGACCCTCTACTCGTACGCCAGCGCGCTCACGGCGTCGAGGTTGGCGGCGCGGACGGCCGGGTAGAGCGCGCCCAGGGCGCCGCCGAGCAGGCCGATGAGCGCGGCCGTCAGGCCCCAGCCCCAGCTGTACTCGAAGGGCAGGGCGTAGGCGTGCTGGATGACGTAGCCGGCCAGGAACGAGACGGCGAAGCCGGCGGCGACGCCGATGACGCTGATGAGCACGGCCTCCTTCACGATCTCGCCGACGATGAAGCCGCGCGAGGCGCCGAGGGCCTTCAGGATGCCGATCTCGCGCGTCCGCTCCGTGATGGTCGTGTACATCGCGAGCATCACCACCAGCCCGCTCACCAGCGCCGAGAGCCCGACGAGCGTGCGGAGGAAGACGCCGAGGTACGGGATGCTCTTCTCGATGTTGGTGATGATGTCGCGCGTGAGCTGAATCTTGTTGCCCGGAAGCTGCTCGTCTATCCGGCGCGCCACCTCGACCGCGCGCCCGGGCTCTTTCAGCTTGACGTAGACCCACGTGCACTTGCCCGGCGCCTGGAGCGCGTCCTGCATCGCGGCCAGAGACATCTTGACGCGCGGCCCGGCCTCGGGCGTGTAGACGCCCACGACCTTGTAGACCTCGTTGCCGAAGAGCTTCAGCTCGCTCCCGACCGAGAGGTTGTTGTTGCGCGCCTTGGCCTCGTCGACGACGACCTCGTCGAGCACGGGCTCGCCGCGCTCGTCCGCCTCGCGCGGCGGGCGCCCGGCGACGAGGCTCATCCCGTTCATCGCGGCGAACTGGCTCCAGTCCACGCCCTCGACCTGCTCGAACCCGAAGCCCCTGCCGCCCTGCGAGACGTAGCGGATGTCGGGCACGGCCATCGACACGCCCTCGACCTTCATCAACTCCTCGGCGTACTTCACCGACAGGTTGGCGGCGTTGGCCATCAACTGCGTCGAGCCCGCGTCGCGCGTAAAGACGATCTCGGCCTTCAGGTTCTGCGAGCGCCGCTCAAGGTCGTTCGACAGCCCGCGCGCCAGCCCCGTGAACAGCATCACCAGGCACACGCCCAGCGCCACGCCCGCCGCGCTCACCAGGGCGCGCACCGGGCGCTGTCGCACGTTGGCTGTGACGAGACTCTCCATCTTCGGTGAACGGCGAATGGTGAATGGCGAACGGTGGCCGGGTGCCCGCGGGCCTTGCGTCCATTCCTCGACGCCGCCGCCCCCAACGACTATTCAACATTAACCATTCACCACTTACTTCTTTACCGCGTCCAGGTCGACCTCCTGAAGGTTCGAGCTGTTCTTCAGGACGAAGATTTCGGGGTCGTAGGGCTGATCCACTTTGACCGCGCCGGGGTCCTGGAAGGCGATGCGAATCGAGTAGTGGTCCTGCGGGCGCGTCAGCTCGACCTGCGCGGGCAGGCGCAGGCGCCCCTCCTCGCCGAACGGCTGCGGCTGGCTGTAGACCACGTCGGTGATGAGCTGCCCGCGCTCGCCGTATATCTGCACGCGCGCGAGCCGCAGCGTGTTGACGCGGTCGAACCAGAAGCGGCGCGTGACGCGCGCGCGGTTCTGCGACGCCAGCTCCAGCTCCGACAAAACGTAGTAGCCGCGCACGACGCGCGCCCCCTTCTTCGCGTTGGGGCGGGTGTCGGCCTCCTCCTCGTAGGTCTCGGCCTGCGCGTAGACGTGTTTCGTGTCTTCGAAGGAGACGGGGGGGACGAGCACGGCGTCGGTCAGGTGCTGCGGGCGCAGGCTGGAGATGGCGCTCACGGTCGCGCGCTGCATCGCCGCCTCGCGCCGCTGCCCCCCGGCCTTGCAGTCGGGCGAGGCGCCGCCGCCGTCGGCCTCCAGCTTCTCGTACTGCGCGGCGTTGCGGCCCGTGACGAAGCGCTGATACTTCTGGTCGCCCTGGTAGACGGCCGCCCAGAAGCGCTCGCCGGTCGAACTCATCTCGGCGACCTTCGAGCCGACGAGGGGCACCAGCACGGTCAGGTAGACCTGGCCCGGCCGCTGGACGACGAGCCGGCCGTCGGCCGTGCGGTACTTGTCGGCGAGGCCGCACTCGGCGTAGCTCGTGTCGAGGAACTGTATGTCGACCCGGCCGTTCAGGGACTTCACCGCGCCGAGGCGGTTGATCTCCTCGAACATCTGGGGCATGTCGGCCTCGACGAGCGGCGTGAGCGGCTGCGGCACCGAGACCTGATCCTTCGTCCGCACGAAGATGCCGCCCACCTTCGTGATGGCGCCGCACCCCGAGAGCAGCAGCGCCGCCCCCAGCACGGCCGCCGCCCACGCGGCCCTCGCGCACCCACGGTTTTTCAGCCTGTGCATCGGAAGCAAAAGTCGAACGCGCGCCACACCCCGCCGGCCCCAGGAAGATTCACGAAATCAGTTAAGGGAAGCTAACAAACGCGCTTCGGCCTTGTCAACGGAAGGCAGTTTTCAGTTTTCAGTTTTCAGTTTTCAGTTAAGACATAGTTCTTGCTGAAAACTGAAAACTGAAAACTGAAAACTGCTCACTCAGTCCAGCAGCAGCGGCGGCTTGTCGAAGCGCGCGCGGAGGGCGTTGACGGCGCTGTTGACCCGGGGCCGGCTGACGATGCGCGTTTCGAGCGCGCGCTTGCCGGGGAAGTCGAGCAGCATGATGCCGAGCAGGATCGTCAGCACGCCCTGCCCCGGCACCCCGGGCAGGGACATGACGACGCCCGCGGCGACCAGCACCAGCCCGAGCAGGTTCTTGGCGAAGATGCCGGCGGCGCGCAGCACCGGGTGGCGGTGAACCAGGAACTCGCGGTCGTGCGACGAGTGGAAGTAGTTCGCCGGGAGCTTCACCAGCACCACCGTCACCACCGCGAGGCTCAACACGAACGTCACCACCGAGACAGCCACCCCGAAGAGCACCTGCCCCCACGTCAGCCCCCACCCGTGAATCAGTCGCGTCAGCCAGTCAATCATAAGATGTAAGCGGTGAGCGGTGAGCGGTGAGCAGTTTAGTGTTAAAGCGCGGGGAGCGTGATTTCTTTCAGCCGCTCACCGCTCACCGCTTACCGCCCACCGTGCCCCTGGCACTCACGAGCGCCGCAATCGCCTCTCCCACGACCTCGCGGGCCGCGCCTTCGAGCTGGAAGTCGCGGTCGGCGGCGCCTTCCCAGAATTCGTCGAGGCCGCGCGCGCCCGCGCGCTCGAAGGCGAGCGCCTGCGCGAGGAGGTCGATCACGTCGGCCGCCTTGACGAGCCGCGCCTCCAGGCTCGCGCGCGCCTCGTAGTCCTCGTGCAGTTCGGCGTAGGCGGCGGCGTGGCCTTCGCCCGCGCCGCGCATGATGTCGTCGAAGGCCGCGCGCTCGGCCGCGCGGCGGGCCTCCCTGCCGTAGTAGTCGGCGACGGTGCGCGGCATGTCGCCCGTCCGCGTCTCCTGCAAGTCGTGCAGCAGCGCGACGCGCACGACGCGCCCCACGTCCACCTCGACGCCGCGCGCCGCGCACTCGTCCGCCAGCAGCATCGCCGTCAGGGCCACGCCGTAACTGTGCGCCGCCACCGACTCCGCCCCCGGCGGCAGGCCCCGCAAGACCCACCCCGTCCGGTCGAGCCGCTTCAGCCGTTGGAGTTCGAGAAGGACGCTCAGCATAACGGGGGTGACGGGTGACGGGTGACGGGTGATAAGACCAAAGCACGGGACCTGTATTCTCTCATCACTTATCACCCATCACTCATCACTTAAACAAAGACCTTGCCGGGGTTGAGAATGCCTTTGGGGTCGAGGGCGCGCTTGATGCGGCGCATGGCGTCGATGGTCTCGCCGCCGAGCGCCATGTCGAGGTAAGGCGCTTTGACGTAGCCGATGCCGTGCTCGCCGCTGATGGTGCCGCCCAGCTCGACGGAGGCCGCGAAGGTCTCGCCGACGGCCGAGCGCGCGCGGGCGACCGCCGCGGGGTCGGAGCGTTCGCACATGAAGTTGACGTGGATGTTGCCGTCGCCGAGGTGGCCGAAGTTGACGACGAACGTGTCGTACTTACGTCCTATCGCCTCGACGCGCTCGATCAGCTCGGGCACGCGCGAGCGCGGGACGACCACGTCCTCGTTGAACTTGAGCGTGCCGAACTTCTTGATGGCCGGCGAGAGCGCGCGCCGCACGTCCCACAGGCGATCCTCGTCCTCGCGCGACTCCGAGCGCAGGACGTCGTAGCCGCCGAGTCCCCTCACCACATCTTCTACCAGGCGAATCTCGCGCTCGGCCTCCTCGCGCGGGCCGTCCACGGAGACGAGCAGGAGCGCGCCGGCCTCCGGGTCGATGCCGAAGGCGAACTCCGACTCGACGGCGCGGATGGCGTTGCGGTCTAAGACCTCGATGGCGACGGGCGTGACGCGGCTGCGGGTGAAGGCGGGCGGGCAGGCGCAGGCCGCGGTCATCGTCTTGAAGGTCGCGCGCACGGTGCGCGTCGTTTCGGGGAGCGGCAGCAGTTTGAGCGTCGCCTCGGTGATGATGCCGAGCATGCCTTCCGAGCCGCAGATCAACCCCGTCAGGTCGAACCCGACGACGTTCTTGCTCGTCAGGCCGCCCGTGCGGACGACCTCGCCGGTCGGCAGCACGACTTCGAGCCCGAGCACGTAGTGCTTCGTCACGCCGTACTTCGCCGAGCGTATGCCGCCCGCGTTCTCGGCGATGTTGCCGCCGATGTAAGAGCTTTTATAGGAGGCGGGGTCGGGCGGGTAGAAGAGGCCGACCTCTTCGACGGCCTGTTGCAGCGCGTAGGTCGTCACGCCCGGCTCCGTTATCGCGTAAAGGTTCTCGACGCTCACCTCGCGGATGCGGTTCATGCGGTCGGTGCCGACGACGATGCCGCCCTCGACGGGGACGGCCCCGCCCGTGTAGCCGACGCCGCCGCCCCGCGCCGTCACCGGAAAGCGCCGCTCGTTGGCGAGCCGCAGAATCGCCGAGACCTCTCCCGCCGTCCGCGGCAGCACGACGGCCTCGGGCGGGAACTTCTCCTTCAGGGCGTCGCCCGCGTAAGGCTCGACGCGCTCCTCGTCAACCAGGACGTTCTCCGCGCCGACCGTCTCGCGCAAACGCGCCAGCACCTCCGGCTCCGACGCGGCCGTGCGCGCGCGCACACCTTTGTCTGCGAAGTGAATCGTCCGGCTCATCCTTATAAGGCTTTCTCCCCTGCCGCTACTTTATCGCGCACCCCGCCCGCGCATCAACGCGCGCGCCCCGCGCCGGGCGAAAATTATTTCGCGGCGCGTGTATTTACGGCGCGGGCCGCCGCTCTGTAGCGCGGTGGGCAACATTAACGAACCATCCGGCCCGCGCACGAAATTCAGGCAACGATCAAGGAGATAGGATTTTGAGAAAGACCGCCCCGCTGATTTACGTCCTCGCCGCGCTGTTCGCGCTGGCCGTTTCCCCCTTGCAGGCGCTGGCCGAAGTGACGGACCGCATCTACGACTTCACCGACGACTTCTACCGCCAGAACGGCATCGACCCGACCAAGATCGTCGGCCGCCGCCAGGGCGTCGCCCCGCTCGGCGTCACCGACGCGCCCTTCTTCCCCTACCAGCGCAACGTCCGGGCGCTCTTGACGCTGCCGGCCTACAACCACAGCGGGTCGCCCGTCTACTGGACGGTGCTGGGCGAGCTGAACCCCGACGCCTTCCTCAACAACGCCGCCGGCCAGTTCGCGCGGCAGACCGCCGACAACATGATCGAGTACGTCTTCCCGACGAAGGACGGCAACCCCGTCGGGCTCGGCAACCTCCGCCAGTCGGTGATGCTCGACATGCGCAACGGCTACTTCAGCAACAACCCGCTCGGCCTCTGGACGCACGTCTGGGTCAGCTTCACCCCGCGCGCCTTCGGC
Source organism: Pyrinomonadaceae bacterium (assembly GCA_036389235.1). Lineage (GTDB taxonomy): Bacteria > Acidobacteriota > Blastocatellia > Pyrinomonadales > Pyrinomonadaceae > QHXN01. The sequence continues at coordinate 31,856 of DASVQJ010000128.1, read as the reverse complement.
ACCTCGGACGGCAAGAAGGCGCTCGAAGACCTGCGCAAGCGCAACGGCACGGCGCTCGACGGCACGCCCATCATCAAGACTTTGAGCGAGCTGGACAACCTCTTCTCGAAGGGCTTCGCCGCCAGGCGGCTGCGCAACCCGAACCTCTCGGAGGGCGCGCTCTACAGCATCTGCCCCGTCGTCAAGGACCCGCGCAACGGCGGCATCGCCCCCGACCAGTTCCTCGCCTACACGCGCAAGCCCGACGGCACCCCGCTCGAACCGTCCTTCGTCACGAACTTCGACAGCCTCCGCTTCAACCTCGACTGGGCCAAGTAGGCCGGCCGTAACGGAGACGAAAAACGAGGAGGCGCCCGCGCGATTCGCGCGCGGGCGCCTCCCTGATTTTCCGCCCGATTTTTTTATCCTTCACAGACCGGCCGAAAGTGTTTAGAATGCACGCCCATCAAGGGACGGCCGCGGGCGCTCCCAAATAAAGCCCGCCGCCGTCAGCCCTCAACCCGACGGGCCGGCGCGGCCCCGCGGCGTTGCAGCAGCAGCCTCTCAACCGTTTGTCGTTCTCAGACACAAAGGATGCGTATGAAAAGGGGAATCTGCCTCCTCGTTCTCTTCGTCTTTGCGGCCCCGGTGCTCGCCCCCGCGGGCGCGGCGGCCGAAGACCCGCTGGCCTCCGTCCTGAAGCAGGGCGGCTACACGGTCTCCCTGGATTTGAAGGTGAGGAAGAAGAAGCGCGACTCTCTGGAGCGGGTCGTGGGCGACCTCCTCGGCGACAACGGCCCGAACGCCTACGCGACCGGCTTCGTCGTCGGCGACGGGCTGGTGATGACGGCCTATCACGTCGTCTCGGGCGGCCTCAGCGCCGACAAGCGGCGGCAGCTCGGCTTCTCCCTCGACGAACAGCTCGTGGTCGAGGCGTCGGTCAAGGGCTGCGTCGCCAAGGTGCTCAAGATCGACCCGGACTCCGACCTCGCGCTGCTCGGCGTCTGCGGCTCGCCGAAGTACGCCGCGACGCTCGCCTTCCAGGAGGCGCTCAGCGAGGACGAGGAGCTGCTCGTCATCGCGCGCCCCAACGGCAACAAGGCCGTCAAGCGCGGCGGCTTCAAAGGCCCGTACCTCTACCGCGGCAAGGAGTACTGGTCGGCCAAGATCGAGGGGCGCGACGGCTTCTCCGGCAGCCCCGTCTACAACGAGAAGGGCCAACTGGTCGGCGTCTTCAGCGGCTACGACTACGCCCGCAAGGTCGCGCTCATCAGCCCCGGCGCGCGCGCCCAGAAGCTCCTCCAGGACTACGCCGCACACCTCAGCCGGTGAGCATTTAAACGGCGCGCGCCCCGGAGCCGGATCGTCCCCCACGCCTTCCGCGTGCAGTGGCCGCCCCGGCTCCGGGGCGCACTCTTGCTGAGATGTAAAAGGTCAGGCGGAGTTAGCCCCGTCCTCGTTACGAATCCGTTACATTGCGCTTGCGTCTGAAGCCCGGGAAAGGCAAAAGGCAAAGGGCACAAATGAAGTGGTGAGGCGGTCGCGTTCGTCATCATCGGCCGACGATGAAAGGCGCGCCGCCCCTCTTCTTCACTTTTGCCTTTTGCCTTTTTACTTCAAGGGCCGCTCTCACCTGCAATCGGGGTGATGGCAGGTGCAGGATATTTCGAAGTGTATGGTCTTGGCCGCGTCCTCGCACTCCTCGCTGCAATATTTACTGCCCTCCGCCGCCGGGCAGTCGCAGGTCTCGCGCGCGCACTTGTTCTTCTGCCTCTCGTCCGCCATCTCAACCTCCTTGCTTTCGACTGTTCGTGGTCGGGGTAACTTTGGCCCTAAGTTTCGACCCGAGACGCCGCCGAGGTCAAGGGGAAAAGTAGACAGTAGTCAGTAGTCAGTAGCCAGTAGAAAACCCTTCACATTCGAATGGTCGCACATTAGCGACGGCGCACGCGGGGCGGAGCCCTACTGACTACTGTCTACTGTCTACTGCTTTCAAGGGGCTTGCTGGACGACGATGCGGACGCGCTCTTTGCCGACGACGATTTCGAGCGGGTTGCCGAGCTGGAGCGGGATGGTCTTGCCGTTGACGTTGATTTCGAGCGGCGGGGTTGCGGCGCGCGTCGGCGCGGCCGGCTCGTTCGCCGGGGTCGCGGCGGCGGGGGTGCCCGGCTCGGCGGGCGGCGGCGCGGTCTGTTCGCGCGGCTTCGCCACGTCGCCCGTGCGCGTCAGGAGCGTCGTCGCCACGATGCGCCAGGTCGCGGGCGTGCAGGTCAGGCGCAGGCCCGGCGTGTCCACCTCGACCTGCTCGCGCGGCGCGAAGGCTTCGAGCTTCCACAGCCCCTCGCCGCAGCGCACGCCGTCCTCGCCGTAGAAGGTGGCCCACCCCGCCACGTAGTTGTAGAAGACGGGGCTGCGGTTCTCGACCACCAGCCGCGTGTTGCGCACCGGCGCCTCCGGCGTACCCGCCAGCGCCTGCGTGCGCAGTCGCCCGCCGAGCGCCTCGTTCCCCGCCACGTCGTACGCGACGGCCGCCTGCGCCAGAGGCACGTGCGGCTCGCTCGGCCTCACGTCCGAAGTGCTCTCGGCCGTCTGCCGCGGGGTCGCCTGCGCCGTCTGCGCGCTCGCCGCGCACGCACAGGCGGCGATGATTGTGACCAACGAAGCCGTCTTGAAAAGTTTAGTCCTCACCTGCCCCCTCCGTTCCTCGGTTCCGCGCGCCAAGAGAGTACCGCCCCGCCGACTCGGTTGACAAACCTTTCAGCCCGCGACGACCGGCATGAAGGCCGCGCCGCGCGGGAGGACGTAGCCGGGCTCGTCCGCGTCGATGCGCGTGAGCGCCTCTTCGAGCGTGCGCGCGGGCTCCATGCGCATGCGGCGCACCTCCTCTTCGGGGAGGTTCGAGACGAGCTGGACGCGGAACCGCTCGGCCTTCGTCAGGAGCGACCAGGCGGTCTGGCCGTTCACCTCGTACGCCTCGCGCAGGCGCGCCTCTAACGCGCGCGAGTCCGCCGCGTCGAACCACTTGAGGAAGTCCGCGCGGCCGAGGCCGTCGGCGCACTCGGCGACGAGGACGATGTGGCCGCCCTCCGCGCACGCGTAGGAGGCCATCTCCAGGGCCTTGTGCGCCTGTATGAGGTTGAGGTCGGAGGGAGCGCCGCCGGCCGAGGCGACGACGACCGCGCGCCTCTCGTCGATCTTGACGGCGTGCGAGTCCGCGTACTCGGCGCAGGCCAGCCGGTGCGCGGCGCGCCAGTCGCCGGCGTAGGCGCGGACGACCTGGCCGCGCGCGTCCGTCACGGTGTTGATGAGGAAGGAGGGCGCGGCCTCGGCCGCGATGCGCTCGCACTCCTCGTGGACGGCGTTGCCGTCGAGGCGGCCCGCGCCGACGCCCGCGCGACGGCCGCCGCGCTCGAAGTCGAGGGCGTGCAGGTGCGTCGCCTCAATCGTCCGGCGCGAGGCCAGCCCGGGGCAGACGCTCTTGCGCCCGCCGGTGAAGCCCGCGAAGTAGTGGAAGCCGACGGAGCCCGTGAGGATGACGTGCGAGTGCTCGAAGAGCGCGCGGTTCAGCTCGACGGGCGTGCCGCGCTCGGTCTCGCCGAAGGAGGCGTGCTGCGACGCGGCGTCGGCGTCGTGCGCGAGCGTGCGGACGCGCTGCACGATGAAGGGGGTGAGCAGCTCCGCCTTCTCCTCGCGCGTCACCGGCCGGTGCATCCCCGTGGCGAAGATGATTCTCAGGTCGTACGGCGCGACGCCGAGCGCGACCAGGCGCCGCACCAGCAGGTTGACGACCTGCGCGCTCCCCGTCGCCCGCGTCGCGTCCGAGACGACGACCAGCACGCTCTCGCCCGGGCTGATGATCTCTTCGAGCGGCTGCGAATCAATCGGGTCGTCTATCGCCGCCCCGACCTCCGCGTCCGTCAGCGCGCGCTCCCCGCGCGCCTCGCCTTCGAGCACGCGAAAGCGCCCGCCCTCGAACCCGAACGGAATCGCGCCGCGGCCGTAGCCCAGTTGAATGTTCGCCATAGGAATAAGTAGACAGTAGTCAGTAGTCAGTAGGCTCCGCTCGGCGGACGGGGAAGCCCTGACGGCTCAACGGGCGAAGGGTTCTCTACTGTCTACTGTCTACCGACTACTGTCTACTGCCTTTCATACTCCGAACCGCACCAGCTCGCGCTCGATGACGTTGAGCGAGGCGAAGTCGGTCTTCCCGGACGCGCGCGTCTCGGCGAGCCAGCGGCGGAGCTGGCGCGCCTCGTCGAGCGACTGGATGCGGCACGCCCCCGTCAGCGCCAGCGTGACGAGCGCGTCGGGCGCGCCGTGCGTCATCAGCGCCGCCTGCAAGGCCGCCTGCTCGCGCAGGTCGAGGACGATGAGAAGGCTGATCTCCATAAAAGCAGGTGTGGGATGTCAGACGCTAGATGCCAGTTAAAACTAACATCTAACATCCAGCATCCGACATCTCACTCCTTCGTCGAGCGGAAGCAGGCCGTGCCGGAGGTGCAGAAGTGGAACTCCTCGTCCTCGAAGTCTTCGGTCTCCATCTGGATGGTCAGGTGGTCTACGCCGAACTGCTCGTGGAGCTTGGCGCGTAAGTTCCGCAGCAGCTCGGCGGGCGCGGCGGCGCGCGCGTGGCGGACGTGCGCCGAGAGCGCGTCGCGCCCCGACGTGATCGTCCAGACGTGCAGGTCGTGCACGTCCTCGACGCCGGCCGTCTCAAGGATCGCGCCCTCGACCGCGGCGAGGTTGATGTGCGCGGGCGTCCCCTCTAAAAGAACGTTGGTCGCCTCGCGGATGAGGCTCCACGAACTCCACACGATGAGCACGGCGATGAGCGCGCTGAACAGGGGGTCGGCCGCGTGCCAGCCCTTCCAGGTGACCAGCACGCCCGCGGCGATGGCGCCCACCGACCCGAGCGCGTCGCCGAGCACGTGCAGCCACGCGCCGCGCACGTTCAGGTCGCGCTCGTGGTCGCCGTGCAGCACCCACGCGCAGACGAGGTTGACGAGCAGCCCGCCCGCCGCGATGGCCGTCAGCGCGCCCCCGCGCGCGATCTCGGGCGGCGCGAGCCAGCGGCCGTAGGCGTCGTAGAGGATGAAGAGCGAGACGGCCGCGAGCGCCACCCCGTTCGTGAACGCGGCGAGAATCTCCAGACGGTAGTAGCCGTACGTCTTCGTCCGGCTGGCCGGGCGCGCCCCGAACCTCGCGGCCAGCAGCGCCAGCCCCAGCCCCGCCACGTCGGCGAGCATGTGCCCGGCGTCGGCCAGGAGCGCGAGGCTCCCCGTCCACCACCCGCCCGCCGCCTCGGCCAGCATGTACGCGGCCGTCAGCGAGAGGACGAGGAGCAGCCGGCGCCGCCCGCGCTCCGAGAGCGCGTCGTGCGTGTGCGCGTGCGCGTCGTGCGCGTGCCGGTGTCCGTTCTCCGAAGCCATCTCTGCCTTAAGGGAGTCCCGCCCCGCCGCCGGAGCGTAAGCTTAGCAGATTACACGGGAGCCCGACAGAGGGAAGCAAGTAGGCAGTAGGCGGGTGGCGGCTAAGACCGGAGGGTGGCCCGTTGACGTCTGCGGGCGCGCATGGCCGGGAGGCTTTGAACACGGAGACACGGAGACGCGGAGACACGGCTTGAAGAGATATAACTCAACAAGCCGTGTCTCCGTGTCTCCGTGTCTCCGTGTCGAAAACTCTCCCGCTATCCGGCCGTCTGCAAACGGCAACAACTGCCTTCCGCCTACTATCCCTTTACAACTCGGCGAGGCCGAGGGCGCGGTTGAAGTCGCGGTAGAGTTCGTTGAGGTCGCGGATGTTCTTCTCCAGCACGCGCGGGAGGTCGCCGACCTCCTTCATCTGGACGACGAGGTTGGCGCCCGCGAGGAAGGCCGCGTGCGCGTCGCCCGTGCGGGCCGTGTTCGTCAGGAGCACGAAGACCAGGCGGCGGCGCTCCGCGTTGCGCATCGCGGTGACCTCGCGCCCGATCATCATCGAGCCCTGCGCGCGCACGTCGAACTCGGGGTCGAGCACGAGCACGTCCAACTGCTCCTCGCGCATGCGCTCGACGGCCTGCGCGGCGTCGCCGGCGACCGACACGTCGTAGCCCGACTGGCTCAGGGCGCGCGCCGCGTCGCCGCCGAAGGCCGAGCCCGCGCACACGAGGGCGCGCCTGCGCTCCCAAGCGCGCCGCCCGCCCGCGTCGTGCGCCCCGCGGACGCCGCCGTCGCCGCCCGCGGCCTCGCGCCGCAGCAGCGACGCGAGCAGGCGCAGGACGTCCTCGTGCCCTTCGGGCGAGTCCTGCGCTTCGCCGACCAGGGGCGCGGGCGAGACCGCGGGCGTCTCCGGCTGCTGCTTCGCGGAGGCCGGCACGTCGCCGACGGCCGCCAGCGCGTCGCGCTGCTGCGGCGCGGCGGCGGCGGGCGGCTGCGCGTTGACGATCTGCTGGCACTTCGGGCAGCGCACGCTGAACGGGCGCGCCGGAACCTTGGCCCCGTCGAGCTGGAGCCGCGTGGTGCAGTTGGGACAGGTGACGATCATGGCAAGGAGTCAGGAGTCAGGAGTCGGAGGTCAGAAGTTAAAACCGGGAGCCTTAGAGTCCGAGGTCTTTGGGCGTCGAATGCGTCTGCATTCTGACTCCTGACTTCTGACTCCTGACTCCCTTCTCATTCGAGCATGTCGAGCATGGAGCCGCCCGGCGCGGGGCGCGCGGGGGCGGCGGGGAAGGTGCGGGTGGCGGCGGCGGGGCGCTTGGCGGTGAAGCCGGGGGCCGAGGCTTCGGCCGGCCGGAAGTCGTCGGTGGCCGACATGCCCTTGAGCGCGAGCTGGAGGTTGTTGGGGTTCGTGGCGAACGAGAGCCCGTCTTCGAGCGTGACCGTGCCGGCCTCGATCATCTCCTTGATGACGTTGTCGAAGTCCTGCATGCCGTCGAGCCTCCCGTCGCGCATCGCGTCGAGCAGGGACTTGCCGTCCGACTCGCCCGCGGCGACGTACTCGCGCGTGCGCGGCGTGGACCTCAAGACCTCGACGGCGGCGGTGCGGCCGTGCCCGTCGGCGCGCGGGATCAAGCGCTGCGAGACGATGTAGCGGAACGTCTGCGCGAGGCGGGTGCGGATGACCTGCTCCTCGTTCTTCGGGTAGAGGCCGATGATGCGGTCGACGGTCTTCGACGCGTCGATGGTGTGCAGGGTCGAGAGGACGAGGTGGCCCGTCTCGGCGGCTTCCAGGGCGATCTCGGTCGTCTCGTAGTCGCGCATCTCGCCGATGAGGATGACCTTCGGCGCCTGCCTGAGCGCCGAGCGCAGCGCCGAGGGGAAGTCGCGCGCGTCCGAGCCGACCTCGCGCTGGTTGATGGTCGAGTTCTTGTGCTGGTGGAGGAACTCTATCGGGTCTTCGATGGTGACGATGTGGTAGTGCTGCTGCTGGTTGATGAGGTCGATGACGGCGGCCAGCGTCGTGGACTTGCCCGACCCGGTGGGGCCGGTCACCAGCACGATGCCGTTGCGCAGCTCCGCGATGTCGGCGAGCTGCTTCGGCAGGCTGAGGGATTCGATGGTCGGTATCTCCGGCGGGATGACGCGCATGACGATGGAGTAGGTGCCGCGCTGCTGGAAGACGTTGACGCGGAAGCGCGTGCGCGAGGGCAAGGAGTAGCTGAGGTCGGCCGAGCCCGTGTGCGCGAGGCGCTGCGCCGCGTCCGGGTTGCCGTGCATCAGCGTCATGGCGATGATTTCGGTCTGGTAGGGCGTCAGCTTCTGCAACCCGACCGGCTGGACGGGGCGCAGTTGGCCGTTGACCTCCACCTGCGGCGCCTGGCCGACGGAGAAGTTCAGGTCGCTGATGCCTTCGGCGGCCTTGAGCATCTGCTCGATGACGGGCGGCAGGTCGAAATATTTCATGCGGGAATTGGCGACTCCGTGTGGCGTGCGGTAAAGAACCGGGGCGGGACTCGTAGAGTGTCTGGAAGCCGGGAACGGGGCACTGCCCCCGGCGACCTTTTTCATAATGTCAGGAAGGAAAGGTAAAAGCAAGTTAAAACTTTTAACCTGTTTACAGGTGGCGACTTATTTAACAGTACCGCGAGCGGTGGCGAGCGGGTCGGCGTTACGGAAAGCGGATTCTGCTGCTCATCACGCACCCGCTCGCCACCGCTCGCGGGACTGTTTTGCTCCTCGGAACGTCAAAATTCCTCCTCCGAGGAGGAATTTTCCTTCTCGGGAGAGGAAATTTCCTTCTCGAAGAAGGAACATTCCTTCTTTGAGGAGGAACGTTCCTTCTTCGAGAAGGAAATTTCCTCTCCGGAGATAGAAATTTCCTCCTCAAAGAAGGAACATTCCTTCTTTGAGGAGGAACGTTCCTCCTCGGAGGAGGAGATTTCTATCTTTTTGATAGAACGTTGAGCCTCGGGGGTGGAAATTCGGGCATTTGAGAGTCACAGGCGGGCGAGGAAGGCGCGCGTGCGGCGCGTAATTTCGTCAGGGTCGTACGAAAAGAGTGCGCCGATGACGGCGACGGAGTCGGCGCCGGCTTCGAGGACGGAGGGCGCGGTCTCCGCCGTGATGCCGCCGATGGCGACGAGCGGCACGTCGCCGATTGCTTCGCGCACCCGCCCGACGCCTTCGAGGCCGACGACCGGGTCGGGGTTCTCCTTCGAGGAGGTGTTGAAGACAGGCCCGACGGCTATGTAATCGACCGGCAGCCGCGCGGCTTCGACGGCCTGCCCCAGGTTGTGCGTGGAGAAACCCACAACCTTCCCCTCGCCCAACAACGCCCGCGCGGCCCCCGGCGGCACGTCGTCCTGTCCCAGGTGCACGCCGTCCGCGCCCGCCGCCAGGGCCACGTCAACCCTGTCGTTGACAATCAACCTCGCCCCGAAGAGGCGCGCGACCCTCAAAGCCTCGACGACCTCCGCGTAGAACTCGCGCGCCGGACTTGCCTTCTCCCTCAACTGCACCAGACGCGCCCCGCCCTCGCACAGACGCGCCACCTGCTCCGCGTGCGTCAGTCCAGACAGACGGCGGTCGGTAATCGGGTAGAGTTTCGGCAACTCGAAGAACATGATGGTGTGACCTTAAGCCGGGAGCGCGGGCATCCCTGCCCGCCAAAGCGTGCGAAAGCACGCTTAGCCGTGAGCCTCTATCCCTCAACGTCGAGGTTCACGTCTCACGGCCTTCGCGCTGCGCGCTCATGGCGGGCAGGATGCCCGCGCTCCCGGCGACGCCTCACTTCTCTTTCATCGCGCGTCGGGCGGGACGGCGTTGGTCTTGCCGTCGAGGTAGCGGTCGAACCAGTAGAGCTGCCAGTTGAGGCTCTCGACGAGGTGTTTGGGTTCGCCCGTGCGCGTGAGGTTGTGGTTCTCGCGTGGGAAGATGACGAACTCGGCCGTGGCGCCGAAGTGTTTCAAGGCGCGGAACCACTGCTCGCCCTGTTCGAGCGGGACGCGGAAGTCGTTCTCGGAATGGAGAATGAGAATCGGCGTCTTGACGTTCGCGGCGTACTTCAAAGGCGAGCGCTCCCAGTAGAGGTCGAACTTCTCGAAGAGGTCGCCGCCGAAGTCGTCCTTGTGGCCGTAGGCGCCGTCACGCGTGCCCTCGTCGCTGACGAAGTTGACGACGCTGCGCAGCGTGACCGCCGCCTTGAAGACGTTCGTGTGGCCGACGATCCAGTTGGTGAGGTAGCCGCCGTAGCTGCCGCCCGTCACGCCGAGGCGCTCGCGGTCGATCCAGGGGTTGCGGCGCAGGACTTCCTCGACGCCGTTCATCACGTCGGTGTAGTCGTTGCGCCCCCACTCGCCTTCGATGCCGCGCTCGAACCGCTGGCCGTAGCCGGTCGAGCCGCGCGGGTTCGTGTAGAAGACCGCCCAGCCGCGCGCGGCGTAGACCTGGAACTCGTGGAACCAGTCCACGCCGTACTGCCCCGCGGGGCCGCCGTGGATGCTGAGGATGAGCGGGTACTTCGTCCCCTCCCGCCAGCCGACGGGCCTGACGAGGAAGCCGTCGACGTCCCAGCCTTCGGCGCCCTTGTAGGTCATGCGCTCGACGCCCGCGAGTCGGAGTTGAGGCCAGAGCCGCGCGTTGAGGTTCGTCAACCTCTTCTCGCCGGAGCCGTCGAGGTCTGAGGCGTAGAGGTCGTCGAGGTGTCCGAAGTCGTTCGCGGCGTAGACCATCCGCCGCGAGTCGGCGGCGATGTCCACGAGGCGGACGGCGCGCGCCCCCTTCGTCACCTGTCTGACCCTCCCGTCCTTCGCGTCAACGCGGAAGAGGTGCGCCTCGCCCTTCACCCCGGTCTCGAAGTAGAGGGCGCGCCCCTGTTCGGCCCAGGTCAGGTTCGAGGGGATGAGGTCGAGCGCGGGCGCGACGTTGCGCGAGGGCTGACCCCCGTTCGAGGGCGCGACGTAGATTTTCGGGTGGTCGCGTTCGCGTATGCGGCCGAGGAAGGCGATTGTCTTTCCGTCGGGCGACCAGCGCGGGCTGTTGTCGGCCTCCTCGTGGTCGGAGATTTTTCGCACGGGGCCGCCGGCCGAGTCGACGACGAAGACGTCGGTGTTGCGGCTCTCGTCGAAAGCCTTGCCCGTGCGGTCGGAGACGAAGGCGATGAAGTTGCCGTCGGGCGACCACTGCGGGTCCGTGTCGTTCCAGTCCTCGCCGAAGGTGAGCTGCGTGGCCGCGCCGCTCCCCACGTCTGCGACCCAGACGTGGCTGCGCTTGTCGTCGAACCAGCCCGTGTCGTTGAACTTGTACGAGAGGTGCTTGTAGTGGCGCACGTCGCTCGAAGGCGCCTTGATGTCGCTCGGGCCGGTGCGGCTCGTCAGCACCAGGCGCGTGCCGTCGGGCGACCAGTCGAAGGCGTTGACGCCGTTCTTCAAGTTCGTCACGCGCCGCGCCTCGCCGCCGTCCAACGAAAGCACCCAGACCTGCGCGCGCGGTGTCGCGTCGGCCGAAGCCGTCTGGAGCGCGGAGGGCAGGCCCTGCGGCGTCTCCGTGCTGGCGGGCGTCGGCGAAGGAGAGGGGGAGGGTGTGGGCGAAGGCGTGGGCGTCGCGCGCGCCTGTGTTGACGGGGGGCCGCCGTCGGGCGCGGGTCTGGACGAGAGGAAGGCGAGCGCGCGGCCGTCGGGCGACCAGCGCGGCGAGGTCGAAGACTGCGGGCTCGTCGTGAACTGGCGCGGCGGGCGGCCGCCGTCCGCCGCGGCCAGCCAGATTTGGGAGAGCCGCCGGTTCTGCCTCTGATCGACGGTCGTCACGACGTAGGCCACCCAGCGCCCGTCGGGCGACAGGCGCGGGTCGCCGACGAACTCGAACGCGTAGTAGTCCTCGGCCGTGATGCCGCGCGTCCCCCGCCCGGCCTGCGCGCCGAGCGGCGCCGCGTACGACAGCAGGAGTGAGACGGCGAGCGCCCCCTTCAAAAACGTTCTCATGCCTCCACCTTCTTTCGCGGATAGGTAGGTCAGAACCACCCGCTACCGCGGGTGGTTCTGACCTGCTCACCTCAAGGGTTCGTCTTCGGGAGGGGCGTCTGCTTGACCGTCAGGCCGGCCTCCGGGGCGTCCGCGTCGTAGGTGACTTCGCGCCGCACCTCTTCGCGCAGGTCTTCGACGGTCAGCGTCAGGCGCCGGCCCTGCACCTTCGGCCCCTCTTCGGAGGTGATGGGCGCCCAGCAGGACTCGTAGCGCTGGTTCTGCGCGCCGCGGACGCGCCACGCGGCGTCGAGCTTGAGCCAGACGACGTTGCACTCCACGCCCGCGCCGCACTGCCGGTCGTCCGGCGGCACCTTCGACAGCCCGCACACGTCGAGCAGGAGGTATGTGAACCCGCCCGCGCGCGAAAGGAGCGGCGCGGAGACCTCCTCGATGCGCATGGCGTCGATCTGTTTCGCCAGGTCGAGCGTGCGCGCGCGCCCGCGCTCCGTGACGACGACCGAGCGCCGCCCCTTCGCGCGCACCCTGACCTGCCCCTGCGGCGCGGCGCCCGCCCGCGCCCCGACCAGGCACGCGACGAACAAAGAGAGCAACACCGCGACGGCCGCCACCGATTTCTTCAACTGCGTCCCTCCCCTCTCCCGTCTACCTCTGCCCTACCGCTGCGCACGGCCGCCGCGCTGGCTGGTGGACGGCGGGTCGCCCGCCGGCCGCAGGTTCTCCTCGAAGAGTCGGAGGATGCGTTTGTACTCGTCGGCCCAACTGTCGGCGCGGTCGAAGGCGTGGTCTTCGACGGGGTAGGGGGCGAGCTGCCAGTTCTCTTTGCGCAGCTCGATGAGGCGCTCGGCGAGGCGGACGGTATCCTGGAAGTGGACGTTGGTGTCCACCATGCCGTGGCAGATGAGGAGCGCGCCCTTCAACCCCGCGGCGAAGTAGATGGGCGAGCTGCGGCGGTACGCCTCCGGGTCGTCCTGCGGCTCGTTGAGGATGTTGGCGGTGTAGGGGTGGTTGTAGTGCGCCCAGTCGGTGACGGGCCGCAGGGCCGCGCCCGCGGCGAAGATGTCGGGCGTGGTGAACATCGCCATCAGCGTGATGAAGCCGCCGTAGCTGCCGCCGTAGAGCCCGACGCGCCGCGGGTCTACGCCGTGGTCGGCGACGAGGTAGCGGACGGCGTCCACGTGGTCGTCCAAATCCTTGCCGCCCATGTGCCTGTAAATCCCCGTCCGCCAGTCGCGGCCGTAGCCGGCCGAGCCGCGGTAGTCGATGCTCAGGACCGTGTAGCCGCGCTCCATCAGAAGGTGATGGAACATGTGCTCGCGGTAGTAGGTCGACCACCACTTGTGCACGTCCTGCAAGTAGCCCGCGCCGTGGACGAAGACGACCGCCGGCCCGCCCGCACGCGCGTTCGCGGGCTTATACAGGCGGCCGTAGACGTTCGCGCCGTCGCGCGCGCGGAAGCCGACGACGGGCGGGTCGATCCAGTTGTAGCTGAAGAACTCGGGCAGGGGCGAGTTCGTCACCTGTTTGACCTCCGGCGCCTGCCCGTTCGTGCCACGCGAGCCCGCCGTCTGAGAGTTCGCCGCGGGCGTGCCCGGCGCCTGGGAGGTCTGGTCGGGCGCGGGCCGGTTCGGCTGTAGGTAGAGTTCGGGCGGGCGGTTCGTGTAGGAGCGCACGACGGCGAGCGTGCGGTCGTCGGGCGAGACGTCCGCCTGGTTGTTGCCCGTCATCGTCGTCAGGCGCGTGCGCGCCGAGCCGTCGAACGACATCGAGTAGAGGTGCCGCTCGAAGACGCTGCCCTCGCTCGAAGTGAAATAGAACTTCGTCCTGTCGGCCGAGAGGCGCACGTCGGAGACTTCGAAGCGCCCCCTCGTCAGTTGCGCGGGCTCGCCGCCGTCCGCGTTCACGGTGTAGAGGTGAGCCCAGCCGTCGCGCTCGGAGACGAAGTAGACGCGCCGGTTGTCCGGGAGCCAGCCCAGCGTGAACGCGCCGGGGCCGCCGACCCACGCGTCGTCGTGCACGGACGCGAGGGCGCGCGTCCGGCCCGTCGAAGGGTCGAGCGACATCACCCAGCGGTCCTTGTTGTCCGACGCGCGCGCGAGGAGCACCGCGCGCGTGCCGTCCTCGTTCCACTGCAACTGGAAGAGCTGCGCCTCACGGTCGCGCGCCTGCTGCCCCTCGGTCTGCTGCGTGCGCTGGGGCTGTGCGGCCTGCTGCCCGCCCGACTGCGCGCCCGTCTGCTGCCCGCCCGTCTGCTGTTGCGCCTGCGCGCCGGTCTGCTGCTGTTGTGCGCCGGACTCGCGCTGCGCCGACTCGGTCGCGTTCTGCTCCGTGCGCTGCTGCACGCGCGGGGCGACCTCCACCCTCAACCCGGTCTCGACCCACTTGACCTCGCCCGTCGCCACCGACGCGAGCCCCAGACGCGTGCGCCCCTGGTTGTCCCCGACCTTCGTGCGCGACTGTATGTCTTCGGTGTAGCCCGCGTCGCCGATGAAGTTCGGGACGATGGTGTTCTTGCCCGCGGCGGGGTCGGCCACGGTCATGACGACGTACGCGCCGTCGGGCGAGAGCTGTAGGTTCGCGACCGTCTGCCCCGCGGTGAGCGTGAAGGGCTTGCGCCTGTCCTTGTCGCGCTCGCGCCGCCTCCGCTCCTGCTCCTCGCGCTGCTCGGCGCGCTCGCGCACCACTTCGAGGAGCCTCCGCTCCTCCTTGCGCAGAAACTCCTGGCTCTCGCTCGCACGCGCCGCGGCCGTCGCCGCGCCGCCCGCCCCCCCGGCCGACGCGACCGCCGTCGCCCCGGCGGCGGCGGGCGGGGTGGGCACGCGTATGTCGGTGAGCTGTTCGAGCGAGCCGCCGTCGAGCGACATCACGTAGAGGTTGTTCTGGCGCGTGAAGTAGACCGCGCGCTGGTCGCGCGTGAAGTGCGCGTTCGACTCGGCCTCGACCGTGCGCGTCAACTGCCGCCGCTCCCCGCGCTCGTGCTCGTAGAGGAAGACGTCGCCCTCCTCCGTGAAGACCGACAGGCGCCTGTCCTTCGACAGCTCGCCCGCGGCGGGCGGCGCCTTGCGCCCCTCCTCTTCCGAGAGCTTGCGCAGGCCCGCGCCGTCGGCGCCCACGACGTAGAGGTCTGTCTCCCTCAGGCGCGGCTCGCCCGCGCGCTTCCAGCGGAAGTAGACGCGCCGGCCGTCCTGCGACCAGTAGACGCCCGTCGGCGCGTAGCCGACGAGGTCCGGCCCGCGCATGATGCTGTCCACGGTCAGCTCGAACGCCTTCGCCGCCGTGCCCGGCTGGCGCGCCGGCTGCTGCTGCTGCCGCGCGAAAGTCTGCTGGAAGAGCAGCGCGGCGACGAACGCGCACGACGCCGCGCGGCGGAAAGTTTGTCCTCGCATTCAGTCCTCTTCTTAGTCTGCGGGCGGGAGGAACGTTACCGCGGGCGGTATACTTCACCCTGCCGTGCGCGACGCGGAGTCAACGAAAAGTTAAGGGAGACTTTGAAGGTGAACGAGCGGCGGGATGATACAACAAAACCGGGGGACGAGTCGCGCCCCGCGCCGGGGGCCGGCCGCTACTACTACGACGACGCCACCGGCTACGAGACCTACCGGCCCGGGGACGAGGAGGAAGAGCCCGAGGACGAGCCGCGCGCCGAAGAGGGTTGACCTCCCCGCCCCTTACCGCCTCCCGCGCCGCAGGCTCAAACGCCTTCGGTCGGAGAGCGTGTACGTGTCGCGCTTGCGCTGCGCGCCGTAGTACTCGCTGTCCTCGTAACGCGGGCAGTCGCAACGCCCCTGGCCCTCCCCCGCGAACGAGCACCCGCCCGCGATGGTGTGGTGCTCCTGCGCGTGCCCGCAGTTCCAGCAAGACCTCTCGTTCACGTCGCCCACCTTTTCTAAAGAGTGTTGAAGGGACGCGCAAAAAGTATGGCACGCGCCCCGCGCTGTCAAGCCATCGCGGGATGCGGGTTCTTCGATTGCGGAATGCGGATTGGGAGAGGATTGACGACAGCGCGGCTCTCATCAATCTTCAACCCGCCATCGTTAAGCCTCCTTCTTCTTCGGCCGCTGGTTCGAGGCGAGCACGCGCTTGCGGAGGCGGATGGACTTGGGCGTGACCTCGACCAGTTCGTCGTCGGCGATGAACTCCAGAGACTGTTCGAGCGAGAGGTCTTTGACGGGGATGAGCCGCATCGCCTCGTCGGCGGTCGAGGCGCGCATGTTCGTCAGCTTCTTCTCGCGCACGATGTTGACATCTAAATCCACGGCGCGCGCGTTCTCGCCGACGATCATCCCCTCGTAGACGCGCGTCGTCGGGCGGATGAACATCGTCCCGCGCTCCTGAAGGTTGAAGAGCGCGTAGGTCGTCGCCTCGCCCGCGCGGTCGGCGACGAGTGAGCCGGTCGAGCGCCCGCGCATCGACCCCTGCCACTCGCCCCAGCGCAGGAAGATGGTGTTCAGGAGCCCCGTCCCCTTCGTCTCCGTCAGGAACTCGCCGCGGAACCCGATGAGGCCGCGCGAGGGGGTCTCGAACTCCAGGCGCACGCGCCCCGTGCCGTGGTTGACCATCTTCGTCATCTGCCCCTTGCGCCGCCCCATCGCCTCCGTGACGACGCCGATGAACTCCTCCGGGCAGTCGATGACGACCAGCTCAATCGGCTCCAGAGTCTTCCCCTCTTCCGAGCGCGTGATGACCTCCGGCTTCGAGACCTGTAGCTCGTAGCCCTCGCGCCGCATCATCTCGATGAGGATGGAGAGTTGCAGCTCGCCGCGCCCGGAGACCTTGAACTGGTCGGGCGACTCGGTCTCGGCGACGCGGATGGCGACGTTGCTCAAGAGCTCGCGGTCGAGCCGCTCCTTGAGCTGGCGCGAGGTGACGTACTTCCCCTCGGTCCCCGCGAAGGGCGAGTTGTTGACGCCGAAGATCATCGAGATGGTCGGCTCGTCCACCGCGATGACGGGCAAGGCGCGCGGGTTGTCGGCGCTCGTCACCGTCTCGCCGATCTCGATGCCCTCGATGCCCGCGAGCGCGACGATCTCGCCGAAGCCCGCGCGCTCGATGGAGTCGCGCTTCAAGCCCTCGAAGGCGTACAGCTCCTTCACCCGAATCTTCTCGACCGAGCGGTCGCGCTTCACGACGGCCACGGTCTCGCCCTGCGCGATCTCGCCCGAGAAGATGCGGCCGATGGCGAGGCGGCCGATGTACTCGTTGTAGTCGAGGTTGGCGACCAGCAGTTGCAGCGCGTCGTCGCGCACCTCGCGCGGCGGGGGTATCGTGCGCACGATCTCCTCGAAGAGCGGCCGCAGGGAGCGCGACTCGTCGGCGAGTTCCCTCTTCGCCACGCCGTCGCGCGACACCGCGTAGAGGACGGGGAAGTCGATCTGCTCGTCGGTGGCGTCGAGGTCGATGAAGAGGTCGTAGATGTCGTTGACGACCTCCTCGGGGCGCGCGTCCTGCCGGTCGATCTTGTTGACGACGACGATGGCCGGCAGCCTCGCCTCCAAAGCCTTCCGCAGCACGAAGCGCGTCTGCGGCAGAGGCCCCTCGGCGGCGTCCACCAGCAGCATCACGCCGTCCACCATCTTCAGCACGCGCTCGACCTCGCCGCCGAAGTCGGCGTGGCCCGGCGTGTCGAGGATGTTGATCTTCACGCCGCCGAACCTGACGGAAGTGTTCTTCGCCATGATGGTGATGCCGCGCTCGCGCTCCAGGTCCATCGAGTCCATCACGCGCTCGACGTGCTGCTCGTTCGCGCGCCACGTCCCCGACTGGTTGAGCATCGCGTCCACCAGCGTCGTCTTCCCGTGGTCGACGTGCGCGATGATGGCGATGTTTCTGACGTCTTCTCTCTCTTTGTGCATCGGTATATCCCCGTCGGGCGCGCCGCGACGTTCCCGGAACACCCGGCCGCCCCCTGTCTAAAATTGCCTGAAATTTCGGGCTGAATTTAAAGGGAAATTGTAACTTGGCGCGCGTCCCCGTGTCACCCGCGCCCGAGCGCGCCCGCCTGCCGGAGCGCCTCGTAGAGGACAATCCCGACCGAAGTGGCGAGGTTGAGGCTGCGCACGCGCGGGTTCGGCATCGGGATCGTCAGGCAGCGCCCCCAGTTCGCACGCAGCAGCTCCTCGGGCAGCCCGCGCGTCTCAGGCCCGAAGACGAGGCAGTCGCCTTCCTCGAAAGCCCACTCGGCGTAAGAGGTCTCGGCCTTCGTCGTGAAGTAGAGGAGGCGCGCGCCGGGGAGCGCCAGTTTGAGCGCGTCGAGGTCGCGGTGTCGGTGCAGCTCCACCTCGGGCCAGTAGTCGAGCCCCGCGCGCCGCACCGCGCGGTCGTCCAGGCGGAAGCCCGTCACGCCCACGACGTGCAGAGGCGTGCGCGTCGCCGCGCACAGGCGCGCGACGTTCCCCGTGTTGGGCGGTATCTCCGGCTCGACGAGCGCGACGTGGAACATGGGGAAGCTGTCGGCTGTTAGCTTCGTCGTCAACGAAGCCAGGATGATTGTCTGACGTACGTGACGGGGGGGCAAGCGCGCGTGAAGGCGGGCAACACGGTGAGGGCGAAGCTAACAGCCGACGGCTCCAAAAATAATTTGGACGGCGTGCATCGTGTGCAGCCGCCGTCCTAATTAACGCCCTCGCGGGCGAAGAGAGTTGTGTGCGCCGTTGAAGGTTGCGCGTACTCCCCCTGGCTTAAACTACCTCTTCTTCGAGCCGCCCTTCTTCGAGCCGCCCTTCTTGGAGCCGCCCTTCGAGCCGCCGCCGCCGCCCTTCGAGCCGCCGCCGCCCTTCGAGCCGCCCTTTTTGCTACCACCGGACTTCTTTGAAGTTGCCATAAGCTGTACCTGCTCCTTTTCTGGTTTCCCGTTTCTCACCACAAGATGCTGTGTCAATTTTCATCTTGTGGCCTAGACTGAAAAGCGCACAACATGTTGGGATTTATAAACAGATTAAAAAAAGAAGTCAATAACTTAATTCACTCGCGCAAAAAAAAATTTCGCGCGCGGCGGAGAGATGTTCACTCTTCGCCGAGCGCGAACGTGTTGTGCGAGACGTGCGAGACTCTTTCACCCGCGCCGCGAAGCGCCGCGCCGGCTCATCTGTAGAAGGGCGTGAAGACCCAGCGGTCGTGTCGCTCGATGCCGTAGTAGGTGATGATGGACTCGCGGCGGCTGCGGCTGGCGACGCCGATGAAGGGGCCGCTGCCGGAGAGCGAGCCGTCCTCGCCGCCGCCGTCTTCGTCGCTCCCGGAGCCGAGGCCGGTGACGAGGCCGGCGAGCTGCGGGAGTTGGCCCGCGAGCGCCGTCAGCGCGGCGTCATTCGTGGCGGCCGGCGTCCGCCCGTCGGCGTACTCGCTGATGTCGCGGATGAAGCGGATCAGCGCCTCGTCGCGCAGCTTGATGGTGCGCCACTCGCCGCTCTCCGAGAGCGGGTCGCGCGCGGCGCTGGCGCGCAGCACCTTGACCTTCTTCGTGCGGCCGGCGGGCGTCACGCCTTCGAGCAGCTCGTCCATCGAGTTCGGCGGCTGGTGCGTGGCGCCCAGGGCGATGTACATGCGGATGGCCTCGGCGACCTCCTCGCCGCGGGCGATGGCTTCGAGTTCGCGCTCGCGCCGCGACTGGTGGCGGAGGCTCGGCGCGGCGGCCATCATGGCGATCATGAGCAGCGTCATCATCGCGAGCAGCGCGATGAGCGCGTAGCCGCGCTCGCCGGGGCGGCGCCGGCCTGAGCCGCGTTCGTCTTGTGCGTGTCGTGCCGTCATCGAGTCTGTCTTCGGCGCCGCGGGGCTCAGGGCTCGTCGTCGCCGTCTTCGGAGGGGGGCGGGGGCTGGATCGCGCCGGGGGCGCGGCCGGGCGCGCCCGGCGCGCCGGCCGTGCCGCGCGCGTCCACGAAGGGCATCGTGTGCTTGATGTTCAGGTCCTTGTCCACGACCTCGACGCCTTTCTCCGTGATGTCGGTGACGCGGAAGCGCCCCTCGACGACGTCGCCCTGGCGGACGCTGTAGAGCTCGCCCTTCGCGTCCTTGAGGACGGCCGTGCTCGCGCTCGGGCGCGGGCGCTTGAGGAAGCCGACGAAGGTGTAGGTCGGCGCCGGCGGCTGCATGACGTTGAGGGTCGCCTCGTTCGAGTAGAAGCGGCCGTCGGGCGTCTTCACCTGCACCTGGCGCGCGCCGGGGCTTGAGATGAGCGAGGCCGGGATGTTGGCCGAGAGCTGCTGCATGCTCTTGTACTGCGTCGGCAGCTCCTGGCCGCCCACGTAGACGCGGGCGGCGGGGCCGAACTTGTCGCCCGTGAGCTGGAGCGTGAAGCCGGCCGTGCGCGCGAAGACGCTCTGCGGCATGAGCCCGGCGAGCGTGTACGGCGGCGGCGGCGTGGGCGTCTGCTCGGGCACGGTGGGCGCGGGGGCGGGCGGCGGCGTGGGCTTGACGTAGAAGGCGAAGATGTTGCGGCCGGCGTCGCCGCCGAAGAAGGGCTCGGGGCAGCAGTTGATGGGCACCACGTCGGCGGCGGAGACCTCGACGTCGGCCGCGGCCGGGCCGGGCGCCCGCTGCTGCGCGGCGGGGGGGCGCGCGCCGCCGGGCCTCGTGTTCGCGTTGACGTTGGCGGTCGTCGTCGCGGCCGGCCTTGAGGGGCCGGAGAACATGTAGAAGATGAGGAGGAGCGCAAGGATCGGCATCGCGATGGCCGCGATCAGCTTGTTGCGCTCGGCGGGCGTCTTTCCTTCGAAGAGTGCCATGGATGTTACTGCGCCTCCGCGGCGGAGGAGGCGGCCGCGCGCCGGAAGTACGTGGCCATGTCGAGGCGCAGGCTGACGAGCGCGCCGCGCGTGGGCGCCTGCGCCTGCGGCGGCTGCGCGCCGGGCGCCCCGCCGTTGGCGACGGGGGGCGCGACCTGTTCGGCCGCGTTCGCGTCGGACACGCCTTCGAGCTCGACCGTGTTGATGACGACGAACTGGCGGCGGTCGCCCTCGATGTCGCGGATGAAGCGGCGGAGGTTCGGGTAGGTGCCCTCGACCGTGAGCGTGACGCCGATGCCGGGGAAGATGCTCTGGACGACGCGCTGCGCGCTCTCGTCGCCCGACCCCTGGCGGCGCGCGCGCGGCGCGTTCTCGGCGCCGGGCACGGCCTCTTGCAGTTGCGTGAAGTTGATGCCGCCGCTGATGCGCAGCCCGTTCTTGGTGATGAGCCGGTTCAGCTCTTCGATGAGCGTCTTCGTCCCGCTCGACGCGACGCCGAGGTGTCGAGCCTCGAAGCGTTCGAGGCTCGACAGGATTTCCGAGACGCGCTGCGCGGTGTCCTGGGTCGTGTCGATGTTGGTCTGCTGGCTGGCGAGCACCTGCCGCAGACTCTCCCTCTCGGCTTCGAGCGACTGCGCGCGCGACCTCTGCGGGACGAGGAGGAAGAGGTAGGAGAGCACGGCGGCGAGCAGGAGCAGCGCGCCGACGGCGAGGGCGGCGAACTCGGGCAGGCCGACCGGCCCGCGCCGGCGCGCGGCGCGCAGCGTGCCGAGGCGCGCGCGCAGGGCCGCGGCGCGCGCCCCGTCCGTACCCGTGACTGCGGTGTCGTTCTTCAAAGTTACTCGCGCCCCCCCGCGTCCACGGATGCGTCGCCCGCGCGCGCCGCAGCGTCGGCGGGCGCGCCCTTACCGCCGCGCCGCGCGCGCTGCACGTACGAGACGCGCAGCAGCCACTCGTAGCCCGACTCGCCGCGCCCGGACTTCTGGTTCTCGGTGACGGGGACGGCGCTGAAGGTGCCGGAGCGGTTCATCTCGTCGAGCATGCCGGTCACGTCGGTCGGCGCGCGCCCGACGACCGTCAGGTCGAGGTCGGTGCGCGTCTGGTCGCCGACCTGCGCGACCTCGCGGACGTTGATGCGCGCGACCCTCACGTTGGCCGGCATGAAGCCTTCGAGGTCGGAGAAGAGCTGCGACCAGGAGAAGCCCTTGCGGCTGACGAGCGCGCGGGCGGCTTCGAGGGGCTGGCGCTGCTCGGGCGGGATGTTCTGCCTGATCGACTCGGCCTGGCGGTCGAGCTCCTTCTGCTGCGCGCGCATCGCCTGCACCTCCCGGTCGGAGATGTCGGCCTGCGCGCGCGCCTCGTTGTAACGGGCGAGGACGAGGACGAGCGCGACGAGCGAGACGGCCGAGACCGCGACGGCCAAAGTCCAGGGCAGGGCGCGGTTCCGGAACGGGTCGCTGGCTAAGTTGAGTCTGGAGATCACTGGCTCTTTCGCTTTCCGAAGAGGTGCGTGCGCGGCGGCCGGGGGACTTCACCGGACGTTGGGAAGGATAACCCGCGGCGAGACGCACACGCAACCGCCCCACGCCCGCCATTACACGCCCCGAACGCCCCCGGGTTGCAGAAAAAGAAGTAGACAGTAGACAGTAGACAGTAGCCGGTAGTTCAGGAATAAGAACAGCGCGGCTCTCGTCATCAATCGACGAGAGCCACGCTGTCGCTCGTCCCCTACTGACTACTGTCTACTGTCTACTCGCTTACGGCCGGCCGGTGGCCTGGCTGACGACGCGCGAGTTGACGACCCGGCCCGCGGCGTCGAGCGTGAGCTCGATGACGGCGCCCGTGGTGTCGAGGACGCGGCGGACGGTCTGCCCCGTCGCGTTGGTCGCGTCGGCGCCCTGCTGCGTGAGCGAGGTGACGTTGCCGACGGTGCGCTGGTTGACGACGGTGCCGGCCGTGTCGAGCGTGCGCTCGACGATGTTGCCCGAGCGATCCACGACCCTCTGGACGGTCTGGCCGAGGGTGTTGACGGTCGTGCTCAGAAGCCCGCCGGGCTGCGTGACGTTGTTGAGCGTCTGGCCGACGGTGCCGACCGTGCGGTCTACGACGCCGCCGGGTTGCAGCGCCGTGTTGGCGACGCCGCCGACCGTGCCGACCGTGTTATCGACGGTCTGGAGGAGCCGTTCGAGTATTTGCGGGTTGCGGTCGATGGTCGTCAGCGTGCGGTCGATGATGGCGGCCACGTTGTCGAGCCTCACCTTGAGCAGCGCCTCGGCGCGCACGCCCTTGATGGTCAGGTCGACGTCGTCGATGGTGGCGTCGGCGCCCGCGGTCAGTTGCAGGAGGTTGGCGAGCCGCGCGTCCAGGGAGACGTGCGCGCGCAGGTTCTTCACCTTCAAAGTTATCTCTTCGACCGAGAGGTTCGGGATGTCGAGGAGCACGTCCGGGTCGCCCGAGGCCGCCGACTGGCGGCGGCGCTCGCTCGCCTCCTGCTGGCGGCGTATGTCCTCCTGCGAGAGCGGTCGGACGGGCGAGACGGCCGGCGGGCTCGGGCGCGGCGTCGGCTGCTGCCGCGCGGTGCGCGTGCCCGTCGCGCTGGCGTTGATGGAGGTGTTGTCGTCGCCCTGGCTGGTGGTCGTCGTGGCCGGCGTCTGCGCGTGAGCGCCCGCGCAGAGGGCGAGGAGCAGGACTGCTCCGGCTTGAACAAGCTTCTTCATCGTTCCCTCCGAAAAAGTTTGATGAAAACGTCTGGAGTGCGGGCGGGGGTTTCCACTCGTTCGTAAAACTTCGAGGCGACTTACGGCGGGGGCGTCTGTGTCGGCGCGGGGCGGCGCGCTTCGAGCAGGCGCAGCACGGGCGCGAGGCTCCCGCGGAAGCGGACGTGCCCGCGCACGCCGAGCAGGAGCACTTCGATGTTGCTCGCGCGCAGGGCGACGCCGACGCCGAGCCGCAGGCCGCGCGCGCCGTCCGTCTCGACCGCGGTCTCCGCGTGGAAGTCCTTCTCGCTGATGCGCCGCCGTTCGATGTTTAAGTCGAACTCTTCGTCGGCCGTCGACCGTGCGGGCGCGGCCGCGCGCTCGTCGCCGGCCTGTGTCTGCGCGAACGAGACCGAGGACGCGGCGGCGACGACGAAGCACACGACGACAAGTCTCGAAAGACGGGCGGCCGCCGCCGAAAGAAGATTGTCGAGCCTCAATTCACCCTCCCGCTGCGCGCCGGCCCGCGCCTCGGCCGCGCCGAGGTAGCGTCTTTAGCGGGGGCCGGGGGAGTGTTCGACTCTGCCGGCGGCGTGTTCGTGCCGGGCGGCCGGGGCGGCGTGGTCGCCGGCTGTGCGTCGTCGTCGACGGGAACTTCGCCGAGCGCCTCCGCGACGATGCGGTCGATGTCCGCGAAGACGCTCCGGATGTGGAGCGTGATGCCTACGTTGCGGTAGGTCTCGCCGGGGCGTACCTGCTGCGGCAGGTTCTCGCGCTCCGACTCCCAGGCGGTCTCGCGCCGCGGCCGCCCCGTGAACTCGACGCGCGGGTTCGGCACCCTCTCGAAGCGCAAAGAGTCGGCCGTCACG
Organism: Pyrinomonadaceae bacterium; assembly: GCA_036389235.1. Lineage (GTDB taxonomy): Bacteria > Acidobacteriota > Blastocatellia > Pyrinomonadales > Pyrinomonadaceae > QHXN01. Next base: position 8,197 of record DASVQJ010000128.1, on the reverse strand, counting down.
CGCGCGTTGATGGAGACATCCGCGCCCGCGTCGGCTTCGGTCTCAAGGGGCACGACCTGACGCTGCGGCGCGGGGCGCGCCGTCGCGGTTCGCGATTGCCCGCGCGCGGGCGGCTGACTCGGGGCGGGGGTCTGCGCCGACGCGTCCGGCGAGAGCGCCGCGGCCGCCGCCACGGCGGCGCCGACCGCAAACCTGATGACGGACGTAAGCCTCACTCTCATCCTCACCTCAACCATGTGCGCGACAGACCGGTCTCGCTTCAGGGACGCGCTCGAAGCGGAACTCGAAAGGGGGTTGTCCGGCGGTGCGCGTATGATATCAGATTCCCTGCGCGCCGCAAGACTCTGTCCTCAGCGGGGCTCGCCGGGGCCTTGGCCGGCGGGGCGGAGGTCGGGCGGGGAGACGCAGTAGGCGACGACGCGGTTGCGGCCGAGGTTCTTGGCGCGGTAGAGGGCCGTGTCGGCGAGTTCGACCAGCTCGATGGGGTCGCGCGCGTCTTCGGGGTAGGCGGCGACGCCGAGGCTGATGGTGATGCGGAGCGTCTCGTCCGTCTCGTTGGGCGCGCCGCGGCGCGTGGCCGGGAAGTGGTGCGACTCGATGGCCGTGCGGACGCGCTCGGCGGCGACGAGCCCCTGGGCGCAGTCGGCGTTGAGGAGGAAGGCGGCGAACTCCTCGCCGCCGAAGCGCGCGGCCACGTCGCCCGCGCGCAGCGCGCCCGTGATGAGCGAGCCGACCACTTCGAGCGTCTGGCTCCCGACGAGGTGGCCGTGGGTGTCGTTGACCGTCTTGAAGTGGTCGAGGTCCATCATCAGCACGCAGAAGGGCCGCGCCTCGGTCTCGGCGCGGGCGGCCTCGCGCCGCAGCTCCGAGAAGAAGGACTTGCTGGTGAGCAGCCCGGTCAGCTCGTCGTGCGCGAGGAGGCGGTGAATCTGGCGCTGGTACTCGCGGTCGATGTCGTCGAGGAGGTCGAAGCGGAGGAGCTGCTCGCCGACCGTGAGCTTGTCGCCGTCCTGGAGGTAGGCGTCCGAGACGGGCTGGCCGTTGAGCAGCGTGCCGTTGGTCGAGTTGAGGTCGGTGATGCGGTAGCGCACGCCGCCCGAGGCGGCGTCGCGCTCGACCGTGATGCGCGCGTGCATGCGCGAGGCGCGCGCGTCGTTGACGCGCACGTCGGCTTCGAGCGCGCGCCCGAGCGTCACCTCGTCGCGTTCGAGCGGGATGGGCGCGGCCAGCAGCTCGCCGCGCAGGAAGACGAGCGCGGGGTGGCGGGCGCCCTGCGCGCCGAGCCGCGGCATCTGGACGGTCGTGTCTCCGGGTTCGCTTCTCATCTCCGGGGCGGGCGGCCGAGCGCGCCTCGCGCCGCCGGGCCGCATCTTAGCGCGGGCGCGCGCCCGGCGGGGAAAATTTTTCGCGCGGGCGCGGCCGCGGGCCGCGCCGGGCGGCCGCGCCTTCCTTGTCGCGCGCGCGCGGCGCTCCTATAATTCAACCCAAAGGAGTCCCGACGTTGAAAGAAGAAGTGACACTGGACTGCCCTTGGGCGAAGCAGGCGCTGACGGTCGAGCGCGTGTCCGTGGCGCGGCTGCCGACGGAGGTCGGCGAGTTCCGCATCGCCGGCTACCGCTCGAAGACGAGCGAGGAGGAGTTCGTCGCGCTCTACAAGGGCGACCTGAACCCGGACGAGCCGACCCTCGCGCGCATCCACTCGCAGTGTCTGACGGGCGACGTGTTCGGCTCGACCAAGTGCGACTGCGGCCGGCAGCTCCACAGCGCCATGCAGCTCATCGAGCGCGAGGGGCGCGGCGCCATCGTCTACCAGCTCCAGGAGGGGCGCGGCATCGGCATCATCAACAAGATTCGCGCCTACGCCTTGCAGGACGAGGGCGCCGACACGGTCGAGGCCAACGAGCAGCTCGGCCTCGCCGTAGACCTGCGCGAGTACAGGCAGTGCGCCGAGGTGCTCTTCGACCTGGGGCTCTGCCGGGTGCGCCTGATGTCGAACAACCCTCTGAAGCTGCGCGCGATGGAGGAGGCGGGCCTGCGCGTCGTCGAGCGCGTCGCGCTCGAAGTCGAGCCCGCCGACGCCGCCATGCACTACCTCCGCACCAAGAAGGCCAAGATGGGCCACCTGCTCGACCACATCGAGTAGGCGTCAGACGGTTCAGCCGCAGAGACACGGGGGGTTTAAGAATTTCAAATTTCAGAATTTGAAATTGTTCTTAAACCCCCTGTGTCTCTGCGGCTGAATCCCCACCCGCCAGAACTCAAGACAACATCTACGGACGCGGCTGGCCGGGGACGCCGACCTCGAAACGCATGAGGCTCGGGCGGCGCGGGTTGGGGCCGGGGAAGAAGGGGAAGGCCGCGTTGGTGACGTAGAGGCTCTTGCTGTCACGGCCGACGCCGAAGGTCGCGGAGGTCGGGCCGTCGAGGCCGTCGGCGGCGGTCAGGAGCACGGTCTGCGTCCCGTCGGGGCCGACGCGCACCAGCGTGTTGAAGGGGTCGGTCGTGCCGTAGAGGTTGCCGTGCACGTCGAAGGCGAAGTCGTCGAGCCCGACGCCCGAAGCGTGGACGCGCGCCGCGCCGGCCGAGCCGTCCCCTTTGATCGGGATTGCGACGACGTGCGCGCGGTCGGAGACGGCGACGTAGACCTCGCCGCGGAAGACCTGCAAGCCGTTCGGCCCCGGGATCAAAGGCAGGAAGAGCGGCGTCAGAAGCGAGTCGTTCGACCAGACCTCGGCCGCGCCCGCCCCGTCCGAGTGTATGCGCCAGACTTGGCCGAGCAGCGTGTCGGCCACGTAGAGCCAGCCGTCGTGGTAGGCGATGCCGTTCGGCGCCGCGCCCTGCGGCAGCCCCGCGACGAGCGAGGCCGCGCCCGAGGGCGTCACCTTCCACACGCCGAGCTGCGCCGGGTCGCACGAGTTGACCGAGGCGTAGACGTTGCCCTGATGGTCGAGCGCGACGGAGCCCATGATGGGGAGGCCGAAGGAGTTGCCGCAGGGCTGTACGTCTGGGCGGATGGGGAGGAAGGCCAGCGTCGTCTGCGTGCCGTCGGGCGCGATCTTCCTGACCTCGCCGGTCAGGGCGAGGCTGACGTAGGCGTTGCCGTGGCGGTCGAACTGCACGCTCTCGGGGGCCTCGAAGGCGGCGGGGTTGAAGAGCGTGACGGTCGAGAGGTCTGCCGCCGACGCCCCGGCGGAGAAGAGGACGCAGAGCGTTAGTGCGAGCGATAGCTTGAACATTTTTCAGGCTCCTTTATTCGGGGGACGCGGGGCCGTGTGTGTCGGCCCGCGCGTGATACTTCGCTGGTGTAAGGTGTCGGGGGCCGCGCCATATTACCGGCGCCCGGGGAAGATTTCCGCGCTCCGACCCTCTAACGCGTAAAGGGGCGGCGAAAGGGATCACCTTCGTTTAAGATTACGCCCCGGCGATGGAGACTCACGCGCTGACGACGGAGACGGACGCGCTGCCGCTCCCCTTCCCGCGGGCCGAGGGCGAGGCCGGGCGCGAGCGCCTGCTCACGCTGCTCTTCGAGGAGCACGCCGCTTCGGTCGTCCGCGGCGTCGTCAAGAGCAAGCTCCGCGTCTCGCCGAAGCCTTCGCGCAGCGCCACAGCCTCCAAGGCGCGCGTGCGCTACCTTCTGACGCACCAAGCGGACTTCGCGCGCAGTCGAGGTCTTCTGCGCGCCGCCCCCCATTCGAAGGGCGGCCCTTGAAACCAGGGCTCGTGAGCCGGCCGGGGCCGGCTGACTTTTCAAAGCGTGGGCGCCGGTCGTCTTCGACTCCCCGACGATTCCGTTCGTGTAAGGTGCGCGCGGCGGCGCGATATTACCGGCCGCGAAAAAATTTTTACCGGCCGCTAAATTATTTTTAGGGGCGCGGGCCTTCCCACGAAAAACTATACCCGATTCGGATTTTCGGATATGATGACGCGCGCCCCGACACCGACTCCGAAAAAAACCTCAGGAATGCTCAGACGTGAAGGCCGCGCGCCAGGCCCGGGCGCGTGGAACGTCAGTTGCTCAATTCGTCAGCCGAATCGTTCATCCGGTCCTTCGCCTTTCATCCGTTCTTTGCCCTGATCCGACACAAGGTTTACGACCCGTTTCAGACGCGGCCGCGCGGGTGAGACGCCCGCCCGGGCCGCACGGCTCAGCACACAGCCCAGGAGGCAACCGATGAGAAGACCCGCACTACCCCGCAGCCGCGCGCTGGCCCTCGTCTTCGGCCTGCTCGCGTCGCTGCTCGCGGCCCCCGCCGCGTCGGCGCAGGCCGGCCGCTCGACCGTGCGCGGCACGGTCAGGGATCAGCAGGGCAACGTCGTCACGGGCGCCAGCGTGACGCTCACCGACGTGGAGAAGAACTTCACGCGCGCGCAGACGACCAACGAGGAGGGCACCTACACCTTCGCCGCCGTCCCGCCGGGCACCTACCGCGTCGAGGTCGAGGCGCGCGGCTTCAAGAAGGTCTCGGTGCCCGACGTGCGCGCGCTCGTGGACACGCCCGTGGACGTGGACGTGGCGGTCGAGGCCGGGCTCGAAACCGAGACCGTGACCGTCACGGGCGCGACCGAGGCGCCGCTCAACACCGCCGACGCGACGCTCGGCACGGCGTTCGAGAACCGCCGCATCGAACAGCTCCCCCTGAACGCGCGCAACGTCGTCGGCCTGCTCTCGCTCCAGACCGGCGTGACGCGCGGCGGCTACGTCAACGGCGGGCGCGCCGACCAGGCCAACGTCATGCTCGACGGCGTGGACGTCAACGAGCAGCAGAGGGGCCTGGACGTGGTGACCGACGAGGCGTTCGCCTCCGTCCTGCGCTCGACGCCCGACAGCCTCCAGGAGTTCCGCGTCGTCACCTCGAACGCCAACGCCGAGCAGGGGCGCTCCTCCGGCGCGCAGGTCTCGCTCGTCACCAAGTCGGGGACGAACCAGTTCCACGGCTCGCTCTACGAGTACCACCGCAACACGGTGACGACGGCCAACGACTGGTTCAACAACGCCGCCGGCCACTACACGTCGGCCGACCTCCCCGTGCAGCTCGGGCTACAGAAGGTCGGCGACCCCGTCGCCCCGCGGCCGCAGCTTTTGCGCAACGTCTTCGGCGGCTCGCTCGGCGGGCCGCTCAAGAAGGACCGCGCCTTCTTCTTCTTCAACTACGAGGGGCTGCGCGAGGCGTCCGAGGCGCCCGTCCTGCGCGAGGTGCCGCTGCCCACGCTCGGCCAGGGCATCGTGCGCTACTTCACCGACAGCGGGGCGAGCGACCCCTCCTGCCCGGCGGGGACGCCCGCGGGGGTGCGCTGCCTCAACGTCGCGCAGATCAACGCGGCCTACACCGCGGCCAACGGCGCCACGCCCGGCATCAACCCGGCGGCGCTCTCGGCGCTGGCGGCGGCCGCCCACCGCTACCCGGCCAACGACGCGCACGTCGGCGACGGCCTGAACACGGCCGGCTTCCGCTTCAACGCCCGCACCCCGGCGCGGCTCAACACCTACATCGCGCGCTTCGACCTGAACGTGACCGACCGGCAGACGCTCTTCGTCCGCACCAACTACCAGAACGACAACGTCACGCACACCGTCTACGGCTCGACCAACTGCGCGTCGGCGGCCGACAACATCCAGTGCTTCCCCGACACGCCGGGGCTCACGCTCTGGAACCACCCGAAGGGCATCGCGTTCGGCCACTCCTGGACGGCCTCGAACAACGTCGTCAACCGCCTGACCTACGGCTACACGCGCGCGGCCTTCACCGACCAGGGCGACTCGACCGCGAACTCGACCACCTTCCGCTTCATCTTCGCGCCGGTCGGCTTCAAGCGGACGCTGGAGCGCGTGACCCCCGTCCACAACTTCGTCGAAGACCTGTCGTGGCTCAAGGGGTCGCACACCTACCAGTTCGGCGGCAACGTCCGGCTCATCCGGAACAGCCGCAACTCTTCGGCCGCCTCCTACGACTTCGCCACGACCAACCCGTCCTACTACGACTGCTCGGGCGACGTGGTCATCTTCGACAACGAGACGTGCAGCGAGCCGATCTTCGAGGACCTGGCCTCGAACTCCGAGACCGACCTGCGCGACGCGCTGACGGCGATCATCGGCCGCTTCTCGCAGTACAACGCCGGCCTCCAGTACGACGCCGCGGGCGCGCTCCAGCCGGTCGGCACGCCGAGCCGCCGCACGTTCGCCACGCAGGAGTACGAGCTCTACTGGCAGGACTCCTGGCGCTGGCGGCCGAACCTGACGCTCAACTACGGCGTGCGCTGGTCCACCTCGACGCCGGTCTACGAGGCGAACGGCACGCAGGTCAAGCCGACCGTCAGCCTCGGCGACTACTTCCGCCGCCGCGTCGAGAGCGCCGAGCAGGGCGTCCCCTTCAACGAGCTGATTACGTTAGATAAGGCCGGCAAGGCCAACGACCGGCCCGGCTACTACAGCCAGGACTGGAACAACTTCGCCCCGTCGGTCTCGGTCGCCTGGTCGCCCGACTTCGGCGACAACTTCTTCGGCCGGCTGGTGGGGCGCGGCGGCCGGAGCGTCATCCGCGGCGGCTACCGCCTCGTCTACGACCGCATCGGGAGCCAGCTCGCCGTCAACTTCGACCTCAACTCGTCGCTCGGCTTCAGCGCCGCGCCCTCCATCGCGGCCAACACCTTCAACGTCGCCGACCGCCTCGGGCCGCTCTTCACGGGCGGCAGCCAGGACATCCGCGCGCTGCTCGTCGCGCAGGGGTTCAACATCCCCTCCACGCTCACGTTCCCGCTGACCACGCCGGCCGACGAGGATCAGCGCATCGAGCAGTCGCTCGACGACACGATCACGACGCCCTACAACCACAGCGTCAACTTCTCCTACGGCCGCGAGGTCGGGCACGGGCTCTCGTTCGAGGCCGCCTACGTCGGCCGCTTCGGGCGCAAGCTCCTGGCGACGCGCGACATCATGCACCTCAACAACATCCGCGACCCGAAGTCGGGGATGACCTGGTACGAGGCGGCCAACCGGCTCGTCGACCTGCGCTACGCCGGCGTGCCCATCACGTCGGTGCAGTCGATCCCGTTCTTCGAGAACTTCTTCCCCGGCCTCGCCGGCACCTACAGCATCTTCAACACGCCGACGGTGCTGACGGCGACGCAGGCCGCCTACCGCCGCTTCGCGCTGCCCTCGGTCGGCGGGCGCAACTCGACCGACTACACCTTCGCGCAGCTCCTCTGGGACGACCGCCCCGTCTCGGTCTTCAACAACACGTTCTTCCACCCGCAGTACGCGGCGCTCTCGGCCTTCTCGACCGTCGCCAACTCGAACTACAACTCGGCGCAGTTCTCGGTGCGCCAGCGGCTCCGGAACGACGTGGTCTTCGACTTCAACTACACGCTGGCCCACTCGCTCGACGACGCGTCGGGCCTGCAAAGCTCGACGGGCTACGGGACGGCGTTCATCGTCAACCCGCTCGACCCCTCGCTGAACTACGCCAGCTCCGACTTCGACGTGCGCCACATCATCAACGCCAACTGGCTCGTCGGCCTGCCCCTCGGGCGCGGGCGCTGGCTCGGCCACGACATGAACCGTTGGGCCGACGGCGTGATCGGCGGCTGGCAGTTGACGGGCATCTTCCGCTGGAACACGGGGCTGCCCGTGCTCGGCGGCTTCTTCCAGTCCGACCGCTGGGCGACGAACTGGAACGTGCAGTCGAACGGCGTGCGCGTCGCCCCCCTCAGGGAGTCGCCGACGCGCGGCCCCGGCGACCCGAACCTCTTCGCCGACCCGACCGCCGCGCTCCGCAGCTTCCGCGACGCGCGGCCCGGCGAGGCCGGCGACCGCAACATCATCCGCGGCCCCGGCTACATCTCGCTCGACGCGGGGCTCTACAAGTCCTTCAAGATGCCCTGGGAGGGGCACAGCCTCCAGTTCCGCTGGGAGGTCTTCAACGTCACCAACACGCAGAGGTTCGACGCGAACACGCTCGCCGACCAGAGCCTCCCGCAAGACCCGTTCATCTTCAAGCCCGAGGCCAGCGCCGACTTCGGCCGCTTCACCTCGACGCAGACGCCGCTCAACGAGACCAAGGCGGGCCGCGTCATGCAGTTCGCCCTGCGCTACCAGTTCTGAAGCCGCGGGCCTAGCCCCCACCCGGGGGCGCGGGCATCCCACCCGCCAAGACGTGCTTGGGCACGCTTGAAAGAGAAGCGCCGTCACTCGACGTCGAGT